>NZ_VWXC01000004.1:0-279382 GCF_011752685.1 Candidatus Pantoea communis
TAACCTTCTGAGGTTCATGATGGCGCAGATGGCGTACAGCCTGAAAGGCGTGGAACCTTATCAGATGAGTTTTAAGCAGTCCGCACTGTATCTGAGAAGTCATCTGAGCCTGCTACCGGGCATCTCAGGGGGAAAAATACCGCGGATAATGGAAGAGATAATGGCGATGGCGCCAGGGCTGGTGCTGCCGGAAAGAAGAGTGCGGCATTACCCAAGGGCGGTAAAAAAGAGGCCACAACGTTATCCGTTGCGGCCTCCATTAAGATCTTAACTGACAAGCATTACGCCTGATGCGCCCTTTCTGTTTTAATCCGCCAGCAGATGTCCGTACATCGACATTAGCCTGCGGGTCACACCGTTGGTCCAGCCAAATCCATCCTGCAGTGGATATTCACCGCCGCCACCCGGACGGGCGCGATCGCCGCTGATGTCGTACTTCTCCACCAGCTTGTGATGCAGCGAATAGAAGTTATTCACCGTGGTCAGCCAGTTAACGGCAATCTCTGTCGCCAGCGTCTCTTCGCCGTAATGATTCAGACCCACTACCGCCATCCATTGTAATGGTGCCCAGCCGTTGGGTTTATCCCACTGTTCACCGCTCTCTACCATCGATGTCACCAGACCGCCCTGCGTCAGCAGCAACTGGCGCAGCGCCACCGCCTGCAGATGTGCCTGCTCCGGCGTGGCCAGGCCGAGGAACAGCGGCACCACAGCCGCTGCCGTGAAGGCACCAAAGCGTTCGTCGCGCCAGTTGTAATCACGGTACACGCCTGCGGTGTCATCCCACAGATAACGATGAATCGCTTGCTTACGCGTATCGGCTTTTTTCTGCCACGCCAGCGCCGTTAGCTCTTCGCCTTTAGCATGCGACAGGGTGGAGATCATCAGTTCCAGCTTGTAGAGAAACGCATTCAGGTCCACAGGGATAAACTGGGTAGTGCGAATGCTGGCCAGACGTTGCGGATCGCGCAACCAGCGCGAGGAGTAATCCCAGCCCGATGCGGCACCGGCACGCAAATCGCGGTACACCTCATTAGCCGGTCGGCTCGATTTGCTGGCGGTTTCCACGTCTTCCATCCACGACTCATCGCGCGGGGTGTCGCGGTCATCCCAGTAGCGGTTGAGCAGCGAGCCATCGGGCATGCGCACCACGTGGCGATAAGCCTGATGTGGCATCAGCTCGCCCGCGCCATCCATCCAGAACTGATACTCTTTCATCAGCTGGTCGAGATAACGTTTGGCACCGCGAATCCCATCCTCTTCAAACAGCTCCACCATCAGGGCAAACACCGGCGGCTGTGAGCGGCTGAGATAATAAGTCCGGTTGCCGTTTGGCACGTGGCCGTAGTTATCGATTAGCCATGCGAAGTTATCTGCCATGTCGCGCAGCAAATCGTCACGCCCGGCATCGGCAAGGCCGAGCATGCTGAAATAGGAGTCCCAGTAATAGGTCTCACCAAAGCGTCCGCCGGGCACCACATAAGGTTTTGGCAGCGGCAGCAGCGATGAGTGCGGTAAATGCTGCTGCGGCATTTTAGTTAACACCGGCCACAGCTCGTCAATATGTTCCGTCAGCGATTTATCTGGATTGGAAACATAAAAACTTTCATTCACCTGCGGCAAATAAAAATGGTCGTGCACGAATTTTTCGAGATCGAATTCGGCCGAGCGACGAGTGCGACGATAGCGGATTAATATATCCAGCGGATCATATTTTGGCGCGCAGTCCGGGAATGTTTTTCCGTCCGGAAATATGCGCGACATCTGCACGTGCTCGAACAGTTCAAGGTAGCGATCGGCAGGGGTGAGCGCATCTGGCGCGGGCAGACCCTGGATCAGCTCCGGTTCCGGCTCGGAATCCTCCATGCCTTCGCGGATAAATTCGTGAGGATCGTATTGATACCCCAGATCAGCATTGGCTTCGTGTTCCCCGAAAGCTTGACGTTGCTGGTGGTTAGTATTAATAGCGGCCTCCTGAAATTGCCTGGTTGCTCAAAGCACAAATTATAGAGCTTTGAATAGCTGAGACAACAATGCGAAATATCTATGAACGTAATAAATCTTGTCGATTGATCCGGCTTTTTAGTGAATTTACAGCGATTACAACAAGCTATATTTCAGGAAGTGAAAGCAGTGTTTTAAATACTGGTTCAAATCAGTGCACAGAATTATCTGTAAATAAGAAAATCGCCATTATTTGGCTTAAATACCGCGTTTGGCTTTGATCATTTGGTGGCATACGTGACGGGAATCAGGCCAGCTTTCGCTGGCCTGAACAGGCATTATTTCGCCAGTGTGGCTTTAATCACCTCTGCATACGGCGTGGTCGGGCGACCAATCAGTTTGCTCAGCGCTCGGCTGTCATCAAACAGCCCGCCTTGTGCGGCACCGGCATCGGAGTCCGCCAGCAGTTCTGCCAACGCATCCGGCAAATCGGCGCCTTTCAATGCTGCCTCAAACTCAGCAGGCGGCAGGTTGATGTAATCCACTTGCTCGCCAGACTGTTTAGCAATCTCAGCACTGAACTCGGCCAGCGTGTAGCTCTCATCGCCAGCCAGTTCATACACTTTACCAGCCTGATCGTCACGGCTGATCACTTCAGCGGCGGCGGCGGCATAGTCCACGCGAGCGGCCGATGAGATGCGGCCTTCACCGACCGCGCCAATAAAGGCGTGATGCGCCAGCGCTGGGGCAATGCTGGCGGCATAGTTTTCGGTGTACCAGCCATTACGCAGCAGGGCATAGGGCACGCCTGAGGCCTTAAGCATCGCTTCTGTGGCGCGATGCTCGACGCCCAGACCCAGCGTGGTGGTGTCCGCATGCAACAGGCTGGTGTAAGCGATAAACTTCACGCCCGCCGCTTTTGCCGCATCAATCACCGCCTGGTGCTGCGCTTCACGCTGGCCGACTTCGCTGGAAGAGATCAGCAGCAGTTTGTCGACGCCGCTGAACGCGCTTTTCAGCGTGTCTGGCTTGCTGTAATCCGCCGCGCGCAACGTCACGCCCAGCGCTTTCAAATCGTCTGCTTTCTCAGGTGAACGCACTGCCGCAATCACTTCGCTGGCAGGCACTTTTTTCAGTAACTCGTTAATCACCAAACGGCCCAGTTGGCCTGTGGCACCGGTAATCGCAATCATGATGTTCTCCTTCAGTTTGAGCTGGAATGAAATCAGCCTAAGGGATAAACTAACTTTTAGTAAGTACTTACAGATTTGTTAGTTTGGAAGAGGCAGCATAAATGTCTGAAAAATTGAGTAATAAATTTATCCGCGGCGAGCTGCTTAACGTCAATTGCCCTTCACGCGACGTGCTCAAGCGCATCACCAGCCGCTGGAGCGTATTGGTATTATTAGCGCTGCGCGAAGAAACGCTGCGTTTTAGCGAGCTGCGCCGGAAGATTGGTGGCGTCAGTGAACGCATGCTGGCGCAAACGCTGCGCTATATGGAAGAAGATGGGTTTATCGAGCGCATCGCCTATGAAGTGGTGCCACCGCATGTGGAGTATCGACTGACGCCGCTCGGACGTGAAGTTGAAGGGCACGTGATTGGCCTGGCCGACTGGCTGGAAAGCAATGTGCACCGCATTGTGAAGGATGCGCAATCCGCCTGAATCGCGAGGTCGGCGCAGAGTGCCGACCCACTCGTTTTTTACCCTGATCACTTTCACATTTTTTCCTGATCTCCCCCTGAATCTCTCGATCCTTCTCACACTTTATGACCAAAAAACGGCGGTTACCCGTAACCCCGCTGGCGCGCTCTCCAGCCTGTATCTACGTTGTATACAATCCGCATCCAACTTGAATTTGATGCGTTACGGGGCCAAAAACACCACGGCCAAAAGGTTAATGCTGTCGTCATGAGGTACGTCATGCCACAGGGACAATCTAAATCGATAACGCTGGATAAGGCGATCAGTGCACGCAGAACGAACGTGCGCTGGCTGGTGGTCGCCGTGTTGTTTTTTGTCACGCTGATTAACTATGCCGACCGCGCCTCGATCTCGCTGGCGGGGCCGGGGATGGCAAAAGATCTCGGACTCAACGCCGTAGACATGGGCGTGATCTTTTCGGCATTCGGCTGGGCCTATGTGCTGTTCCAGTTGCCGGGTGGTTGGCTGCTGGATCGCTACGGCTCGAAACTGATCTACAGCCTGAGCATCTTTTTCTGGTCGCTGTTCACCCTGATGACGGGTCTCGCGGGTTTTGTCACTGGCGCGGCGGCGGTCGTGGTGGTGTTTTGTCTGCGATTTTTAGTCGGTGCGGCGGAATCACCGTCATTTCCGGCGAACAGTCGCCTGGTAGCAGCCTGGTTCCCGGCTTCTGAGCGCGGCACGGCGGCGGCGATCTTTGCCTCCGCGCAATACGGTGCCACCGTATTTTTTGCCCCGCTGATGGGCTGGCTGGCACATACCTACGGCTGGCACTCGGTGTTTACTGTGCTGGGTCTGATCGGCATCGCCTTCCTGCCGCTATTCCGCAAACTGGTGCACGATCCCTTGTCCCATCCGATGACGAACCAGGCTGAGTTGGATCA
This sequence comes from Candidatus Pantoea communis, assembly GCF_011752685.1. Classification (NCBI taxonomy): domain Bacteria; kingdom Pseudomonadati; phylum Pseudomonadota; class Gammaproteobacteria; order Enterobacterales; family Erwiniaceae; genus Pantoea; species Candidatus Pantoea communis. Next base: position 4,534 of record NZ_VWXC01000004.1, read on the forward strand.
TATGCAGCAGGGTGGGGCGCTGGTGAATATGGATGGCGATAAGCACAAGCCGCGCCTCAGTTGGCTGAAGCAATTGCTCGGCAGCCGCATGATGCTGGGCATCTACCTTGCGCAATATTGCTTAAACGCGATTGGCTTCTTCTTCATCACCTGGTTTCCGGTTTACCTGGTGCAAGAAAAGCACATGACCATCATGAAAGCGGGGTTTGTCGCGGCCATTCCGGCAGTATGCGGATTCCTTGGCGGCATTATGGGCGGCTTCCTGTCAGATGTGCTGATTCGTCGCGGGATGTCGCTGTCACTGGCGCGCAAACTGCCGATTGTCTGCGGCATGCTGCTGTGTTGCGTCATGGTGCTGTGTAATTACACCGACTCAGAAACCGCCGTTATCGCGATTATGGCGGCCTCTTTCCTCGGCAAAGGCATAGGCGGCATGGGCTGGACGGTCAACGCTGACACCGCGCCAAAAGAGATCGCAGGTTTATCCGGCAGCGTGCTTAACACTTTCAGCAATGCGTCGAGCATCACCACGCCGATCATCATCGGCTTCATCCTGCAACTCACCGGATCTTTCAACGGCGTGTTGTGGTTTGTGATCGCGCATGCGGTGGCAGTGATCCTTTTCTATCTGTTCATGGTCGGCAAGATCAAACGTTTTGAACTGCGCGATGTTGGGGAGGAAGCGTAATGGAGAGTCCTGGCTACAAGCCTTCGCTCAGCGAAATAGCGTATCGGCGTATCAAAGAGATGATTTTGTCACTGACGCTGGCTCCGGGTAGCTCATTGACAGAGATGGGATTGATTGACCAGTTGGGCATGAGTCGCACGCCGATACGTGAAGCGCTGTATCGCCTGCAGCAGGAACGCTTTGTGGAGTTGACGCCACGCAAAGGCTGGTTCGTCAGCGAAATCAAATTGCAGGATATTCAACAGCTGTTTGTCATTCGTGAGGCACTGGAAGGGATTGCCACGCGGCAGGCGACGCAGCGAACACCCGATCATGAGCTGGCGGTGATGGCGGATAAGCTGGCCGCGCTGGAGCAAGGTCTGCGTGACGATGAACTGAATGCTACCGATGCCGGTGATGAGATCCATACGCTGATCTTTGCGCACGCCGACAATCCTTATATCAGCAGCATCATGACGCTTTATCTGGATCGTCTTCAGCTGTTTCACGTTATCGCGATGAATCTGCCAGGCCGTAAATGGCAATCCTGGCTCGAGCATTGTCAGATTTTAGCGGCCATGCAGTCGCGCGATGCCGATGCGGCCGAACAGGCGATGCGACTACACATCCGCAGTAGCCTGCAAAGTATTCTGGAAGGGCTGATGCAGCAGCCCGGCTTCCCCTCTCCCGGCGTGCGACTCACGCCCTCTCTTTGACAGGAGTTACGATGCGCAAGGCGATTATTTTTGGCGTTGACGGCCTGACGATGCCGCTGCTGCAACGCTATGTGGCACAGGGCGCGCTGCCCCACATTGCCCGCATGTTTCAGCAGGGTTCTGCAGCGGAGTTGCTGCCCTTTATCTCGGCATGGGGCGATGTGAACTGGGTGACCTTTCTGACCGGGCAGAGTCCCGGCACCAGCTGGATTGGCCAGGGGATGCCGCCCGACAATCAGCAAAGCCACAACTTGCTGGCGACCCTGCAAGAGGCTGGACAGCGTGCGGCACTGGTGCATTTTCCGGAAAGCGTTAAAGCCGATGGCGACCACTTCAGCTTTGCGCCCTATTGGGGACGTGCTCAGCCGTGGCCGGGCGAGATATTCCGGCCAATGGGACACACCACGCGCCTCAGCGAGCGTTTAGGCCAGGGCGGTGCAAAGCAACAAACGCTGGGCTGGCCACCGAAAAGTGCGCTGGCGTATCACAATAAAGGCGCGTGGCAGGCGCTTGAGGTGAGCGAAGAGGGTTATGTCCTGTGGTTACGCGGCGGGCAGGGTGATGAGCTGGCGTTAACGCTGCAGGTTGAGCAGGGACAGCCCTCCCTGCTGCTCGGTGAACAGCGGGTTGTCCTGCCGATCGGAGAATGGTCTGCCTGGCTGTCGCTTGCCGCCGATGACATTCCTGGCAGCGTGCGTTTTTACTGCGGTGAATGCGATGCGCAGGGCAATATCGAAATTTTGCAAAGCCAGGTAACGCGTACCGATGCCCTAAGCAGTGATACGCGTTATTTACAGCAGCAAACACCTTTCTTCAGCAAATGGGTGGCAAAAGCGGCGCCACATACCCCTTATCTGGCGGCAACCTGGCAGGAGGGCGATGAGCAGTCACAGTGGCTGGTGGATAGCGCACTGGAATTAACGCAACGCCAGGGGTTTGCATTGTGGGCCACGGTGCACCGACTGGTGGACGAATCGCACCACAACTGCCTTGGGCAGACCGATCCAGACTCTCCGTTCTTTGATGCACAGCAGGCAGAGCAATACGACGCGGTGATGCGTCGCAGTTACCAAATCCTTGATCACAGCATTGGCCGCTTACTGGATGAAACGGACGAGGAAACGCTGGTGATGCTCGCCTCCGATCACGGCGCTGTGCCCAACAGTTATATGTGCGACATCTATCGTTATCTGCAAAAGCAGGCGCTGGCCGTGCTGGACGCGCAAGGCTTGCCAGATATGACCCGTTCGCCGCTCTATCTCAAAGCAGAGCGTGGCGGCCTGGAAATCTTCGTGAATCATGACGTCGTTGCACCACAGCAGGTTGACGATCTCTGCGCTCGAACCCTGCAGGCACTGAGCGGCTGGCAGGTGCAGGAGGGCGATGGCGTGCGTAACGCGGTGAGTATCGCGCTGCGACGTGACGATGCAGTGGCTCTGGGATTCTGGGGCGACTGCTCAGGCGACATTGTCTTTGCCTACAACACCGGTTTCGTCTGGGGCGTTAGTCAGACGGGTGAAGACATCTGTGCGGTGGAGGAGCCTGGCGCAAATCATGGCCCGCAGAAACCCACCGCAGAAACCGCGCTTGGCTCCAACTATGGCGTGATGCTGGCATGGGGCAAAGGCATTCGACAAGGTTACTACCATCCGCGACAGCAGCGAGGGCCTTACCGCATGACCGATCCGGCGGCGACGCTGGCGCACTGGCTTGGCCTTAACACACGCGATCTCGATGGACGCATCATGAGTGAAATTTTTGACACCCCGCAGGAGCCACAATCATGAAAATCACCGCCGTTAACACGCATCTGCTGAGTGCCAAACTTAGCCAACCGTTCGCCTATTCACGTGCCCGTTATGATACCCGCACCGCGATGCTGGTGGAGATCGTTACCGATCAGGGGCTGGTTGGCTGGGGAGAGTGCTACGGTCCGGCGCGCATCACCAAAGCGGTGGTGGAGGAACTCGGGCAGATGTTGATTGGCGAAGATGCATTGCGCAGCGAGTTTCTCTGGCAGGAACTTTACGCCAGACTGCGCGACCACGGCCAAAAAGGCGTGGTGATTCAGGGATTAAGCGGCATTGATATCGCGCTGTGGGATCTGCGCGGTAAATATTTTGGCGTCCCGACTTATCAACTGCTGGGTGGCGCCACGCGAACCGAAGTGCAGGCTTACGCCACCGGATTGTATCGGCGTGACAGTGGGGATCCGCTGCACTATTTGTGCGAAGAAGCGGCGGGTTACATAGAGCAGGGATTCCAGGCAATGAAGCTCAAAGTGGGATTTGGCGTGAGTGAGGATGCGGCCGTGACGCGGGCCATTCGCGACACCATTGGCGAAGACGCTGCGCTAATGATCGATGCAAATCATGCCTATGACGCGATAGCCGCCATTCGGCTTGGCCGGGAAGTGGAAGAGCTGGATATTGGCTGGTTTGAAGAGCCAGTGCCGCCGGAAGATTTAGCCGGCTACCGTGCAGTGAAAGCCGCGATTGATATCCCGGTAGCCGGTGGCGAGTGCGAATTCACCCGCTATGGTTTCCGCGAAGTGCTGACACAGCAGGCGATGGATATTATCCAACCCGATATTTGTGCGGCCGGTGGTTTATCAGAGTGCAAGAAGATTGCTGACATGGCGCAGGCTTTTGGTGTGCGCGTCAATCCGCATGTCTGGGGCAGCGGCATTGGTATTGCAGCTTCGTTGCAATGGATGGCGACAGTGCCCACGCATACGCCCACGTCATTACAGCCGGTTCAGCCGCTGCTTGAATTCGATCAAACCGAGCATCCGATTCGACAGGCCATCATTGCTGAGCCCATTGTGCAGCAAAAAGGGTGGGTGCAAATCCCTAATGGGCCGGGATTAGGCATTGAGATTAACCGCGATGCATTACGGCATTTCGCGCTGTAGAGGGGAGAAGAAGGGCGGCCTGAAGGCCGTCCTCGCTGCGCGTCTCGCTGTTGGGTACTGACGTTATTAGCCGTGCAAATATTTCTCAAACCACCCCAATGTCCGGCTCCACGCTAACTCTGCTGCCGCTTTGTCATAACGCGGGGTCGAGTCGTTGTGGAAGCCATGATTTACGCCGGGATAGATATAGGCTTCATAGGTTTTATGGTTAGCTTTCAGCGCCTCTTCATACGCTGGCCAGCCTTCGTTGATGCCTTTGTCTAACGCGGCATAGTGCAGCAGCAGCGGGGCGTTGATGCGCGGCACGTCTTCCGCTTTGGGCTGGCGACCATAAAACGGCACTGCACAAGCCAGTTCGGGGAAGGCCACCGCAGCAGCATTCGCCACACCGCCGCCGTAACAGAAGCCAGTGATCCCCACCTTGCCAGTGCCTTCTTCGTGGTGCATCAGGAAATCAACGGCAGCAAAAAAGTCGTTCATCAACTTAGTGGGATCGACTTTGGCCTGCATTGCACGACCCTCTTCATCATTACCCGGATAACCGCCCATTGAACTCAGGCCGTCCGGTGCCAGCGCGATATATCCGGCTTTGGCCACGCGACGTGCGACATCTTCAATGTACGGATTCAGTCCGCGATTCTCATGCACTACCACCACTGCACCCACTTTGCCGCTAGCGTTAGTCGGACGCACCAGATAGCCGCGCACCTCGCCATGGCCCTGCGGGGAAGGGTAGTGGATGTATTCGGGTTTGATCTCGGGGTCGGTGAATTCAACTTGATGCGCCAGTGCATAGTTGGGGCTCATGGCGGTAAGCAGGGTGGCACCGGTCATACCGGCGATGGTGAATTTGGCGGCCAGGGTGATGAACTCACGTTTACTGATCCTGCCGTGCGCGTAATAGTCATATAACTCAAGCAGTTCCTGGGGAAAATCCTGTGCGGTAAGACGGGTCATAACCTCTCCTTCGCTGATTAACCGATGGCTTTGCTGCTCTAAAAAAGCACAGCGGGTTAATGCTTGCAAACGCTATGCCGCAAAGCGTTAAGAATGAAGAGAGCGCGATGCGCTGAGTGCAGGTCTGGAAAAATATATCGTTTGGTATTAAAAACAGGCCATTTTAATTAACAATCGGGATAACGCCATATTGTCTGAAATTATTGACACGCCATTTAGCGAGAAAGTTAATTAACCTTTCTGTTGTCTGTATATAATAATAATCAAATGAAGTGCTTACCTGTTAACGCTGAAGTTCTGCCTTATGGAACAATAACAATATCGTCACAATAAGTGAGGGTTGTTAACCTTTGGCTGTCATATCAATCAATTAGTCTCTGATCGAGACAATGATCGCCATCAAAAAACACTGTTATAGTTTTACAGACTTCCTCTGTTTATTTTCGTTCTGGCGCCTTCCCTTTACATTAGTGCGACCTTTCATTCGATAAGACGAAATAACTCCCCGCACGCTGTGGTTCATTATAAGTAAAAATTCCAGTGCACTTTGTGGCAATGAGGTAAGCAATGTTTGGATTAGATGCCTTTCACCTGGCAAGGATACAGTTCGCCTTTACTGTCTCCTTCCATATTATTTTTCCAGCCATCACCATCGGCCTCGCCAGTTTCCTGGCGGTGCTCGAAGGGATGTGGCTGAAAACCCGCAACGAGACCTATCGCGATCTCTATCATTTCTGGTCTAAAGCCTTTGCCGTAAACTTCGGTATGGGCGTGGTCTCCGGGCTGGTAATGGCTTACCAGTTCGGCACTAACTGGAGTGGTTTCTCGCAGTTTGCCGGCAGTATCACCGGTCCGCTGCTCACCTATGAAGTATTAACCGCCTTCTTCCTCGAAGCGGGTTTCCTCGGTGTGATGCTGTTTGGCTGGAACCGCGTCGGCCCCGGTCTGCACTTCTTCGCCACCTGCATGGTGGCGTTAGGCACCATTTTCTCGACCTTCTGGATTCTGGCCAGTAACAGCTGGATGCATACCCCACAGGGTTACATCATCGAAAACGGCGTTGTGGTGCCGCAGGACTGGCTCAGGATCATTTTTAACCCGTCATTCCCGTTCAGATTGCTACATATGTCCACCGCGGCTTTCCTCGCCAGTGCCTTCTTTGTCGGCGCTTCTGCGGCCTGGCATCTGCTGCGCGGCAATGACAACCCAGCCGTGCGCAAGATGTTTTCGATGGCGCTGTGGATGGCACTGATCGTCTCACCGATTCAGGCGTTTCTCGGCGATGCGCATGGCCTGAACACGCTGGAATATCAGCCAGCCAAAATCGCGGCGATAGAAGGGCACTGGGAAAACAAGCCGGGTGAAGCCACGCCACTGATTCTGTTCGGTGTGCCGGATATGGAGCAGGAGCGCACCAAATATGCGCTGGAGATTCCCTATCTCGGTAGCCTGATTCTGACGCACAGCCTCGAGAAGCAGATCCCGGCACTGAAAACCTTCCCGAAAGAGGATCGCCCAAACTCCACGGTGATTTTCTGGTCGTTCCGCGTGATGGTAGCGCTCGGTTTGTTGATGATCGGTATGGGAGTGATCAGCCTGTGGCTGCGGGTGAAGAAGCGCCTGTATCAGTCGCGGCCGTTTTTGTGGTTCTGCTTGCTGATGGGGCCATCGGGACTGATCGCCATTCTGGCGGGATGGATCACCACCGAAATGGGTCGCCAGCCGTGGGTAGTATATGGCGTGCAGCGCACCATTGATGCGGTCTCTGCCCATGGCAATCTGCATATGAGCATCAGTCTGATGGCGTTCATCGTGGTCTACTGCTCGGTGTTTGGTGTCGGCTATCACTACATGATGCGCCTGATTAAACAAGGCCCGGTGACCGGTGAAGGTAGAGAAGTGGCGCACGGTGGCCCGGGTGAGCAACACACTCCGGCTCGTCCGCTGTCAGCGGCCAATACCCATAAACGTGGGGAGCAATAATTATGATCGACTTTTCTATCATCTGGTTCGCCATCATCGTGTTTGGCACCCTGATGTATATCGTGATGGATGGCTTCGATTTGGGCATTGGACTGTTGCTGCCGTTCAACAAAGATCCGATCGAGCGTGACATGATGGTCAACACTGTGGCGCCAGTGTGGGATGGTAACGAAACCTGGCTGGTGCTGGGTGGCGCGGCGCTGTATGGCGCATTCCCGCTGGCCTATTCGGTGCTGCTGGATGCGCTATCGATCCCGTTAACCGCGATGCTCATCGGTTTGATTTTTCGCGGCGTGGCGTTTGAGTTCCGCTTTAAAGCCACTGAAGAGCATCGTCCGTTCTGGGATAAATCGTTCATCGCCGGATCGCTGCTGGCGACTTTTAGTCAGGGCGTGGCAGTGGGCGCCATCCTCAATGGTTTCCCGGTGTCTGGACGTGAATATGTCGGTTCAGCGATGAGTTGGCTGGCGCCGTTCCCGCTATTCTGCGGTATTGGCTTAGTGATTGCTTATGCACTGCTGGGCTGCACCTGGCTGATTATGAAAACTGAGCACGACCTGCACCGCAAAATGTCAGCGCTGGCCACACCGCTCACCCTGACGCTGCTGTTGGTGGTCGGCATTATCAGTGTCTGGACGCCGCTCACCCACGCGGATATCGCGCAACGCTGGTTCTCACGTCCCAACCTGTTCTGGTTCCTGCCGGTTCCGCTACTGGTGGTGCTGTGCTCGTGGGGGATTGTGCGCGCCATCAAACGTGAGGCGCATTACTCACCGTTTCTTTTGACGCTGGCGCTGATTTTCCTCGGTTTTTCCGGTCTGGGTATCAGTATCTGGCCAAACATCGTACCGCCGTCAATCACCATCTGGCAGGCCGCATCTCCGGCCAGCAGCCAGGCGTTTATGTTGGTGGGCGCTTTACTGATTATTCCGGTGATTCTGGGTTACACCTTCTGGAGTTACTACGTGTTCCGCGGAAAAATCAAAGCCGATGAGGGGTACCATTGATATGCCAATTCAGGTCAGCAAGATGAAAGACAGGGTAACGCCGTCGCCATGGTGGAAGCGGGTGATGTGGCTGGTCATTATTTATGGCGCAAGCGTGCTGGCACTGGGTGTGGTGGCATCAATGTTTCGTATGATGATGAACGCGGCAGGCATGCATACACACTGAGTTTGCGAATTAACACGTTTCGCAACAGTGTGCACCCCGTTACAAAAATTGCGTGAAGGTCGCTGGTAATAGCGACCTTATTCACATTATCGCAGTGCAAAAATTGACCCTAAAACGTTAGTAACCTAAGCAATTAATGCTTTTCCCGCCTCGCTGCCTTTACTCTTCCTTACGTAAGTAATACGTTTTTGTTATATTTATGTGACTAATCGCGCAAATTCATTACCTTCACACTTATCACTCGATTGAAAAAATCATGCTCAGCCTGAATCTTAAAAAACAGTACATCAACGATCTGGTGGACTGGATAGAGGCGAATCTGACCGATGAGCTCAATATCGATCTGATTACCCTGAAATCTGGTTACTCCAAGTGGCACATGCAGCGCATGTTCAAAGAGATGACCGGCCAAACGCTGGCCTCGTATACGCGCAAGCGTCGCCTGACCATGTCAGCGATGGCGCTGCGTTTGACCAGCATGCCGCTGATCGATATTGCCGTGCGCTTTGGCTTCGATAACCAGCAGAATTTCACGAGGGTATTTAAAAGCCACTTCTCCATGACGCCCGGCGCCTATCGTCGTATCCCGGACATGCTGATGAAGGATTTCCACAGTCGTATTTCCACGCAGCGTTCGTGGGTCAACGCGCGTCTGGCCGAGAAGCCGGAGTTGCAGCTGTGTGGTGAAGTGATTGAGTGGGAGTGCCGCTTTGGCGAGTACATCGATCATCATAATCAGGTGGTCGCGCAGCATACCCGCGATTTTGTCCGCTTTGCCGGTAAACATGTCAGCCGTGGCTGGCTGGGCTTCCAGTTCAGTCCGGGAGTGAATTCTGCCGATCAGCAGCACATTAGCTTGTTCCAGGCACTGGAGAGTCAGTATGCCGATGTGCTGCCGCGTAATGTGCAGAACTGGACCGGCGAGAGTGGTTTATATGCGGAAATTGACTGGCACGGTACGCCGGAAGAGATCAACGCGTTTACCGCCGAGATTTACTACAACCACTTGCCTGCACTGGGTGTGGCGCGCCGGGCAGGTAAAGACCTGCTCAAGCTGGATCTGAAATACAGCACGCCCGATTTGCTGCAGGGCACTTTCTATATTCCGGTCTCCACCTGCTAATGCATAAATCGTGCGGTTATCTGTGACTAACCGCACGATTTTATAAAATATTCGCCGTAACTGGCGTAAAATCCTTCATTGAAACCTGATTGGCCGCGTAAAACACCAGCCGCCACACATCAGGCTGGATAATCACCTGCATTCCTGGTCCGCTCTGGACCGCTAAAGTGAAAAAGAAAAAATTATGCGACTTTTACCGTTGTTCCTCATGACAGCGCTTGTGGCGTTTTCCTCGCTGGCAAGTGCACAGATGGCTGAGCCTTTCTCTCCGCCGGGCGGCCTGCATCCTCATCAGACTCACTGCCAGCAGCATGAAATTGTGGGTGATAACCCGCTGCCGCAGCACAGCCAGGATGACAATAGCTTCGTCAACTGCAGTAACCATCAGGCCTGATTTCACCTCCGTTTTACCGCGCTTTACTCCGTTAATATCGATGACACGCCGCACGTTTGTTGCGGCGCGATCGTTGCTTGCTGTTGTCCACTAGTCGAACTCAATTCCCTGTGCGGGAGAACTCGCTGCGGTGCTCTCCTGAAACCCCTTCAGCGTTAATACCTGCCAAGCCGCACCGAAAATTCTGCAACTTTTCCCAATAGCATTTTTCGGCATTGCATCGAAGATATATCATAGCTATTCTTCCTGACGTCAGATGAGAATGATTTTCGATAACGTTTGATTCATGCGCGGACTTCTGACGTCCGGTACGGGGCAAAATTATGGATAAACAATCAGCATCGGCCAGCAGTGCGCTGGTAAACCCTTGTCACACCATCTCTTTGGCAGCTGCTCGCGTGGTGATTAACGCCGCATTTGAGGCCGCAGCAGAATTCGGCTGGCATATCAGTGTGGCCGTGGTGGATCGTGCGGGCGAGTTAGTGAGCCTGGATCGCAGCGACAAGGCGATTGGCATCAGCCCGACGGTGGCGCTGGGCAAAGCGCGCACGGCAGCACTGCTGCGTGCACCGTCAAAAGAATTTGAGACCTTCATCAACGCTGGCAGCCCGAGTTTTCTGGCCACGCCCGGCGTCACCCCGCTGGAAGGCGGTATTCCTTTATGGCTTAACGGCGAAGTGATTGGCGCGGTTGGCGTGAGCGGGGCGCATGGCGCTAACGACTCACAGGTCGCGGAAATGGCCGCCGAAGCACTGGCAATCCTTTAAATACCCCGATTGGCAGGGACGTCAGCATGATGCATCTGCCTGGAGAGAACACTTGCAAAAAAACACTAACGATCGCGCACCGAAGCGCGTACGCAACGAATTACGTTTCCGTCATATCACCGTGGCGAGCAAAACCTTAATCGCCGGTGAATTCTGGCGCATCGAGTTTACCGGCAGCGATCTGGCGGGCTTCAATTCGCCATCGTTCGACGATCACATCAAAGTGTTCTTCCCGGACAACGCTGGCAGTGCTTTGGCCTTGCCGCAAATGACCGAAGAAGGGATCGTCTGGCCTGGTGGCGTACGTCCGGCGGCGCGTGACTACACGCCGCTGGCGTTTAACGGTACGGATTCCCTGACGCTCGATTTCTATATTCACGATGGCGGCGTGGCCAGCAGCTGGGCGAATGAGGCAAAGCCAGGTGATCAAATCGCCATGGGCGGCCCGCGTGGCTCCTGTGTGGTGCCCGTGGATTATGCCTGCCAGATTTACGTGTGCGATGAGACCGGTCTGCCAGCCTTTAAGCGTCGCTACGCTGAGATGCAGACGCAGCAGATCCATCTGCTGGCCTACGCCGATGAAACCACCGGGCGTGATTACCTCGGCGATCTGCCAAATGTGCAGGTGACCTGGCTCGGCAGTGGCAGCATGCAGGTAGATAACCTCGGCCCGCTGATTGCGCAGCTGGATCAGATCTCACTGCCCACAGAAGAGTATTTCATCTGGCTGACCGGTGAAGGTGAAGCGGTGAAACTGCTGAGCGACTACTTCACGCAACGCCGTGGTGCCCACACCGACTTCGTGCGCGCGGTGGCTTACTGGCATCAGAAATAACTGACTTCGCCGCGCCCGCTGCCGCCTGTGTTGAATTTTGCCAGGCGGCAGACTACTATCAACCTCCCTTAATTGACCTCAGGGAAGGCAATGAAACAGCAGCGGGATTTTCCATGGCAGTCCGATAATGCACAACGTGCAATCTGTGCAGGTGCGCGTAAAAAGCGCCGTGAAAGGATGCTGGATGCCAGTGATATCCGCCTGTTAATGATGCACTTCCTCGCCAACGGTTCTGCGCATGGCTATGAGCTGATCAAGTCAGTGGAAGAGCTGTCCAAAGGGGAATATTCCCCCAGCCCTGGCATCATCTATCCTAACCTCACTTTGCTCGAAGAGATGGACGCGATCCGTGTGGTGGATGCGCATGCATCGCGTAAAGCCTACGCACTCAATGAGGGTGGTCGCGCATTATTAGCTGAGAACGGCGAGAATATTGCCAATATTATTGAGCGGCTGACCTCGCTGGCGATTCTGGTGAATAATCGCAGTATTCCGGAAGTCGAGCAGGCGATTCATCATATTCGCCACACGCTGAATCATCGCTTATCCCAGGAAGATATTTCGCCTGAGTCGCTGAATATTGTGATTAATGCACTGAACGAAGCGACAGAAAAAATCTCGAACAGTTAACAGGTTAAGGGCGCGTCTTATCGTGCCTTTATTATTGCCTGTGGTATTAACCTTTTTGCTACGAATTTAATTAAATAAAAACATCCCAACATCCATTATTACAGATATACCAAAAAGGTTTAGCCTGTAAATATAAACGGTAGTTTTTAACTTTTTTATTTGGCGCTACTTTTTCTCCATCGCAGTTAACGCGTTTATGGAGAGAAGTATGTCTGAAAATAAAACCCCAGCCGTGCACGATCTGCGCTCGGCCATCACTCTACTCACCAGCCTGAAAGGCGAGTTTGTCAGCACCGATACTGAAGTCGATCCACACGCTGAACTGTCAGGTGTTTATCGCTATGTCGGCGCGGGTGGCACCTGTGAACGTCCAACCCGCAAAGGTCCGGCGATGATGTTCAATAAGGTCAAAGGCTTCCCTGATGTGCGCGTGGTCACCGGTTTGATGTCGACTCGTGAGCGCGTCGGCCACCTGCTTAACTGCCCGCCTGAAAAGCTGGGCTTCCTGCTGAAAGATTCCGTTCACCATGCGATTGCACCGGTGGTGACCAGCACCAAACCGCTGTGCCAGGAAGTGGTGCACTATGCGGAAGATCCGGCTTTCGATCTGCGCACGCTGTTGCCTGCGCCTACCAACACTGAAGAAGATGCCGGTCCCTATTTCACCATGGGCATGTGCTACGCCTCGGACCCAGAAACCCACGAGTCGGATATCACCATTCATCGCCTGTGCATCCAGAGCAGTGATGAGCTGTCGATGTGGCTGACACCAGGCCGCCATATTGATGCCTTCCGTGAAAAAGCGGAAAAAGCCGGACAGCCGCTGCCAATTTCGATCAGTATTGGTGTCGATCCGGCGATTGAGATCGCCGCCTGCTTTGAACCGCCGACCACGCCGCTGGGCTACAACGAACTCAGCATTGCCGGTGCGCTGCGTGGCTATCCGGTGCAGTTAACGCCGTGCGTGAGCATCAATGAAAAAGCTATCGCCCATGCTGAAATCGTGATTGAAGGTGAACTGCTGCCAAACGTACGCGTGCGGGAAGATCAGAACACTAATACCGGTAAAGCGATGCCCGAGTTTCCGGGATACACCGGCGAAGCCAAGGATGCGCTGCCGGTGATCAAGGTGAAAGCCGTCACCCATCGTAAACATCCGATTCTGCAAACCACCTTAGGCCCGAGTGGCGAGCACGTTAGCATGGCAGGCATTCCGACGGAAGCCAGCATTCTGGATATGCTGGATCGTGCGATGCCGGGTCGCGTGTTGAACGTTAATGCGCACACCTCTGGCGGCGGCAAATTACTGGCCGTCATCCAGTTCAAAAAGGCCTCCGCAGTGGATGAAGGGCGCCAGCGCCAGGCGGCACTGATCGCCTTCGCCGCCTTCTCCGAACTCAAACATGTGATCCTGGTGGATGACGATGTCGATGTGTTCGATACCGACGACATTTTGTGGGCGATGCAAACCCGCTATCAGGGCGATGTCGATCACCTCACCATTCCCGGTGTGCGCTGCCATCCGCTCGATCCCTCACAGGTGCCGGAATACAGCGCCAGCATTAGCCAACAGGGCGTGACCTGCAAAACCATCTTTGATTGCACCGTGCCGTGGCACATGAAGGCGCACTTTGAACGCTCGAAGTTCAAAGAGGTGGATGTGAAACGTTTTCTTCCTGATTTTGAGTAAGTGAGGTAGCAGTGAGCAGAAGGCGCATTATCGTCGGCATTAGCGGCGCGTCGGGTTTTCAGTACGGCATGAAGGCGCTGCAGTTGCTGCGCGATCAGGATGTGGAAGTGCATCTGGTGGTGACTAAAGGCGCAGAAGTGACGCGTTCGATGGAAACACAATGGCAACGGCAGGATGTGGTGGATCTGGCCGATGAGGTGCACAGCATCAGCAATCTCGGCGCGTCGATCTCCAGCGGATCGTTTAAAACCCTCGGCATGCTGGTGGCGCCCTGCTCAATGAACTCGCTGGCATCGATTGCCCATGGGCTGACCAGCAATCTGCTGACGCGAGCAGCGGATGTGATCCTGAAAGAGCGGCGTCGGCTGGTGCTGATGGTACGAGAAACGCCGCTCAATCTGGCGCACATCCGCAATATGCAGTCTGTCACGGAGATGGGTGGGATTATTTATCCTCCGGTTCCGGCTTTTTATCAGCAGCCGCAGTCCGTGGATGAGATGGTCCATCACAGCGTGGCGCGCGCCCTCGATCTGTTCGATCTCGATGTGGGCAACCTCAAACGCTGGGGTGAAAAACATAACGATAAGTAAGGAGTAAATTATGGTAGTGGGACCCTTTGTCAACGGCAGCGCGGTGCTGATTGGCGGGCTGGTGGGCGCCTTTCTTGGCACCAGAGTGCCAGAGAGGCTGCGCATCGCGTTGCCCATGACGTTCGGCCTGTCGTCGATGGGCCTCGGCATTGTTTTGATCGGCAAGATCCACAGTTTACCGGCGGTGATTCTGGCGCTGATCCTCGGTGCGGCGCTGGGTGAATTCGCCTATCTGGAGCAGAAGATAGGTCGACTGGGAAATCTGGCGAAAGGGCTGGTGAGCCGTTTTCAAAGCCAGCCAGCAGAAGGTGGATTGAGTGGTGAAGCGTTCACTGAAAAGTATGTGGCGATCATGGTGCTGTTCTGCGCCAGCGGCACCGGCATTATTGGTGCCATGACCGAAGGCATGACCCACGATGCCAATATCCTGCTGGTGAAATCGATTATGGATATCTTTACGGCGGCGATATTTGCCACGCTGCTCGGTTATGCGGTGGCGGTGATTGCCATTCCACAGTTGATCGTGCAACTGGTGCTGGCTTCGGCGGCGGTACTGATTATGCCGCACACCACGGCACCGATGATGAGTGATTTCACCGCAGCCGGTGGGTTTGTGATGCTGGCGGCGGGCTTTCGTATCGCCGGGATCAAATCTTTCCCGGTGGCGAATATGTTACCGGCATTGGTGCTGGTGATGCCGATCAGTCACCTGTGGAGTATCTATATCCACTAAGCTTGCGCTCAGCGCGGTTGGATCGATTTCGGCCATGGTAAAGTAGCGCGAACAGGGCGCGGAGGGATTATGGATCTGAAACGATTGCATTATTTTTGCACGATAGCGGAACAGGGCTCGATCAGTAAAGCCGCGAAGCTATTGAACATCGCACAACCGCCGTTGGGAAAACGTCTGCAAGAGTTAGAACAGGAGATTGGCTCACCGCTCTTTACGCGCACGCCACGCGCCATGGTGTTAACCGAAGCGGGCAGTTTTCTCTATCGCCGCGCCTGCGATATTCTCAGCCAGGTGAACAGTTTAAAGCGGCAGACGGTCACCATTGCCACTCACAAGCAGCGTCGCGTCACCATCGGTATTTCCTACCTGTATCTGCGTTATTTCACCCCGATCCTGATGGATTATTATCAGAACCGGCCCGACTGGGATATCAACGTGGTGGTATCCGATTCCAGCCATCTGGAAGCGATGCTGGTCGATCAGCGTGTCGATATTGCATTGATGCAGGTGCCACACGATCGCCAGGCGTGGTTTGTGCGCGAACTGGAACCGATTGATACTATTGCCGTGGTTTCCACGCATTACAGCGCGATTCTGGCGGGAAAAACCCTCAACTTTACCGATCTCAACGGAATTCCGCTAATTTTGCTGCACCGCATTGGCGGTGAAGGCACTTATGAGATGCTGCGCAACACCCTGTTTAGCAACCTGAGTCACATCAATATCAGCATCAAAGTGTCAGAACCGCGTCTGGTGCTGGAGATGATGGAGCAGGGCTTTGAGGGCGCGGCTTTTCTACCGCGCTCGGAGTTCGTGCCGAGTCAGCACGGCAAATATCTGGCGTGCCCGCTGGCCGAACCGTTTGCCATTTATCATCCTGCCATCGTCACGCTGAGCACCGCGCAGGATCGCTTGTTGTGGCCGCTGGAACAAGAGGCTGAGGGTTGAGCCGTCGGGCACTATGTCTGGCGATTCTGTCATGTTCGATGCGACTTAAGGGCATGCGCATTGCTCCGCTCGGGGATTAACCCGGCTTCTTCTTATCCACGTGCCCTAACTCGCGATCTGGCCAGCAGAAATCACGCACGCGCTGTTTCAGCGCGGCCGCATCCGGGAATCCGCCTTCCTGTTTACGCTCCCAAATCACCGTGCCATCAATCGAGATTTCAAACACGCCACCCGTGCCAGGCTTCAGCGTCACCGCGCTCAAATCTTCGGCAAAAGTGTGCAGCAGTTCCTGCGCCATCCACGCCGAACGCAGCAGCCAGTTGCACCGCGTGCAGTAGTAAATCGTCACAGCCGGTTTTTGCGACATCAGGCGCCTCTTCTTAATTATTGATTATAAACAAGTTAACAAAATGTGCGGTCTAAGATACATCTTAGTGTAAAGTTTATTGATAATGATTACCAATTGCATTACATTCCTGACGAAATTATTTATTACATAAAATAAGTCCACACATTTTACGGTTTATTAACGCATATCGCGTTTTTTTGGCGGCAATCCAGTGAGCGAATACTAACAATTAACCAGGTATTTCGCGCATGTCTTCACTCTTTCAGGGAATGACCCAGCAACGTCTGTTTAAAGTTGCGATTTTGTCTTCCGCTATTCACGCCGCTTGCAGCTACGCGGCAAGCGACAACACAACACTTGCTTTATCTGCTGACAAATCCACCAGTGCAGAGCCGGTTATGACGGTAACTGCGCCGAAGCTGGAGAAACAAGCCGGTAGCAAAAGCACCATTACCGCCGCCGATATGCAGCGGGATGGCGGCAATGATTTCGGTACCATCATGCGTTACGAACCGGGCGTGACGGCAACTGGTGCAAGCGGCGGCTCTTCTGCAGGTAAAAGTGGCTTCGATCGCGCGGGCTACACCGGCTACAACATCCGTGGGCTGGAAAGCAACCGCGTCGATATCAACGTTGACGGTGTTTCTCTGCCGGATGCCACTGGCCGTAGCTACGTCAGCCGCGCCGGTTTGGATACCTTTGGTATTGGCCGCGATTACATCGATCCTTACATGTTTGGTCGCGTGGATATTGATAAAGGCGCGACTTCAGTCTCTCAGGCCAACACCGCCATTGGTGGTGCGGTATCGTTCCGCAACAAGACGCCAGACGACTACTTACATCCCGGTAAAACCACCTACTTTGGCTACCAGAGCGACTTCGATTCCTCAAACCGCAGCTGGCACAACGGCATCACTGCCGCAGCAGGCGATCAGGAACTGCGCGGTATCTTTGTTTACAGCCGTCGCGATGGCCAGGAAACGCAAAACAATGATGCGAGCCGTGGCGCCTATCCTGCCAACTGGCACTCTGACGCACTGCTGGGCAGCGTGGTGTGGGAGCCGAATGACGCGCATAAAATCACCGGTACCGCCGACTTCTACCATAAAACCAATCACACCCATTACGACAGCTGGGATACTTCAGGCAATACCGTTTACGGCACCGCACAGCAGCAGAGCGATACCCGTCGCTTCGGCCTGAGCCTGGCAGACGAGTACACGCCTTACAACGACTTCATCGACAGCCTGAGCACGCGTGTCTACTGGCAGCACACCGAAGCGCATGACAACACCTATATGCCTTCGAGTGCGTCAGCCTATGAAACGGTTTACTCGGACTACAACACTGACAGCTACGGCTTTGAAACCAACCTGGCTAAAACACTGGGTCGTCATGAGCTGACTGCCGGTTTAAATGGACGTCTGGAAAAAACCGAACGTCCATTCCGCCAGTCACCGACGCCTAGTACCTTCAGTGTAATCATGCAGCCTGAAGCAGACAGCCGCAGCTACACGCTGGGCGGCTTTGTGCAGGATAAGATCAACTTCGACCTGGATGGCCACAACTTTGCGGTGGTGCCGGGCGTACGTGTGGCTTACCAAAATACCAAGCCTGATAACCTCAGCAGCCTGACCAGCGGCAGCACCGTTCTAACCGAATCAGAAGTTGAAACGCTTTATGGCTCAGGCAATAGCGATACGCAGGTTCTGCCATCACTGGCATTCCAGTATGAGCTCACGCCAACATTGATGACCTATCTGCAATACAAGCGCGGCGCACAATTCCCGAACGCCAGCCAGCTGTATGGTTCATGGAACCTCGGTTCCAGCTATGCGGGTAGTCAGCAATATGCGCTGATTGGTAACCCGGATTTGAAAACCGAAACCAGCAACAACTTCGAATGGGGTCTGAAAGGACAGCCGACCGAAGGCGTGGTGATGAACACAGCGGTTTACTATAACGCTTATAAAAACTTCATTGCCTATAACCGTTACACCCGTGCCGGTAGCCCGGAGAAATTCACCAACGTTCCGAGCAACATTTACACTACTTATCAGTCAGAGAATCGCGATAAAGCCTATATCTATGGTGCTGAGTTGAGTGGGAAAGTGAATTTCGGCACCTGGTATCAAGATGTGCAGGGCCTGAGCGCACGCTTCGCCTTTAGCTACAACGAAGGTAAATCGAAGTCGAGCTACCTCGGTGACCGTTATGTCGATCTGGAGAGCGTACCGCCAATGAAAGCGGTGCTGGGCCTGGGTTGGGATGCGCCGCAGAACGAGTACGGTGCTGCTGTGACGGCTACTTTCGTGAAGGGCAAAAAAGCCACGGCGACCAACCGCCAGAGCTACACCAATACCGGTTCTGCACTGACCGATTCCACCACCGATTACGAGCGCGTGCCGGGTTACGGTATGGTCGATCTGACGGCTTATTGGCAGGTGGCTAAGAACGTCAAGCTGAGCGGTGGCGTGTATAACCTGACAGATCGTAAATATTGGGATTACCTGAGCAGCCGCGAAATGACCAGCGATACCGCACAGGATCGCAACGATATCGCACTGGCAACTCAGCCAGGCCGCACCTTCCAGCTCGGTGTGAACGTCGACTTCTAATCATTTTTTCGCCCTGCGTTCGCGCAGGGCCTTTTCATGGAGCAAGAGCAATGAACCCACGTTACGATCACTATCTGGCGCTGAAGGGCGAACATCCGAAGAAGTATGCCCGCGATCTGGCCGCTCTGATGGGCATTGGCGAAGCGCAGCTGTGTGAAGCGCGCGTCGGCCAGGATGCGCAAGCGTTAAAAGCAGATTTCCCGGCGTTGCTAAAGGCACTGGAAGCCGTTGGCGAAACCAAAAGCATCACCCGCAACGAATATGCGGTGCATGAGCAGGTCGGCAAATATGAAAACCTGCACCTCGGCGAACATGCCGGGCTGATCCTTAACCCACGTGCGCTCGATCAGCGTCTGTTCCCGGCACAGTGGCACAGCGCCTTCTTCCTGCGTGAGCAGACAGCGCGCGGCGAACGTCAAAGTATTCAGATTTTTGATCGCCACGCGGATGCGGTACTGAAAATCTACACCACCGACAATACCGACATGGCGGCATGGGATGCGCTGATCGCTGAGTTCACGATCGAAGCCGCTGCGGCACTCGATCCACAACCTGCCGCCGTACCAGAACACAGCCGCGCCATTGATGCCGATAAAGTGGAAGCCGAATGGCGCGCCATCACCGATGTGCATCAGTTCTTTGGCTTACTGAAGCGCCATAATATCTCTCGCCAGCAGGCGTTTCACGCAGTGCCGGACGATCTGGCGCGTCAGGTCAGCAACGATTCGCTGGCTCAACTGCTGGAGCAGGCGCAGCAGGATGGCAACGAAATCATGATCTTTATCGGCAACCGGGGTTGCACGCAGATCTTCACCGGTGCGGTGGAGAAGCTGATGCCGATGGACAACTGGGTCAACATCTTCAACCCAACCTTCACGCTGCACCTGATGGCGGACCACATTGCCGAGAGCTGGGTGACGCGCAAACCGAGTGGCGATGGCTTTGTCACCAGCCTCGAACTCTTTGCTGCCGATGGCACGCAGATCGCGCAGCTGTATGGTCAGCGTAGTGAAGGTACGCCAGAGCAGGCGCGCTGGCGTGAGCAGGTCACTGCATTGGGAGCGACAGCATGAAACGTCTGACGCTGTTATTGCTGGGCGCGCTGGCACTGCCGGCATTTGCTGCTGAACGGGTGATCTCTATTGGCGGTGACGTGACGCAAATCATCTATGCCTTAGATGCACAGGCCGATCTGGTGGCGCGCGACAGCACCAGCCAGCATCCAGCGCAGGCTAACAAGTTGCCGGATATCGGTTATATGCGCCAGCTTAATGCCGAGGGCATTCTGGCGATGAAGCCTACGCTGGTGCTGACCAGCGAGCTGGCGAAACCGTCGCTGGTGTTGCAGCAGGTCGAGAGCGCTGGCGTGAAAGTGGTGGATGTCACCGGCAAAACCAGCCTCGACGCCATCCCGGAAAAGATTGCCACCATCGGTAAAGCATTGCACCGTGATGCCGAAGCGAAGGCGCTGATTGAGAAAGTGAACAAGCAGCGCGCGCAGATTCCCCAGCAGCCACTGCCAGTCAAAGTGCTGTTTGTGATGGCGCACGGTGGCATGCGCACTCAGGCAGCTGGCAACCAAACCGGCGCTGATGCTGCAATCCGCAGTGCCGGTCTGGTCAACGCCATGGCGGCGATCCCGCATTATCAGCAGCTGTCACAGGAAGGTGTGGTTGCTGCGGCACCGGATCTGGTGGTGGTCGGTCAAGATGGTCTGCGCACCCTCGGCGGCGAAGAGAAAATCTGGTCGCTGCCCGGGCTGGCGTTAACACCTGCAGGCCAGCATCACGCCTTGCTGGTGGTCGATGAGATGGCCATGTTGGGCTTTGGTCTTGATACGCCGGAGACCATCGTGAAGCTGCGTAAGGCCGCCGAAGCGGTAAAACATGACTAACACCGTCGTGATGCGCTGGCTGTTATTGATGGGCATCAGCATGGTGGTTTGCATGCTGATGGCCGCCAATTTTGGTGCCATGCCGCTGTCGATGCGCACGCTGTTCCACGCGCCGCTCAGCGATATGTCGTGGCAAATCTGGCTGAACATCCGCCTGCCGCGCGTATTGCTGGCGGTGCTGCTCGGTATGGCATTGGCTGTATCAGGCGCGGTGATGCAGGGTTTGTTTCGCAATCCGCTGGCCGATCCGGGTTTGCTTGGGATCAGCAGTGGAGCGGGGCTAGCAGTAGCGGTTTCGATTGTGGTGCCGCTCAGTTTGCCGCCGTTGCTGGCGCTGTGGCTGCCATCGATTGCTGCGTTTATCGGTAGCCTGGTCGTCACGCTGCTGATCTTTAGTTTCAGCCGGCTGGCGCTGGGGAATCTGTCACGTTTGTTGCTGATCGGTATTGCCATCAACGCCTTGTGCGGTGCGGCGGTGGGTGTGCTCTCCTGGCTCAGTAATGATCAGCAGTTACGCCAGCTGGCGCTGTGGGGGATGGGCAGTTTGAGCGCGGCACAATGGCCGAGTCTGGTGGTGTGTGCTGTACTGATTCTTCCTGCGTTGATTGCCATCCAGTCACGTGCGCGCCGTCTTAACCTGCTGCAACTCGGTGAAGAAGACGCGCATTACATGGGCATTGATGTGAAGCGCACCCAGCGTGAGTTACTGGTGCTGAGTGCGCTGCTGGTGGGCACAGCAGTGTCGGTGAGCGGGATTATTGGCTTTGTCGGATTAGTCGTGCCGCACGTGATGCGTTTCTGTGTTGGTAGCGATCATCGCTGGATGCTGCCGGGTTCGGCACTGGCGGGAGCCATCTTGCTATTGCTGGCGGATACGCTGGCGCGCACGGTGGTGATCCCGGCGGAAATGCCGGTGGGATTGATCACCAGCCTGATCGGTGGACCATGGTTTCTCTGGCTGATTCTGCGTCAGAAAAGGGGGATGAATGAGTGATTCAATGCAGGCTCGCGGCCTGCGCTTTAGTCATGGCACGCGTGCGCTGATTGATGATGTCTCGATCACCTTACAGCCAGGAGAAATGATCGCTTTGATCGGCCCTAACGGCGCGGGTAAATCCACGCTATTGCGCCTGTTGACCGGGTTTCTGGCGCCCGAAGCGGGTGAGTGCTGGCTCGGCGATCGCCCGTTAAACGATTGGCCGCGTGAACCGCTGGCGCAACGTCGTGCGGTGATGCGCCAGCAAAACAGCGTGACTTTTCCGCTGCCTGCTGAAGAGGTGGTGGCGATGGGCCGTGCGCCCTGGCCTGCCAGCAAATCCAAAGCGGTGATCGAGGAAGTGATGCAGATTACCGGCAGTCTTGAACTGGCGAAACGCGATTATCGTTCGCTTTCTGGCGGGGAACAGCAGCGTGTGCAGCTGGCGCGAGTGCTGGCACAGTTATGGTACGACGATGGCCCGCGTGGCTGGCTGTTTCTCGATGAGCCGACGTCGGCACTCGATCTGTATTGGCAGCAGTACAGTTTGCGATTGCTGCATAAACTGACGCGTAACGGCCGCTTTAGCGTCTGTACCGTGCTGCACGATCTCAATCTGGCGTCGCTGTGGTCCGATCGCATTCTGCTGTTGCATCAGGGCAAGCTGGTGGCGCAGGGTTCACCGCAAGAAGTGATGACGGAAACTACGCTGACGCGCTGGTATCAGGCGGAACTACACGTGGTGATGCCGCAAGAGCAGGGCAGGCCGCAAATTCAGCTGCGGGCGTAGAAGTGGGGCGCCATTGATGGCGCCCAAAAAGTTACCGGCAATCGACAATCAGACGGCCACGGACTTCGCCCGCCAGCAAGGCTTCAGCACCTTCACGTGCTTCACTCAGTGGAATCACTTTGGTCAACTGCTCCAGCAGTGCGCCATCCACCAGTTCAGCCAGACGCTGCCACGCTTGCTCACGCAACGGCTTAGCGCACATCACGCTATCCACTCCGGCTAACACCACGCCGCGCAGGATAAACGGTGCCACGCTGGTGGGCAGATCCAGGCCTTGCGCCATGCCGCACGCAGCCACCACGCCATCGCGCTTGATGCCCGCCAGCACATTGGCCAGCGTATGGCTGCCGACGCTATCAATCGCCGCAGCCCAGCGCTCTTTCGCCAGGGGTTTACCGGGCGCACTCAGTTCAGCGCGATCGATAATCGAGGAGGCGCCGAGGGTGTTGATCAGGTAATCGCTGTCACTGGCGCGTCCGCTGGAGGCCACCACGTCATACCCTAAACGGGCCAGCAAACTGACGCTGAAACTGCCGACGCCGCCGCTGGCACCCGTCACCAGCACCGGACCCTGCTGCGGCGTGATGCCCTGTTTTTCCAGTGCCAGCACGCACAGCATCGCAGTGAAACCGGCGGTACCAATCGCCATGGTCTGCAACGGGCTTAAAGCCGCAGGCACTTTCACCAGCCAGTCACCAGAAACGCTGGCCTTCTGCGCCAGTCCGCCCCAATGCTTTTCACCCACACCCCAACCGGTGAGCAGTGCCACATCGTCCTGCTGCCACTCTGGATGGCGGCTGCTGATCACCCGACCGACAAAATCGATACCCGGCACCATCGGGAACTGACGCACAATCGGTCCTTTATTGCAGATGGCGAGCGCGTCTTTGTAGTTGAGGGTGGAGTAGCTGACTTCGAGGGTGACATCCTGATCGGGCAACTGTTGTTCTGACAGATCCTGCAGGGAAGTGCGGTATCCCTGCTCATCATTTTCAATGACTAATGCCTTAAACATGCAGCCTCCGGCTGATTGAGGAAAGTGCGGGCCATATTACTCCTCTGGAAACAGGGAGCAACACGAAGGCGGACACACCTTGCATAAATTCGCATAACATAAAGATATTTAAGCGTTTTTATCATGGGTTGATTTGATATTCACTTATTAATCAGATGGTTGCTGAATGTTGCTTATGCGTATCAATCTCGTTGCAACGGGTTGTTCCAGTAAAAAAAAGATGCCATCATTGCGCCGCAGTTTTCCACTGATTCCATCCACCCTGAGGACGCCACCATGCTCGGTACAATGCGCTTTTGCACTTGTCTCCGTTCGCTTTACGATAAGCGGCCCTCCGTCATCTGTTGTTCGCATTTCTCGCTCACCATGCGGTGAGGCCAGCTTAACGCGCTATGCTGTTGGACATGACTAAAGACAGACGCGATCTGACTTTACTGATGTCTATCGGTTGCGGCGGTTGATCCGCCCGAAGACGTTATTCGCCGGGGAATTTTCCTCATTGCTGTGCCACTGGCACCCACTCATCCTTCATTACGGGGATTTGTGTTATGAATCCATTGAAAATTGCTGCCAGCGTTGCGGTAGCGCCAAGTCTGAGCCTGAACACCGCGCGTGATGTGGTGACGCTCGACAATACTGATTTTACCGATGTGGCGGCGGTGGTCGTCTCACTGGCGGATACACGCAGTGGCGTGTTAACGCTGTTGCGCCAGACCGGTTTTAATCTGCCGGTGTTTGTCGCCAACGCGTTCGATGAAGAAGTGCTGAAGCTGCCGGGCGTGACCGGGGAAATCAACGGTGCACCGGAAGAGTGGGAAGCGCTGGAAGAAGCCGCGCAGGCGTATGAGTCTGACCTGCTGCCGCCGTTCTTCGATACCCTGACGCGCTATGTTGATATGCAGAACAGCACCTTTGCCTGTCCGGGCCATCAGGGCGGGGCGTTTTTCCGTAAGCATCCGGCCGGGCGTCAGTTCTATGAATTCTATGGCGAGAACGTGTTTCGTTCCGACATGTGCAACGCAGACGTCAAGTTGGGCGACCTGCTGATCCATGAAGGTTCGGCCAAGCATGCACAGAAGTACGCAGCGAAAGTGTTTAACGCCGATAAAACCTATTTCGTGCTGAACGGCACCTCCAGCGCCAACAAAGTGGTGACCAACGCCATGCTGACGCGCGGCGATCTGGTGCTGTTTGACCGCAACAACCATAAATCCAACCATCACGGTGCGCTGATTCAGGCGGGCGCTACGCCGGTGTATCTGGAAGCGGCACGAAATCCGTTCGGCTTTATCGGCGGCATTGATGCGCACTGCTTTGATGAAGCCTACCTGCGCGAACAGGTGCAGAAAGTCGCGCCACATCGCGCCAAAGATCAGCGTCCGTTCCGTCTGGCGATCATCCAACTTGGCACTTATGACGGCACCGTCTACAACGCGCGTCAGGTGGTGGATCGCATCGGCCATCTGTGCGATTACATCCTGTTTGATTCGGCGTGGCTGGGCTACGAGCAATTTATCCCGCTGATGGAAGGCTGCTCGCCGCTGACGCTGGAGCTGAACGAGAACGATCCCGGCATTTTTGTCACCCAGTCGGTGCATAAGCAGCTGGCGGGCTTCTCGCAGACCTCGCAGATTCACAAGAAAGACAACCACATCCGTGGTCAGAAGCGCTTCTGTCCACATAAGCGTCTCAACAACGCTTTTATGCTGCACGCCTCAACCAGCCCGTTCTATCCGCTGTTTGCCGCGCTGGATATCAATGCGCGCATGCACAAAGGTGAAGCCGGACGCAGCATGTGGCACGAATGCGTCACCATCGGTATTGATGCACGTAAAGCGATTCTGGAACGCTGCGAGATGATTCAGCCGTTCCTGCCGGAGAAGGTGCACGGCAAGCTGTGGCAGTCGGCGGAAACCGAGGTTATCGCCGCCGATCCGGCTTACTTCAGCCTGGCGCCAGGCGAGAAATGGCACGGCTTTGAGGGTTACGCCAGCGAGCAGTATCTGGTCGATCCCTGCAAGCTGCTGCTGACCACGCCAGGCATTGATGCCGCCAGCGGCGAATACACCAGCTTCGGTATTCCGGCGACTATTCTGGCGAACTACCTGCGCGAGAACGGTATCGTGCCGGAGAAGTGCGATCTCAACTCCATCCTGTTCCTGCTGACGCCAGCGGAGAATCCGGAGAAGATGGCGCATCTGGTGGCGATGCTGGAGCAGTTTGAACACCATGTGAAAGAGGATGCGCTGCTGGCTGAAGTGCTGCCGAGCGTCTATCGCAAAAACATCGAGCGCTATAAAGGCTACACGCTGCGCCGCCTGTGTCAGGAGATGCACGATCTCTACGTCAGCTACGATGTGAAAGATCTGCAGAAAGCGATGTTCCGCGAGGCCTGCTTCCCGAAAGTCGAAGTGAATCCACAGGATGCGCATCAGGCTTACATCCGGGGTGAGGTGGAACTGGTGGCAATTGCGCAAGCTGAAGGGCGCATTGCTGCCGAAGGCGCATTGCCATATCCACCAGGCGTGCTGTGCGTGGTGCCAGGCGAAGTGTGGGGTGGCGCGGTGCAGCGTTACTTCCTCGCGCTGGAAGAGGGCATCAACTTGTTGCCGGGCTTCTCACCGGAGCTGCAAGGGGTTTACACCGAGGAAGATGACAGCGGACGTAAACACTTAGTGGCGAATATGATGGTGCGCTAACCTGCCCGACGGCGTGCGGTGCAATCACCGCACGCCGTCAGCACATTATGAGTGACGAACCACCTGAATTTTCTCTTTAGCCAGCCTTCCTGTGCGGTATGTCGCCTGCTTGCGGCGTTTACCGGTAATGTAAACACCGACGCACAGCACCATAAACGTCACCATCAGCGTCATCAGACTCTCGTAGCGATACTGTGGCAGATAGAACATATAGCCCAGCACACTGACAATCATCAAAATGCTCAGCCAGGTCAGCCACGGGAACAACCACATTTTAAAATCAGGCGTGATGCCCTGTTTTTCCATCGCTGTGCGCATTCTTAGCTGTGAAACGGCAATCACCAGATAGACAATCAACGCAATCGCACCAGTGGTGGAGATCAGAAAGGCAAACACCTCTCCCGGGAAAGCGTAGTTGGCAATACAGGCGACAAAGCCCGCCAGCGTGGAACCTAATACCGCCACGCGGGGCGCGCCACCGTTGGATACCGTGGCGCAAGAGGCCGGGGCATTGCCGCGTTTTCCAAGTGAATAGAGCATGCGGGAAGCGGTGTATAACCCGGAGTTCATGCAGCTGCACACGGCAATCAGCACCACCAAATCCACCACCAGTTTGGCACCGGGGAAATTCAGTGTCGATAACACATACTGGAAAGTGCCCTGGGCTAACAGCTGCGGATCATTCCATGCCACCAGCGACACCACGAGGAAAATAGACAGCAAATAAAATAATGCGATGCGGTAAACCACCAGATTAATCGCACGGCTGATTTTTTTACCAGGGTCCTTTGATTCCACGGCGGCAATGGTGACCACCTCCGCGCCAAAGAATGAAAAAATGGTCAGTAAAATACCGGTTAATACTGCGCCAAAACCGTGCGGCATAAAGCCAATGCTGTTATATAAATGTGCCACACCACTGACATTTGCCAGCGGCCAGTATCCGGAAATTGCCACAATGCCGATGCCAATAAATCCAATAATCGCTACCACTTTGATGATGGCGAACCAGAACTCAAAGGCGCCAAAGTTTTTAACGCTAAAAAGGTTAGTGACAGTGAGCAACAGGATAATCGCAGTGGTAAATTGCCACGAGGCAATGGAAGGGAAATAAGCATGCAGAATATCGGCACCGGCAATCGCCTCAACCGGAATCAGTAACACCCAAAACCACCAATATAGCCAGCCGATAGTGAAACCGGCCCACGGACCAATGGCTTTCGCCGCGTAGGTGGAAAAGGACCCCGAATCGGGTTGCAGCACGGCCATTTCTCCCAGCATGCGCATCACCAGCAGTACCAGCACACCGGTCATCGCGTAGGAGAGCAACACGGCCGGGCCCGCCGTGGCGATGGCATTCGCGGAACCGACAAATAAACCGGCACCAATGATGCCAGCGATGGAGATCATACCAACCTGTCGATCCGAAAGACCGTCGCCTAACGAATCCTGTTTTGCGGGTGAATGGCTCATACATTTCCTCTTAGCAATTCAGGCATGACATTGGATATCCCACGGGATGCAAGCATCCGTGTTGACGAAATAATGTTGATATGCCCGATACGATGTTATTTTCCGCGATGAAGTGTGATCTTCATCGATATTTTAATTATTTAAGTCAATGCCAGAAATTATTTATAGAGCGATATGGGACGTTGTTAATTTATCTGTGGAGACGTGAAATAATCATTGTACCTTATTGAAAAAAGGGTCAATCAGGGCGGCAATGTGAGATGGGAAGAAAACGAAAGAATATAGAATATAAATGTTAGGCAGGTCGTCCGTGTGGTTGTAAAAACAACACGTTGCGATGGGCGAAGTTTCACCATATCGATTTCTTATTTTTGTGAGGTCAGGCGAAATTTATCGACGGGATATACCCCTGCAAGGGTAATTAAAAAAGAGGCAGTCAGAGTCAATCTTTTTCTCTCTGTCTGCCCCTAAAATAACTAATGCATTAACTCATCAGTTGATGATTAATACCGATGATAACTACGCTGTGCCTGATTCACCTTGTACAGATAGCGACGTGATTCGCCCGATGGGTGGCTGGTGGTCAGCGTTTGATACACATCATTTGGCGACATGTCGTTAATCTTCGCGAAGGCACGATCTTTATCGCTGGAGAACACGCGCAGTACGCTACCCGCGCCGCCGTTGTAGGCGGTAATTACCGCGTAGCGGCGTGACACTGGATCCTGAATCCCGCCTAAATAACTCTTCTGCAACAGCGACAGATAGGCCGTTCCCGCATCAATGTTATTGGCCGGATCGAGCAGATAGCTGCGGCTCGGTTTACCCCACTTGCCCTTCATGCGGAACACATCCACGCCAGCGGTGTGCTGAACCACCTGCATCAAGCCCAGCGCATCGGAGTTGCTGACCGCATAGGGGTTGAAGCTCGATTCCGTCTGCATAATCGCCAGAATCAGGGATGCATCTACGCCGTACTCTTCAGCGGCTTTACGCACCAGCGGCAGATATTTGTGCGCACGTTTGTCGAGGTGGTTTGGCACCATCGGTATGGTGACCGACCAGATGACATGCAGGCCAGAAGTGCGTTTTTGTAGTTTGTTCTGAATCAGATAATCGGCGAAATTGGCCGCGCGTCCCTGCCAGCGAATCGGCTGACCGGTGTTATCCAGCACCTGGCCGTAAAGCAGCGGCTCTTTACTGATCTGAATATCATTGGCATCGGAGTAGAGATCGACATTACCCGGATCGTCACCAATCAACAGCGTGGTGATGATCGCCTGGCGCAGGCTGGCCATCGGATCGGTGCCAGCAATGGTCTCAATGGTGATGCTACCGCTGTCGAAGTTGATGTGACTGCGGGTGTAATAGCTGTCGCTATATTTGACGTAATCCTTCGGTCCGGCGATCAGAACCTCATTGATACCCCAAATATTTTCAATGTTGGCGGCGAACTGCCCCATCAGGATGTCGAAACCGTTGGTGTCCTTAACCCACTCTTCGTGATACTGCGATTTTTTTTGTCCGGAGCAGGAAACCAAAAGTGGAGCAATCACTAACAGCGCTATCAGTTTTTTATTCATTGTAAATGCGTGCCTGATTCAAAAAGAGGGCCTCAAAGGGAGGCCCTGAACGATTATTTTTCTGGCGGGGTGAAACCTTCGATGTGCACATCTTTGCCTTCAAACAGGAAATTGATCATCTCCTTTTCCAGCACTTTGCGATCTTCCGGGTTCATCATGTTGAGCTTTTTCTCGTTGATCAACATGGTCTGCTTGGACATCCACTGCTGCCAGGCTTCTTTGGAAATCTCATTGTAGATGCGCTTACCGATCTCGCCTGGATAGAGCTGGAAATCCTGCCCTTCAGCGTCGCGTTGCAGAAACGTACAAAAAATGGTGCGGCTCATTACTCTTCCTCTTGGATCACGCGCGTGTGCAGTGCCAGTTGCTGGGGATGGCGCAATTCGTGCAGCAAACGCTCTACGGGCGCAGCCAAACCCACTGACGGTGGTTGCGCTAAGTTATACCAGAGACCGCTCGCTTCATCCATCAGCGACCCGGCAGAAGGCCACGCCAGCCACATAGGCACAATGTCTAAGTGGAAATGACTAAAGGTATGACGAAAAGCCGTCAGCTGCTGTGGTTTGGCGTGAATGCCGCGTTCGGCCAGCCAGTCAGTTAGCGCTTGCTCACTGGTGAACTGTGGGAAGCAGAACAAACCGCCCCATAATCCCACCGGCGGACGTTGCTCCAGGAATACGTCGTCGCCGTGCTGAATCATCAGGAACCAGCCGGTGCGCTCTGGAATCGTCACTTTGGGTTTCTTACCCGGATATTCGGCCCAACTATTGTTGGCATACGCTACACAACCGTTGCTGACCGGGCAAATTTCACACTTAGGACGTGAGCGAGTGCACACTAACGCGCCGAGATCCATCATCGCCTGATTAAACTGGCTTACGCCTTCGGCAGGTGTCACTTCTTCGCTAATCTGCCATAAACGTTTCTCAACGTCTTTTTTGCCCGGCCAACCACCGACCGCATAACACCGGGCCAGCACGCGCTTGACGTTGCCATCCAGAATCGGGAAATGCAGGCCTAGCGATAAGGACAGCACTGCACCCGCGGTGGAGCGTCCAACGCCGGGCAGCGCGGCCACATCATCGAAATTGCGCGGGAACTCGCCACCGTGCTTATCCACCACCTGCTTCGCCGCTTTATGCAGGTTGCGCGCACGGGCGTAGTAGCCGAGTCCGGTCCACAGATGCAGTACTTCGTCCAGCGGTGCAGCGGCCAGATCGGCAATCGTCGGGAAGCGCGCCATAAAGCGTTCAAAGTAAGGGATAACGGTGGCAACTTGCGTCTGCTGCAGCATCACTTCGGAGAGCCACACTTTATAAGGTGTCTTCTCCTGCTGCCACGGCAGGGTTTTGCGGCCGAAGCGCTGATACCACTCCAGCACCTGTTGCGCGAACTGCGGCGCTTGCATCATTTGAGGAAATATTCCGTGTTTGCTCTACAATCAGGCAGGAATTCCAGCACAGAGACATCGGGGTGTAAACCGGAAGATTGCAAAGGCTTGCTTCTGCTATCTAACTTTGCATAATGCCCGTTTCCCAGAAAAGGCTAACCAGCAGGCTTCAACATGATTAATGACGTCATCACCCCGGAATTTGATGAGAACGGGCGGCCATTACGCCGTATCCGCAGTTTTGTGCGCCGCCAGGGGCGCTTAACGAAAGGACAGCAGCTCGCGCTCGATAATTACTGGCCGGAGATGGGCGTCGAGTTCCAGCAGGAACCGCTGGATTTGGCAGCACTGTTTGGCCGTGAAGCGCCAGTGGTGCTGGAAATCGGTTTTGGCATGGGCGCCTCACTGGTGACCATGGCGCAAAATAATCCTCACCAGAACTTCCTCGGTCTTGAAGTGCATGCGCCGGGCGTGGGAGCCTGTCTGGCTTCTGCCAAAGAGGCAGGCGTGGAAAACCTGCGTGTGATGTGTCACGACGCAGTAGAAGTGTTGCAGAAGATGATTCCGGATAACTCACTGCGCATGGTTCAGCTGTTCTTCCCGGATCCATGGCATAAAGCGCGCCACAATAAACGTCGCATTGTGCAGGTACCTTTTGCCGAGTTGGTGATGCGTAAGCTGAAACTGGGCGGCGTGTTCCATATGGCCACCGACTGGGAAGATTACGCGACACACATGCTGGAAATCATGAGCAGCGTGGATGGGTATAAAAACCTGTCAGAAGCTAACGATTACGTGCCGCGTCCGGAAACGCGTCCGTTAACGAAATTTGAGCAGCGCGGGCAGCGACTGGGCCATGGCGTTTGGGATCTGATGTTTGAGAGGATTAAATAATGGCCGTACAGCGTAGCCGTCGTTTACGTAAAAAACTGCATATTGATGAGTTTCAGGAGTTAGGTTTCTCTGTGGCCTGGCGTTTTGCCGAAGGCACCACCGAGGAGCAGATTGATGCCACGCTGGATCAGTTTATTACTGAAGTGATCGATCCCAATGGCCTGGCGTATGACGGCAGCGGTTATCTGGTGTGGGAAGGTCTGGTTTGCCTGCAGGAAACCGGTAAGTGCACCGATGAGCACCGTGAGCTGGTGCGCAAATGGCTGGAGAAACGCGAGCTGTCAGATGTTCAGGTAACTGAACTCTTTGACGTCTGGTGGGACTAAGTACTCTACTGGCCTGAGATATCGCTTCAGGCTGGCTCACTTGCGCTTATGGCGCCGGGCAGTGCGCTTACAAGCTGCGAAAGCGACTTGTACGCCCAAAGGGCGGCTCCGAAAGGGGCGAGCAACGTGAGTCATTCTTATGTACTCAGGCGCGCTCCGATTACTGTGCGCTGACCGTCACCAAATTCGCTGCGCCGCTTACGCCTGACTTGTACTCACTGCAAAGGCGTGGGCGGCTTTTCATTTTAGGGAGATTTCATGGTTCGTAAGGCTCTTCTTACCGCACTGCTGCTGGCCGCAGCGACACAGGCGCAGGCTGATTATCAGTGCAGCGTTAATCCTCAGGATGATGTGATCATCAAACCGCAGAGCGTGCAGGTGGTCGGCACCAACGGTAATCTTGAAATCTCACCGCAGGGCGATGTGACCTTTAACGGGCAGAAAGCCAACGTGGATAACGCCACGCGACAGAAGGCCATCGACTATCAGAATGCGTTACGCCGTGATCTGCCGTGGGTGGATAACGGTGCCTCGACGCGTCTCGAACGCAGCCGTGTGGCGCTGGATAAAGTGATTGTGGAAAAGCTCGGTGCCAACAGCAACGTGCGCAATCGCCTGACCAAGCTGGATGGACAGCTGAAGCAGCAGATGAACCGTATCATTGAGCATCGTCCGGATGGTTTGACCTTCCACCACCAGGCAATTGACCAGGTGCGCGCCGATGGCGAAAAACTGGTGCAGAGCACGCTGGGCGGTATTATGCAGGATAGTCTGAACGAGATGGGCAGCAGCCAGGCCGCCAGCGGCAGTAATCCACTGCAGGCGATCATGGGCAACCTCGGCGGTCTGCAGCAGGCGGTTCAGGCGGAATGGAATAAGCAGGAACAGGACTTTCAGAACTTCGGTCATGAGGTGTGTAATCGCGTGACGGATCTGGAAGGGCAGCGCAAAGCGTTAGTGCAGGGCGTTAAAGGTTAAAAAAAACCAGCGGGACGAAGTAGCGTGCCGCTGGGTTATATGACTGTTTGGCCTACATAAACAGTTCAAGCAGCGAATTCAGGAACAACTTCCCTTTTTCGGTTATCTGCCACTGCTCTGCGGTTTCCACCACGTAACCCGCCTTGATCGCTTCA
This sequence comes from Candidatus Pantoea communis, assembly GCF_011752685.1. Lineage (NCBI taxonomy): Bacteria > Pseudomonadati > Pseudomonadota > Gammaproteobacteria > Enterobacterales > Erwiniaceae > Pantoea > Candidatus Pantoea communis. The sequence continues at coordinate 37,794 of NZ_VWXC01000004.1, forward strand.
TCCATCTGCGCGCGGATCACTTGTTCATCCAGCCCGGTATAGCGGCTGAAATCTGCACGCGGTGCGGCTTCCAGCAGACGGAAGCGATTCATAAAGAACTCAAACGGCTTGTCATCGTTCTCAACGTTGTGCTGCTTGTCGAGGTACTTACCTTGCATAAAGCCGCGCGGATGACGGGTTTTCACCGTTCGCACAATTCTGCCATCCGGTTGCGTCAATTTGCCGTGGGCACCACAGCCGATGCCAAGGTAATCACCAAAGCGCCAGTAGTTGAGGTTGTGCTCGCAGCGATAACCCGGCTTCGCATAGGCCGAGGTTTCATACTGCTGATAACCGGCGGCACTCAGCAACTCATGGCCTTGTTCGTAGATGTCCCACAGCGCATCGTCATCCGGCAACACCGGCGGACGCGAGCTGAACATCGTGTTCGGCTCGATGGTCAGCTGATACCACGACAGGTGCGGCGGATTCAGCGCAATCGCCTGACGCAAATCGTCCAGTGCCTCTTCCAGTGACTGATCGGGCAAGCCGTGCATCAGATCGAGGTTAAAGCTGCGCAGACCAAGACCGGCCGCGAGATGGGCGGCACGTATCGCTTCTTCAGGGCCGTGAATGCGCCCTAAGCGCTCCAGCTTCTGCGGGCTAAAACTCTGCACGCCAATCGAAATACGGTTAATACCGGCTTTCTGGTAGCCGCTGAAGCGATCCGCTTCCACGGTGCCCGGATTGGCTTCCATGGTGACCTCTGCGTCGGCCGCCAGCGGCAGGCGCGCACGCACGCCATCCATCAACATTTGCATGGCGTTGCTACTGAGCAAGCTCGGTGTGCCGCCGCCAATGAAGATGGTGCGCACTTCGCGGCCAGCGGTAAGCGGCAGATCCTGTTCAAGGTCGCTGAGCAGATGCTGCACATACTCGATGTGCGGCACCTCGCCTTTTAACGCATGAGAGTTGAAATCACAGTACGGACACTTCTGCACACACCACGGAATGTGGATGTACAGGCTTAACGGAGGTAACTCAGGCATTGCGCATCGCATCCAGTAACAGCGTCAATGCTTTGCCACGGTGAGAAACAGCACGCTTTTCATCTTTACTCAGCTCTGCTGCGGTTTTGCCCAGTTCAGGAACATAGAATATCGGGTCGTAACCAAAGCCACCTTCACCTGCTGCTGCACGGGTGATTTCACCCGCCCAACTGCCGTGGAACACCAGCGGTGTCGGATCTTCCGCATGGCGCAGGTAAACCAGCACGCAATGGAACTGCGCCTGACGCTCGCCCTCCGGCACGTTTTCCAACGCCACCAGCAGCTTATCGAGATTTTGCTGATCGCTGGCGTCTTCTCCGGCATAACGCGCCGAGTAGATGCCTGGCGCGCCGCCGAGCGCATCCACCGCCAGACCAGAGTCATCGGCAATCGCTGGCAGACCGGTGATCTGCGCCGCATGGCGCGCCTTAAGAATGGCATTTTCAATAAAGGTCAGACCGGTTTCTTCCGCTGACTCAACGCCCAGCTCGGTTTGCGCCACGATATCGAGGCCGAAGGCCGCTAACAGATCGGCCAGTTCACGAACTTTGCCCGGATTACCGGTGGCGAGTACGACTTTTTGCATAACAGTTCCAGATTAACGAATTACAGCAAATACCAGAGACCTGGGAACAGGTCCATGCCGAGGAAATTCAGCGCGTACAGCACCAGAATCACAATCATGGCAGAGAAATCGATGCCGCCCATCGCAGGCAGAATACGGCGAATCGGTGCCATCAGCGGTTCAGTCAGCTGAATCAACACGTAATCAATCGGGCCACGTCCCTGGCTGATCCAGCTCATCAGCGAACGAATGATGATCACCCAGAACACCAGATAACCGGCGGATTTCACCAGCGACAATAGGCCAACTAATAGATTGGTGGGATCCACCGAGAACACGCCAACCTGAATTAACAGTAGCACCGGATATTTCAGGGTGGTCAGCACAAAGGCCAGCACCAGCGAGGCTGTGTCAATCGGGCCTATCGCTGGCAGCACGCGGCGCAGCGGCTTGATAATTGGCTGTGTAATCTTCACCACGAACTGTGACAGCGGGTTATAGAAATCACAGCGTGACCACTGCATCCAGATGCGCAGCAGCAATACCATCACGTACAGGTCGATCAGCGTTTTGACTAAAAACGTCATTGTTAACATGAGGTTCCTCAATTATTGTTGTGAAGGTCGCGCATAATCCCGCGCGCCAAATACGGCGGTGCCAATGCGCACCATGGTGCTGCCTGCGGCGATTGCCGCATCCATGTCGTCGCTCATTCCCAGAGAAAGCGTATCGACGTCAGGGTAATCCTGTTTTAGAGCGTTAAACGCGCCAGCCATCTGCTGACATACCGCGAACTGCCGATCGTAATCTGGCTCCGGCGCCGGGATCGCCATTAATCCGCGCAAGCGCAGACGCGGCAATGCGGCTATCTGCGCCGCCAGCGCCGGAATCGCCTCCAGCATGATGCCAGATTTGCTGTTCTCGTCACTGATATTTACCTGAATTAACACGTTAAGCGGTGGCAACGCTGCCGGACGCTGATCGTTCAGACGTTGTGCAATGCGTTCACGATCCACGGTGTGACACCAGGCAAAATTCTCCGCCACCAGGCGGCTTTTATTGGATTGCAGCGGCCCGATAAAGTGCCACTGCAGATCAGGATGTGCGGCCAGCTCAGCCACCTTTTCAACCCCTTCCTGTACGTAATTTTCACCGAATGCCTGCTGACCCGCAGCAATCGCTTCTGCGACTGCGCTCGCAGGTTTGGTTTTGCTCACTGCAAGCAGGGTAATTTCTTCTGGCGCGCGGCCGCAGCGTGCAGCGGCAGTGGCGATACGCTCACGCACTTGCTGTAGGTTGTGCTCAATGGAAGTCATAGTCAGGAGAAGTTAAATGGATTTGGATGAAGTTGTGGCCCTTAGTGTAAAGCATAACGCCGCCGATCTGCACCTTTGCAGCGGACATTTACCGCACTGGCAACGGCAGGGGGTGCTGGAGCCGATCCCACAACAAACCGCATTGGATGGCGACTGGCTGGAAACCTTTTTGCAACAGTGGCTCAGCGGCGTACAGCAGGATGAGCTGGAAGCGAGCGGGCACGTTGATTTTGCCATCACCCTGAAAAGCGGCGTGCGTTTGCGTGCCAACCTGTTTATGCAGCGCCACGGTTTATCGCTGGCGCTGCGCTTGATTGACAGCCAGGCGCCCAACATCAACCCATTGCAACTGCCTGACGTGGTAACGCAGTTGTTGCAGCTGGAAGAGGGGCTGATCTTAATCACGGGTGCCACCGGCAGCGGTAAATCCACCACGCTGGCTGCGATGGTGGACAGCCTCAATCGCGAACAGGCACGCCACATTATTACGCTGGAAGATCCGATTGAGTTTTTGCATCACAGCCAGCGCTCGTTGATACAGCAGCGGGAAGTGGGCGCACACACGGTGTCATTCCAGCAAGGATTGAAAGCGGCGCTGCGCGAAGACCCGGATGTGATTCTGTTGGGTGAGCTACGTGACAGCGAGACCATTCGGCTGGCGCTGACAGCGGCAGAGACCGGGCATCTTGTACTGGCAACGTTGCACACGCGAGGTGCCACGCAAGCGGTGGATCGGCTGGTGGATGTGTTTCCTGCCGAGGAAAAAAACCTGGTGCGCACCCAGTTGGCGGGCAGTTTGAAAGCGGTGCTGGCACAGCGTTTGGTGCCGGCAAAAAACGGCGGGCGAATTGGCTTGTTCGAGGTGTTGGTGGCCACGCCTGCGGTGACCAATTTAATCCGCGAGGGCAAGATGCATCAATTGCCCGGCGTGCTGCAAACCGGCGCGCAGTCAGGCATGCAGACGTTCGCGCAGAGCGAACAGGCGCGACAACAGGCGGGATTGATTTGAGAATTTGCGAGTCGATTCAAAAGGGCGGGCATGATTTGCGTGCCTGCGAGTTGATACTAAAGGGCGGGGCATGATTTGAATGCTTGCAAGCCGATACAAGGGAGTGGGCATGATTTGAGTGCCTGCGAGTTGATACAAAGAGGCGGGGATGATTTTAATGCCTGCGAGTCGTTACAAAAGGGTGGGGCATGATTTACTCGCCTGTGAGTCAATACAAGTGGCAGAATTGATTGGCGTGTTTGCAGGTTGCCGTAAATGGCGGGAGCACAATAGCCGAGCGAATAACAAGCAAGCTGTTGCCGCAATTTGTCAGGTGCGCATTCACGCGCACCTGGATTTCAATCAGTGCGTATCGAACCAATCTTCCAGAATGATCACCGCCGATTGCGAATCGACCTGACCTTTTTGCAATGCACGGAAGCCACCGCGTTCGAACAGGTCGGCGCGCGCTTCCACGGTGCTTAACCGCTCGTCCTGCAGCTCAACGCGCACGCCGAATCGGCCATGAATGCGATTGGCGAACTTACGGGCGCGATCGGTTAACGGCTGCTCGGTGCCGTCCATGTTCAACGGCAAGCCCACCACCACGTAATCAGGCTGCCACTCTTTCAGTAGCTTCTCGATCAGCTTCCAGTCTGGCGTGCCATCTTGCGCTTTAAGCGCGGTCAGAGCGCGAGCGGTGCCGGTCAACTGTTGACCGACCGCCACACCGATGCTTTTGGTGCCGAAATCGAAGCCAAGCAAGGTTTCACTGGCCATCAGGCGTGCCCTGCATCGCTGGTCATATTATGAATATCAATGCCCATGCTGCGTGCGGCTTCGCGCCAGCGCTCGGCGATTGGCGTCTGGAACAGAATATTGCTGTTGGCGGGCGTGGTCAGCCAGGCATTTTCCAGCAGCTCGTTCTCCAGCTGATCTTTTTCCCAGGCGCAATAACCTAAAGCCACCAGCACGTTATCGGGCTGTTCTGAGGTGCCGATCGCTTCCAGCACATCCCGTGAAGTGGTGATCACGGTGTTATCAGAGATACGGATGCTGGAAGAGTAAATTTTCTGGGCAGAGTGCAGGATAAAGCCGCGATCTTCCGCCAGCGGGCCGCCAGCGAACACCGGCTTATCCAGCTTAATGGCAGGATCACGTTCTGATGGGCTGATTTTAAGTTTCTTCAGAATGCCTTCGACCGTCAGGTTTTCCATCGGCTTATTCACGATCAAGCCCATGGCGCCATCTTCATTGTGCTCGCAGATATACACCACCGAGCGTTTGAACAGCGGGTCCTGCAGCGACGGCATCGCAATCAAAAAATGGTGCTGTAAATTCATTCTCACTCGTATACCAAAAATAACCGGCGCGGCCGCAGCCACGTCGGTTTTGGGTTCTCACGGCGCTTACACGCCGTTGACATCAGCCCAGGCGTTTCTCAATGGCATCCATCAGCATGCCGGTGATCGAGATCGGGAATGCAGCCTCGATTTCACGCACGCAGGTTGGGCTGGTTACGTTAACTTCGGTGAGTTTATCACCAATGATGTCCAGACCGACAAAAATCAGCCCTTTAGCTTTCAGCGTTGGACCCACGCGACGGGCGATTTCCCAATCGCTGTCACTCAACGGGCGTGCTTCACCGCGGCCACCAGCTGCAAGGTTACCACGGGTTTCGCCACCCTGTGGGATACGCGCCAGGCAGTAAGGCACCGGCTCGCCATCCACCACCAGCACACGTTTATCTCCCTCTTTGATCGCTGGCAGATAGTTTTGCGCCATGCAGAAGTTCTGGCCGTGGTTGGTCAGGGTTTCGGTGATGACGCCAAAGTTCGGGTCGTCCTGCTTCACGCGGAAGATCGAGGCACCGCCCATGCCGTCCAGCGGCTTAAGGATCACATCACCGTGCTCCTGCCAGAAGGCACGCAACTGCTCTTTGTTGCGGGTCACCAGCGTATCTGGCGTCAGGTCGGCGAACCACGCGGTGTACAGTTTCTCGTTACAGTCACGCAGGCTCTGCGGTTTGTTGACGATCAGCGTACCTTGCTCTTCCGCGCGCTCCAGCAGGTAGGTGGCATAGATGAATTCGGTATCGAACGGCGGATCTTTACGCATCAGCACCACGTTGAGATCGGCCAGCGGGATTACCTGCTCACTGCCGAACTCGTACCATTTGTCGTAGTTTTGCTCCACGCTTAACAGGCGCGTGCGGGCGTAGGTGACGCCACCGCGCAGGGAGAGATCGCCCATCTCCATGTAATGAATTTCGTAACCACGGCGCTGTGCTTCCAGCAACATGGCGAAGCTGGTGTCTTTTTTAATGTTGATGGACGAAATTGGGTCCATAACGATGCCAAGCTTAATCATTATTCTCTCCTCAAAGGGGGAATTTATTGCCCCGTTCCGTGACAGCGCTGCGGCTTTTCACGTGCGTAGTTTTAAAACCCTAAAAGTATCCCTTAACCCAGGTCACCAAACCTCACCTGAAGTGCCGTAATGGCCGTCAGTGCGGTAGTTTCTGTACGCAGCACGCGTGGGCCTAACAAAATATCGGTGAAACCCTGCTGCGCCGTCATGGCAATTTCGTCTGCGGATAAGCCGCCTTCCGGACCAATCAGCAGGCGAACTCGTTCAACCGGCTGCGGCAGAGTATTAATACTGTGGCTGGCACGCGGATGCAGATTGAGCTTTAAACCGCTTTCCTGCTCGGCACACCAGGCTTCCAGCGTCATCGCTTCACGGATTTCCGGCACACGATTACGGCCGCACTGTTCACAGGCGGCAATCGCAATTTTTTGCCATTGCTGAATCTTCTTCGCCAGTCGTTCAGCATCCAGCTTTACGCCGCAGCGCTCCGAAAACAAGGGTGTAATTACGTTCACGCCGAGTTCGATCGATTTCTGGATGGTGAATTCCATCTTTTCGCCGCGCGACATCACCTGCCCAAGATGGAGATGGAGCGGAGATTCACGGTCATCAGGCTGACTGGCAAGGACCCTTACTTTTACACGCTTTTTATCAGCTTGGGTGATTTCGGCGTTAAAAGTCAGATTACTGCCATCAAACAGCTCAATTTGTTGACCGGCGGTCATGCGCAGCACGCGCCCGACGTGGTTAGCGGCATCTTCGTCGAGGAAGACTTCACAGTTAACTTTAAGAGGTTCGGGATGATAAATGCGAGGTATGCGCATGCGGTTCCTGCCAGCGTTATGCCGTGTCTTCGGACACGGCCCAATCGGAAAAAAGCTAGTGTAGGGTAGCGCTTTTAGCGCTGGCAAGCCTGTTGTACATAGGGATTGTGATTTCCCTGCACCTGCGCGATGCGGTTGTCGCGTTCACACTCCCATTGGCTTACCGGATATTGCTTGTTCCAGGCGGTGAACAGTTGGGTCTGCTGGCGTGACAGACGCAACTGATACTGGTCACGCATGTAGAAGTAAGTGCGGGCGATGGCACCGCGTGCACGCTCGGGTGGCTGCGCCAGCTTCTGCTTGAAATCGACTTTCATTGCGCACTGCCCATATTGCGCGTCGCCGCCGTTCCACTGGCTGTACTGGAAGTTATTGCGATCGCCATTCACTTCACCAATCGCCGGTTGCAGATTGTGCAGGTCGCTTTCAATGCGGCGGTAATCGGCATCTTTACTGCAATTTTTGCGTCCGCCATTTTGCCAGCACTGGCGCTGATGGCCGAACTCCCATGCAGGCATCACATGTTCCCACTCAATACGTTCAGCGCGGTTGGCATTTTTACGCACGCTGTAGCCGCAGCTACTGAGATCGGGCACGCCTTTTTTGCCGTGCCAGCTGATTTTACAGCCGCAGTAAAATTCTGCCGGGGCATCGGCATTGATCTGCGCGGCGACCACTTTGGCCTGCTGGAAGTTGTTTTGATTGTAGTGGGTGATGCTGAGGCTGAAGGCGCTAATGGGGGCAACTAATAGGGAGAGTAACAACAGCGTTTTGCGAGACATATTCCAAAAATTACCTGATGCGTAAAAAGGCGGCAGGGTAACAGAATGGCGCAGGGTGGGAAATCAGATAAACGGATTAACCTGCTGAAAATTCACCAGGTTGCAGCAAGGTGCCGCAATGCACGCAGCGATATTCACTCTCGCCGCGCTGCACGCGATTGTGGCGGCGCACGGTGAGCTGATGCTGCTGACAGCGGCAGCGATAGGGGAAGGTATTGCTGCGCACCGAAGCGATTTCGAACTGATGGGTACGACGCGCGGGAACGCCGAGCACGCTCTCCATCATCCACTTCCACTCTTTGCCGTGCGGCGGCACGCGGCCAAAGGTTTTCCATACCAGCAGGTGCGCCAGTTCGTGCGGCACCACCTCGTCCACAAAGGCCTGCTGATTCTCCAGCAATAGCACCGGGTTGATGCGAATCTCCCATTTCTCCAGCCAGGCCGTACCGGCAGCGGTGCCGCGCTGCTGATACACCAGCTTCGGCTCGTCATAGTGACGCTCCAGCTTTTCATTGGCGAGCTGCAAATGGTGACGCAACGAGCGCATCACGGCTTGTTGCAGGGCAATGGGAAGGCGAGGTGTTTTCATGCCGGGCAGGATAACCTGGTACGCACAAATGCGCACCTGACGAAACACACAAAAAAAGGGCCGCCAATCGGCAGCCCTTCGTATCGCTTATCGACCTTATTGCTGTCCGATATCGCGCAGTTTTTTGCCTTGCATCAGGTTGCGCTCGATGTGTTCCAGCGAGACGTTTTTGGTCTCTGGAATCAGCGCCACGGTCAGCAGGATAAAGAACACATTCAGACCTGCGTATACCCAGAAGGTCGGCGCGTTGCCCAGCGTGTTCAGCATGGTCAGGAAGGTGGCGCCGACGATCATGTTGGCAATCCAGTTGGTTGCGGTCGACACGGTGATACCAAAATCGCGGCCTTTCAGCGGCTGAATTTCTGAACACAGTACCCAGATCAACGGACCGGCAGACATCGCAAAACCAACGATGAACATCAGCAGCATGGCGACAGCAAAGTATTGTGCGGAAGCGGAGTTAATGCCGATGTGCAGCATGGTACCGAGGATACCCATACCGGCAGCCATCACGATGAAGCCCAGCACCAGCGTCGGTTTACGGCCCCAGCGATCCACCAGGCCAATCGCAATAAAGGTCGCCAGTACGTTGACCAGACCGACAATGACCGTGCCCCACATCTGCTGAGTGGTATTGGCGAAGCCCGCAATCTCAAAGATTTTTGGCGCGTAATACATGATGACGTTCATACCGGTGAACTGCTGCATCACCTGCAACAGCACGCCCAGGAACACCGCACGGCGGAAGTTGCTGTTGCTCTGGAACAGCTGCCAGCCAGACTGTTTGATCTTCAGGCTTTCACGAATCTCATCCAGTTCACGTTTAGCTTGTTCGCTGGTATCACGCAGACGAGCCAGCACGCGTTCTGCACTGCGGAAATCGCCTTTCGCCGCCAGCCAGCGTGGACTGTTTGGCAGGAAGAATACGCCTACCAGCAGCAGCACGGCCGGAATGGTGATGATACCCAGCATCCAGCGCCATGCGCCTGCGTCACTAAATGCAGTGTCAGACAGATACGCGCCCAGGATACCGATGGTGATCATCAGCTGATACAGAGAAATCATGCTGCCACGAATCTTTTCCGGTGCGATTTCAGAAAGATACAGAGGAGCAGTGTAAGACGCGACACCTACTGCCAGGCCGAGTACTACACGTGCAGCAATCAGCATATCCGGGCTAACCGCCATGGCTGACCACAGTGAACCGATCACGAACAGAATTGCACCCGCCATCAGGCTCTTTTTACGGCCGAGATGTGAAGACATCCAGCCGCTACCAATCGCACCGACAGCCGCACCGAACATCATTGAGCTGACAATCCACTCTTGCTCATGTGCAGTCACGTTGAAATCTTTGGCGATGAAGGGCAGGGCACCAGCGATAACGCCGATATCCAGACCAAACAGCAGGCCGGCCAGAGCCGCTAAGAAGCAGACAAACAAGGTCATCATCTTGTTCGACGTTCTGCTCTTATGAGTATTACCAGGCATAATGCCTCCGAAGTTTATCTATCATTGTTTTTATCAATGTTATGAAACCTGCCGACGGAAAAAAGTGAGGATGATCACATCAGTGTAATCGGTTACACACGCTGAAGCCCTGCAATCCAGCATTTTCCGCCTGAAATAGTTACGTAACCAGTAAGGTATAGCACCCTTTAAGTTTCTGACATCTCTCTAAATATCGGCTATCAGACGACGCTGAAAATAACGCATTTTCATACGAATAACTACGCTGAAAATTCTCTAAATGACAGATTACAAAAGGTTTTCAAAATGTAATCGTTAACACTTTGTTGTAAACATCGAAAATGAAGTGTAGACGGCGGGAAAAAATGTGCAGGCTGGTTAACGGGCATAAAAAAGCCCGCAATAAGCGGGCTCGTTTTTGCAGGATTGTAAGATTACAGGCCCGCAGCCTCGCGCAGTTGAGCAGCTTTATCAGTCTGCTCCCACGGGAAGTGTTCGCGACCAAAGTGACCGTAAGCAGCGGTCTCTTTGTAGATAGGTTTCAGCAGATCCATCATCTGAATCAGGCCGTAAGGACGCAGGTCGAAGAACTCGCGCACCAGCAGGGTCAACTGCTCGGTAGGGACCTTCTCAGTACCGAAAGTTTCCACCATGATGGAGGTTGGCTCAGCCACGCCAATCGCGTAAGAAACCTGGATTTCGCAACGGTCAGCCAGACCAGCCGCGACGATGTTTTTCGCGACATAGCGTGCAGCGTAAGCTGCAGAACGGTCAACTTTAGACGGGTCTTTACCAGAGAACGCACCGCCACCGTGACGCGCCATACCGCCGTAAGTATCAACGATGATTTTACGACCAGTCAGACCGCAGTCGCCCATTGGGCCGCCGATCACGAAGCGACCGGTTGGGTTGATATGGTATTTGGTGCTGGCATTCACCCACTCTGCAGGCAGTACCGGCTTGATGATCTCTTCCATCACCGCTTCACGCAGATCGGCTGTCGAAATTTCTTCAGCGTGCTGAGTCGACAGGACAACCGCATCGATACCGACAATTTTGCCGCCATCGTACTGGAAAGTGATCTGGCTTTTCGCATCCGGACGCAACCACGGCAGTGAGCCGCTTTTACGCACTTCAGCCTGACGCTGCACCAGACGGTGGGCGTAGGTTACCGGAGCAGGCATCAGCACGTCGGTTTCGTTGGTGGCGTAGCCGAACATCAGGCCCTGGTCGCCCGCGCCCTGTTCCAGCGGATCGGTACGGTCAACACCCTGGTTGATGTCAGGAGACTGCTTGCCAATCGCGCTCAGTACGGCGCAAGAGTTCGCATCAAAGCCCATATCGGAATGGACATAGCCGATTTCACGTACGGTATTACGGGTGATCTCTTCGATATCCACCCATGCGCTGGTGGTGATTTCACCGCCAACCAGCACCATACCGGTCTTAACGTAAGTTTCGCAGGCCACGCGTGCTTTTGGATCCTGTTCAAGGATCGCATCTAACACGGCATCGGAAATTTGGTCAGCGATTTTATCAGGATGTCCTTCTGATACGGACTCAGATGTAAATAGGTGTTTAGCCATTCTGTTCTTTACCTTACAAATGGTTTGAATTCGACTGCATAGCGTAAGTGGACCAGGCCGACTCGACGCCCCTTCAGGCAAAGCCGCGAGCAGTAGGGAGTGTAGGTGCTTATCACCCACACCGCCTGGATGTTAACCAGTTTAGATGGAAAACCATCTGGACGGCTATTCTAGGTTACACAGTGAGCACTTTTCCAGTGCTTTTTCTGATTCCGCACGTTTACGCAAGTGAGCAGATGGAAGAAATTCCTGACACCTTCCACAAAATCCAGACAAAGATTTTGCTTTTTCACCCTGCAAACTGTATAAAACGCCGCTGCTGTCGACCACAGTACAAAAGGATGACGCCACCGTGCGTCGCGCCGTCAGAGCTGTTCTCTGATTTTCACCCAGGCCGTTTCTCGTTTGCTGTTTGCAGGCGTTGGAGGTGATAAAAGTAATGAACCACACTTCTCTTCTTTTCGGTTCACTGCGCTCAACGGGCGCACTGGCAATCCTTTCCCAATCCAGTCTTATTCTTTTCTCTCGTCGAAGTTTTGCACGTTGCGGTAATTATCCCGACACGAGCGCCGGCTAAGCTATTCCCTCATTTCTGTCGCTGTGTTTCACTCGTCTTTGGCGGTGAAAAGCGTTGGCTTCTGGCCCGTTTTTTACTGACTACGGCGTGGTGTTTTACACTTAGAGTCAGCAACGTGCACGGCAACCCGATAATCGGAGCTCAGCAGGATGGGGAAATGTTTACCCGGACTCACAACAGCAAGACCCGGCAACTGTTTCATATTTCAACGGAAAATTGAGGTTCGCGATGTCTGACGACATGAAGAATATCAAGGGTTCGTCAGCTGGCGAACAGGGTGTACTCCGCTCCATGCAGGAGGTGGCGATGAACGATCAGGAAGCGAGCAGAATGCTGCGTACCTACAATATTGCCTGGTGGGGTAATAACTATTATGACGTCAACGAGCTGGGGCACATCAGCGTGTGTCCGGATCCGGATCAGCCGGAAGTGCGCGTTGACCTGGCGAAACTGGTCAAAGAGCGTGAAGCCGATGGCCAGCGTCTGCCTGCGCTGTTCTGCTTCCCGCAGATTTTACAGCATCGCCTGCGTTCAATTAACGCCGCCTTCAAACGTGCGCGTGAATCCTACGGCTACAAAGGTGACTACTTCCTGGTGTACCCAATCAAGGTTAACCAGCATAAGCGCGTGATTGAATCACTGGTGAACTCCGGTGAGCCGCTGGGCCTGGAAGCCGGTTCGAAAGCCGAGCTGATGGCAGTGATCGCGCACGCGGGTAAAACCCGTTCGGTGATCGTCTGTAATGGCTATAAAGACCGCGAGTACATTCGTCTGGCGCTGATTGGCGAGAAACTCGGTCACAAGGTTTACCTGGTGATCGAGAAGATGACCGAAGTGCGCCTGGTGCTGGAAGAGGCGGAGCGCCTGAACGTGATCCCGCGTCTGGGGATTCGCGCACGTCTGGCTTCGCAAGGCTCCGGTAAATGGCAGTCGAGCGGTGGTGAGAAATCTAAGTTCGGTCTGGCGGCGTCACAAGTGTTGCAGCTGGTGGATATCATGCGCAAAGCCGGTCGTCTCGACAGCCTGCAACTGCTGCATTTCCATCTTGGCTCGCAGATGTCCAACATTCGCGACATCGCCACCGGTGTGCGTGAGTCGGCGCGTTTCTACGTTGAGCTGGCGAAGCTCGGCGTGAACATCAAATGCTTTGATGTCGGCGGCGGTTTGGGCGTGGATTATGAAGGTACGCGTTCGCAATCTGACTGCTCGGTGAACTACGGCCTGAACGAATATGCCAACAACGTGATTTGGGCAATTGGTGATGCTTGTGAAGAGCACGGTCTGGAGCATCCAACCGTCATCACCGAATCCGGTCGTGCGGTTACCGCGCACCACACCGTGCTGGTCTCCAATATCATCGGTGTAGAGCGCAACGAATTCAGTACGCCAGTGGCGCCAGATGTCGATTCACCACGTCCGATTCAGAGCCTGTGGGATACCTGGCAGGAGATGCACGAGCCGAACGTCCGTCGTTCGCTGCGTGAATGGCTGCACGATAGCCAGATGGATCTGTTCGATATCCATACCGGTTACTCTTCCGGCACCTACGATCTCGGCCAGCGCGCCTGGGCAGAGCAGCTTTATTTAAGCATCTGTCACTATATCCAGCAGCATCTGGATCCAAGCAACCGTGCGCACCGTCCTATCATTGATGAACTGCAGGAACGTATGGCGGATAAGATTTACGTCAACTTCTCGCTGTTCCAGTCAATGCCGGATGCGTGGGGTATCGATCAGCTGTTCCCGGTGCTGCCGCTGGAAGGATTGAACAAGATCCCTCAGCGTCGTGCGGTATTGCTCGACATTACTTGTGACTCCGATGGCACCATCGATCACTACGTAGATGGCGACGGTATTGCCACCACCATGCCGATGCCAGAGTACGACATTGATAATCCGCCAATGCTGGGCTTCTTTATGGTTGGCGCGTATCAGGAAATCCTCGGCAACATGCACAACCTGTTTGGCGATACCGAAGCGGTTGACGTATTCGCTTTCCCCGATGGCAGCGTTGAAGTGCAATTGTCAGATGAAGGCGATACCGTGGCAGACATGCTGGAGTATGTGCAGCTGAACCCTAACGATTTGATGACGCTGTTCCGCGATCAGGTGACACAGCAGAAAGACATCGACGAAGAGCTGCGTGCACAGTTCCTTGAAGAGTTTGAAAGTGGCTTATATGGTTACACCTATCTTGAAGATGAGTAACTGTTAATACGCATAGCGGGCCCTGTACAGGGCCCGTTTTTATTTACCTGCCATTCTATTTTCTTATTCCTCTATTCTTTTATTCGAAGTGTGATGAAGATCACTCTCAATAAATGTTAATCATCCATTTATAACTCGCGCCTAAAATACGTGTTTTCTATCCCCTTCATTTTTATTCACAAAGCTAAAGAACCGCTTCGCTTCAATCCCGAATATCCCTGCATTAGTTACTGATTTTGTAAGGATTGGATAGGTAATCTGTTATGTTTTCTTATCGATGTATAATAAAAATTTAAACATTAAGGATTGAATAGTCCCATCAAGAAACTACATTTTTTGACGTCTTTTGGAACCATGCATTCCAGAACGAAAAAAATGAATTTTGCGATGTAATTATCTTTATCAGACAAATTAAGAATAATTTATACAATAAATTCAATGTGTTCGTTGTTTTTATATCTGTCAAGGATGGTATTAACTTAAATTTTTCCAGGAATTATCCGATAATTTTGTGAAAGTAAATTAAGTTTACTTCGTAAATTGATAGATTTAAACGATTGAAGTGTGGTTGAGTCTTTACTGAAATCTATTTTGCAAACTGTAAGTCCTACGTTAGGCTTCAGTTAACGTGTTAAGATTTATCGATGTTTCCCTTACATCTCACATGAGTAATCCTGACAGTTCAGGAGTATCAGTAAGTTGCGGAAGGGACTGTGAAATGAGCAATCAACCTGAATACATTTTCTTGCTGGAACCCGTTCATGGTAAAGCCGGCGAGTTGATTGCATGGGAATTGTTAACCCGATTCTCAGATGATGCAGATATTAATAATAAACGTAACCCTTGCAGGGATGAGGGGTTCTTCAGTCGGCTTCCTGCTGACGAGAAATGGCAATTATTCCTCCACCAGATCGGAAAACTTATTCAGCTATACCAGAAAGGGTTTGATCAGGTAGTCAGTGTAAATGTGGATAGAGATATCGTCGCCGGTATTTTTGAAGATGCTGAAATACAACAAAAACTGGCGAGTTTAACGTTGTTGCGTTTAGAGATATCCGCCTTCTTTACCGCGCGTTTTAACAGCGCAGACCTGCTGATATTAAAAGGTGTCGCGAAAGTGACACACGCCCCTTTATGGCTTGATGACTTTGGTCCGGGTTATTCCAACCTGACCATGCTCGATAGCGGAATATTTGAAATCGTCAAGATTGACAAAGATTTTTTTTGGCAATTTGGCGACGGTCACATTTTTGACACGCTGCTTAGCCACCTCAACCAATTATGCAAAGGCGTGATTGTTGAAGGCGTTGAAAACCCATCACACCTCGATTTGCTGGCGCATAAAGCGATCTACGGTATGCAGGGCTATCACTGGCAGAGTGTCTATCTAAATGATTTTCTTAAGCAATCCTGAGTTTGTGCGGGTTCGGCCACGACAATCGGGGTAGAAAAAATGTCTAAAAATGGGTTCATTGCATTCAATTTGATTTGTGCTCGCCCAATGGAAAATAAAGGCATTTCCCCCTTTGTTCCGCTGAAAAATAAACCCAGCCCATTCCCAGGATGGAGGCTTAACTCGGCTCAGCGCGATTTCATCATGAGTTTGTATGAAATCGACCAAGAAAAGAAGTGAATAGTCATCTGGATTATTCGCCATTGAAGCCGGTATCTGCGGATACCGGGCGTTTTTATGGAATTTAATAACTGCGCGGGATTTCGATAAAATGAATAATATCTCTATCACTCCTAAAGGTGGGACAGTAGCCTCTGAAGTTAGCGGCTCTCAAGTCAACTTAACTGCGCCAAGCGTAGTTAAACTTCACCTTAATCAATCAGATATTAAGTCTTTCACACGCAATGGTAATGATTTAGTCGTCACCACAAAATCTGGTGAAGTGGTTGTTATTCATAATTTTTATACAGCAGCAGGCGACAGTGACCTGGTGCTGCAGGACGACAAAGGTGCACTGTGGTGGGTTGAAGATCCGGGCTCTGATGGGTTCCAGTACGTCAACATTGACAGCACCGAAGGGCTGTTAGCTGAGAACACCACCAATGATGGCACCATCGCGGCCTTCGGTATCGGTGGCGCAGCGCTGGCGGGCCTGGGGGCGATGTTTGCTGGCTCGGCAGGCGGTGGCGGCGGTAATGCCGCAGTCAGTGACGGTAGTACCGGTGGTGGTAACAACGGAGGCGGTAATAACGGTGGCGGCAACAATGGTGGAGGCAACAATGGTGGAGGCGATACCACTCCTCCAGCCGTAGTGACCAACCTGGTGGTCAGTGACAACGTTGGCCCCTATCAAGGCGCGATCACCACGGGTTCAGTCACCGATGACAACACTCCAACCTTAAGTGGCAACGGCGAAGTCGGTGCCATTATTCGCGTTTATGATGGCACAACGTTGCTGGGCTCCACCGTGGTGGGTGCAAATGGCACATGGTCCTTCACCTCACCAGCGCTGGCAGACGGTTCACACAGCCTGACCGTCACCGCGACCGATGCGGCTGGTAATACCAGCGCCGCCAGCGATCCGATTACCTTTACCGTTGATACCACTGCCCCAGAAGCGGTGAGTGATCTCAATGTCGGGAACAACGCAGGCTCGGTGGTATTGCCGATCGTCAATGGTGGATCCACCAATGACACCACGCCTTTGCTGAGCGGCAGAGGCGAGGTAGGAAGCATCATCACCATTCGCGATGGCGATACTGTACTTGGTAGCGTAACCGTAGGCAGTAACGGCAGTTGGAGTTTCACTAGCCCAGAATTAGCTCAGGGTAGTCATACCCTCAGCATCACTTCGACAGATGCGGCGGGCAACACCAGCGTAGCGACCACCATTACCTTCACGGTCGATACCGAAGCACCGGCCAGCGCCACGGGTCTGGCCTTAAGCGGGGATGCTGACGGAACTGCAACACCGGTGACCAGCGGCGGAACGACCGATGACAGTACACCAACCCTGAGCGGAAATGGTGAAGTGGGTGCGGTGATCAACGTTTATGACAACAACACCCTGATTGGCACGGCGGTGGTCGGCAGCAATGGCACCTGGAGCTTCACTACGCCAGCGCTGAGCAACGGTGCGCACAGTCTTACCGTGACGCAGACCGATGCAGCCGGCAATGTCAGCTCGGTTTCTGATGCGTTTGATTTTAATGTGCAGGCTGGGCTGCCTCCAGCCACCACCTCACTGGAAATTACCGACGACTCCGGCAGCACTCTGGTGCAGCTGACTAATGGCGCCAGCACCCATGACAGCACGCCAACGCTGAGTGGGCTGGCCATTGCCGGAGCACTGATCACCCTCTACAACGGCACGACAGAAATTGGCAGTGTGGTGGCGGGTGCGGATGGACAGTGGAGTTTCACACCCACTGCGCTGGCGGACGGGACTTACAGCTTCCATGCCTCTGTCACCGATACTGATGGCACCGTGACGCAAACGCCAACCATCGTCATCACCATCGATACGGTGGTGCCGGATGTAGCGTCTGGCTTACAGCTCAGTGACAATGATAACGGCACCGTTCAACCCATTGCCTCTGGCGGTGCGACCAATACCACTCATCCGGTGCTCACCGGAACTGCGGAACCAGGCAGCACGGTGACCGTTCGTGATGGTGATACCGTGCTGGGTACGGCGACGGTGGGCAGTAACGGCAGCTGGAGTTTCACCTCTCCAACGCTGTCCGAAGGAAGTCATAGCCTGACCACTACCGTTACTGATCCTGCCGGAAATACCAGTGCGGCTTCTGATCCTATCACCTTCACCGTGGACACTCAGGCCCCTGCAGGCGCCAGCGATCTGGTGGTCAGCGATAACGTTGGCACCGTCACCGGCCCATTGACAGCCGGATCCACCACTGACGACAGTACGCCAACCCTGAGCGGCAAAGCTGAAGCCAATGGCATCGTTAAGGTTTATGACGGCACCACGCTGCTGGGCAGTGTGGCCGCTGACAGTGCAGGTAACTGGAGCTTTACCACGCCTGCGCTGAGTAATGGCGCACATACGCTGAGCGTGACGGTAACGGATGCCGCAGGCAATGTCAGTCCGGCAACTACTGGTTTTGGTTTGACGGTGAATGCGGGTGTGCCGCCAACCACCAGCACGTTGCAGGTCACTGACGATAGCGGCAGTACGCTGAAAGTGTTGCCTGATGGCTCAAGCACGCATGATAAAACACCTGTTCTGAGTGGCCTGGCGGCAGCCGGGGACATTATTACGCTGTACAACGGCACCACCTTGCTGGGCAGCACCACTGCTGGTTCCGACGGTCAGTGGAGCTTCACTCCCTCTACGTTGGCGGATGGTTCTTACTCCTTCCATGCGGTTGCCACCGACAGCACCGGTAATCCTACCAACTCTGTCACCATCAACATCACGATTGATAGCGTTGCGCCAGCGGCGGCAGGCGATCTGCAACTGAGCAACAACAACGGCAGTACCGTTACGCCAATCGCGGCAGGCGGCACCACCAGTGATAACACCCCAGTGCTGAGCGGCACGGCTGAACCTGGCAGCACCGTTACTGTGCGTGATGGCGACAATGTGTTGGGCACGGCAACCGTTGGCAGCGATGGCAACTGGAGCTTTACCGCACCGGCACTCGGTGAAGGCAGTCATAGCCTGACGACTACCGTTACCGATGCTGCGGGCAATACCAGCCCAGCGTCCTCTCCGATTGCTGTCACTGTGGACACCTCGCCACCTGCCGCAGTCAGTGACCTCGTGGTCACCGATAATGTGGGTGATTCACAAGGTGAACTGACTTCAGGCGCGGTGACTGACGATAACACGCCAACGCTGAGCGGCACGGGTGAACCTAATGCGCTGTTGAGCATCTATGACGGCACCACACTGCTGGGTAATACCACCGTGGGCGTTGATGGAACCTGGACCTTCACCACGCCGGCTCTGAGCAACGGTTCTCATAGTTTCACCATCACCGCCACAGATACCGCAGGCAATGTTGGCCCTGCCAGCCCACCATTTATTGTGGATATTGAAGCCGATCTGCCAACGGCCAGTGATTCTCTGGAAGTGATCGATGATAACGGCAACACCGTTGAGCAGTTGGTTGATGGAGCCAGCACCAACGATCCTACGCCAGTGCTGATTGGTTCGGCGAGTCCCGGCAATATCATCACCCTGTATGATGGTAGCCAGCTTCTTGGCAGCACCACCGCAGGCGCGAACGGACAATGGCTGTTCAGAATGGGCATCCTGAGTGATGGCCCGCATGCAATTCATGGCACTATCACCGATGCCGCGGGCAACATCACCGATACCCTCACCATCAATATCACCGTGGATACGGTGGCGCCTGATGCAGTGGCCGGCTTGCAGATTAATAACGATGCAGGCAGCACGTCAGTGCCTATTACCAATGGCAGCCTCACCAATGATGCAACGCCAGTTCTGAGCGGCAGCGCCGAAGCGGGTAGTGTGGTCACCATTCGTGATGGCAACACTGTGCTGGGTAGTGTGACTGTAGGTAGCAATGGTAACTGGAGCTTCACCACCCCAGCATTGGGAGAGGGTAGCCACAGCCTAACGACTACCGCAACAGATGCGGCAGGTAACAGCAGCCCAGCCACCACTCCGATTACCTTTACCGTTGATACCACGGCGCCAGCGGCGGTTAGTGGACTGGTCGTGACTGATGATGCAGGCACCAGCACCGGGGCGCTGACTTCCGGTGCGACCACTGATGACAGTACACCAACCCTGAGCGGCACGGCAGAAGCGGGCAGCATCGTTAAGGTTTACGATGGCACCACGCTGTTGGGCTCTGCATCCGTGGGCACGGATGGCAACTGGAGCTTCACGCCAGCTTCACCACTGACCAATGGCCAGCATAACCTCACCACTACAGTGACCGACGCCGCAGGTAACGTGAGTCCGGCATCACCGGCCTTTACCGTGAATATTGATGCAGGTGTACCAACCACCAATGAACTCATTGTGGTAGCGGACGACAGCGGCAGCACTATTGTGCAGTTGACGGATAACTCCAGTACTCATGACAGCACGCCTGTGCTGAGTGGTCAGGCCGGTGCAGGCGATCTGATCACCATTTACAACGGCACCACCGTACTCGGTAGTGTCACGGCGGGCAGTAACGGACAGTGGAACTTTACGCCAGCCGCACTAACGGATGGCACCTATGCTTTCCATGCCACCGCGACAAACCCAACCACTGGCGCGATTAGCGATACACCGACGATCAATGTCACCATTGATACCGTGGCGCCTGCGGCACCAACGGGCGTTGGCCTGACCAATGGTGATGGCGATCCGATTCCATCGGGTAGTAGCACTAACACCACAACGCCGACTCTGGAAGGTAACGGTGAGCCTGGCGGTACTGTCACCATTACAGATGGCACCACCGTCATTGGTACAACAACAGTCGGCGGCGATGGCACCTGGACTTACACCACACCACCGCTGAGTGATGGCAACCACAGCCTGACGACCACCGTGACGGATCCGGCGGGTAACACCGGCCCGGCATCGACGCCTGTGACCGTGACGGTTGATACGCAACCTCCAGCAGCGGCGGGCAACGTCCAGCTTAGCAATGATGGCGGTACACCAATTACTTCTGGCGGCAGCACCAATGACAACACGCCAACCCTGAGCGGCACCGCAGAACCGGGCAGTACGGTAACCGTTTCTGATGGCGGCGCGGTATTGGGCACTGCCACTACCGGAAGCGATGGCACCTGGAGCTATACCCCCACCACGCCGCTGGGCGATGGCAGCCATAGCCTGACCACAACCGTGACCGATCCGGCGGGTAACACCGGACCGGCTAGTACGCCCGTTATTGTGACAGTCGACACCACCGCACCAGCAGCAGCAACAGGTGTGCTGCTGAGCAATGATTCCAGCGGCACAGCTGTACCGATCACTGGCGGCACCACCAATGACACCACGCCGGTGCTGAGTGGCCGAGCCGAACCTGGCAGCATCGTCAATGTTTCTGACAACGGTACGGTTATTGGCTCCACTACGGTGGGTAATGACGGCAACTGGAGCTTTACGCCAACTTCACCGTTGGGCGATGGCAGCCACAGCCTCACCACCACGGTAACTGACCCTGCGGGCAATACCGGTGCGGCAACCACGCCAATTACCGTCACCGTTGATACCACCATCCCTGCTGCACCGGGTAATGTGGCGTTGAGTAATGATGAGAGCGGCACCCCAGTACCGATTACCTCCGGCACGGCAACGAATGATGCCACTCCAGTTCTGAGTGGATCCGCTGCGGCAGGTAGCACTATCACCGTCTCAGATGGCGGCACAGTGCTGGGCACAGTAGTTGTCGGCGCGGGCGGCACCTGGAGCTTCACCCCAACCGATCCGTTGGGTGAGGGCAACCACAGCATTACCGCAACCACCACCAGTCCTGCCGGTAATACCAGCGGTCCATCTACGCCTATCGTGATCACCGTAGACACCACCGCACCTGCAGAAGCGAGTGGTCTGCAGCTCAACAATGACACCAGCGGCACGCCGGTCCCTATTACCGCCGGTGGCACCACTAATGACACCACTCCAGTCCTGAGTGGTACCGCTGAACCGGGCAGCACGGTGAAAGTTTCTGACAACGGCACGGAGATTGGTTCGGTCACCGTTGGCAGCAATGGTAGCTGGAGTTTCACCCCAACTACGCCGCTGGAGTCGGGTTCGCATAGCCTGACGACCACCGTGACGGATCCGGCCGGCAACACCGGTCCGGAAACCACACCGATTACCTTTAACGTGGACACCACGCGACCGGATCCTGCAAGTGGGCTGGTGCTGAACAATGACACCAGCGGTACGGCGGTACCGATTACCAATGGTGCGACAAATGACACAACACCGGTGTTAACCGGTTCAGCCGCCGTTGGCAGCACCGTTACCGTGCTGGATGGTACCACGGTTCTGGGCACCGTGGTGGTAGGCGCCGGGGGGACCTGGAGCTTCACTACGCCAGCGCTGAGCCAGGGCGATCACAGTTTGACCACGACGGTGACCAGCCCGGCAGGTAACGTTAGCGAGGCTTCACCAGCCATCACCGTCACCGTGGATACACAAGCACCTGCAGCGGCAGGAGGGCTGCAGTTCTCTACAGACGATGGCACCCCAATCGCCACTGGCGGTTCAACCAGCGATACCACACCAACCCTGAGCGGAACGGCTGAGCCAGGCAGCACCGTCACCATTTCTGAAGGCAACACCGTGCTCGGCACGGTGGTGGTCGGCACAGGAGGGACCTGGAGCTTTACGCCAACCACCGCATTGGATGAGGGTAGCCATAGCATTACCACCGTGGTCACTGACCCTGCAGGTAATAGCAGCGCACCAACCTCCGAAGTTGTGGTGATTGTTGACAGCACCTCTCCGGGTGAAGTCGGCAACCTGCAGCTCAGTGATGACTCAACGGGTGTGGCGGTGCCTATTACCGCAGGCAGTGCTACTAACGACCCAACGCCAGTGCTCAGTGGCACCGCAGAAGCGGGCAGTATCGTCACAGTGAAAGATAACGGCACCACGATTGGTACCGCGATTGTTGGTAGCGATGGCAACTGGAGCTTTACGCCAGCGACCGCGTTGATTGATGGCCCACACAGCCTGACTACTATTGTCACTGATTCAACCGGTAACGCCGGCCCTGAATCACCGGCATTTGGCTTCAGCGTGGATACCGTTGCACCTGATTCGGCTAACGCTGTGGTGCTGAACAACGACAACGGCACCCCCACACCGATCACTTCCGGTGGTGCCACCAATGACACCACGCCGGTACTGAGCGGCACTGCTGAGGTGGGCACCATTGTCACGGTACGTGATGGTGATACCGTGCTCGGCAGTGTTCAGGTCACTAACGGTGGCGCCTGGAGTTTCACTTCCCCGGTGCTCAGTCAGGGATCGCACAGCCTCACCGCCACCGTGACGGATGCGGCAGGCAACAGCAGTGCACCTTCTACGGCGATCACCTTTACCGTCGATACTCAGGCACCAAATACCGCAGGTGCCGTGCAGTTGAGTAATGACAGCAGCGGCACGGCTGTACCAATCACCGCGGGCAGTGTCACCAATGACAATACGCCAGTTCTGAGCGGTACGGCGGAAGTGGGCACGACGGTCACCATCCTGGATGGCAGTAATGTGCTTGGCACAGTGGTGGTGGGCACTGGCGGCACCTGGACCTTCACGCCTACCCTGGTATTGGGCGAGGGTCCGCACAGCATCACCACGACCGTTACCGATGCTGCGGGCAACGTCAGTGCGCCATCGGCGGCAATTGATTTCACCGTGGACAGCACACCACCAGCGACTCCGGTGGTGACCAGCCTCAGCAACAACAACGGCGGTACTGCCGTAGTGTTCACTGCGGGCAGCACCACCAATGACTCCACACCTGTTATTCGCGGAACCGGCGAAGTGGGCGCTACCGTGACTATTCGTGATGGCAGTACGGTTCTGGGGACGGCGATTGTCGGTACTAACGGCATCTGGCGCTTCGAGCCGACTACAGCACTGGGCCAGGGCAGCCATACTCTGACGGTTACCGCAACAGACACTGCAGGCAACAGCAGTGCACCTTCTGCAGGCATCACTTTCAACGTAGATACCATCGCACCTGACGCTATCAGTGATTTGGTGGCGAAAGATGACAGTGGCAATACACTAACCGGAGTGACCAACGACAATACACCATCCCTGAGCGGCACGGCGGAAGCGGGCAGTATCATCAAAGTTTACGATGGCACCACTCTGATCGGTTCGACTCAGGCTGGCACCGGCGGTACCTGGAACTTCACGACGCAGACCCTGACCGACGGCGCTCACACACTGACAGCCACCGCCACCGATACGGCAGGCAACGTCAGTGCTGCGGGTAATGCGGTGACGATAACGGTGGATACTTCTGTTCCGTCTACGCCAGACTTTGTGGTCACCAATAACGATGCTTTGCCAACGGAACCAGTGACGAACAACGGCTATACCAACGACAACACGCCAGTGTTGAGTGGTACCGCTACGGCTAACAGCCTGGTGACCATTTATGATGGCAATACGGCGATTGGTAGCGTCACCACCAATGCGCAGGGCGTGTGGAGTTTCACAGCGGATACGCTGAATGATGGTGCGCATCCACTGACCATTACGGTGACGGATTCAGCGGGCAACGTCAGCCCGGCTTCTGCTGTGGTCACGATCAATATTGACACTGAAGCGCCGGATGTGGCGCAAGGCGTGACCGTCAACAACAACGAAGGCAGCACGTTGGTGCCGATTGCAGCAGACGGCTATACCAACGACACCACGCCACAACTAACCGGCAGTGCCGAGGCTGGCAGTATCGTCAGGATTTATGACGGTGCTGGAGAAATCGGCTCGGTGCTGGTAGGCAGCAGTGGTAACTGGAGTTTCACCACCGACACCCTGGATCAGGGCGTGCACAATCTGAGTGTTACGGTGACGGATGCGGCAGGTAATACCAGTGCCAATTCACCAACCCTGACCTTTACGGTGGACAGTGAAGCACCGGATGCAGCGCAAGGTCTGACGCTTGCCAATAACAACAGCGGCACAGAAGTGCCTGTTACGAGCGGCAGCACGACCAATGACAGTACACCGGTTCTGCGCGGTACAGCGGAAGCCAACAGCACCATTATTATCTCTGATGGCAATACCGTTCTCGGTACGGTTATCGCGAATGGTAGTGGTGACTGGAGTTACTCTCCAACATTGACAGATGGTACCCATAATCTGAGCGTGGTGGGGCAGGATGCGGCCGGCAATACCAGCCCGATCAGCGACATTGTGACCGTCACCATTGATACCGTAGCACCGCCATCGGTAACCAACCTGGTGCTGACCAACAACATTGATGGTGCGGTTAACATTCCAAACGGCGGCCTGACCAACGACAACACGCCAGTGCTGAGCGGTAACGGTGAGGTGGGTAGCATTATCACTATCTCTGATGCCAGTGGGGTGTTGGGATCTACAACCGTTATTGCCGGTGGCACATGGAGCTTTACGCCACCTACGGCGCTGGCGGACGGTTCTCATACCTTCAGTGTCAGTGCGTCCGATGCGGCAGGTAATGTGAGCGGTACGACCACCATTAGTGCGGTGATTGATGCCACACCACCTGCGGCACCGAGTGCGATTACGGCCAGCAATGACGACGGTACAACGCCAGTAACGATTACGAGTGGAAGCATCACCAACGACAGCACGCCGTTCCTCAGTGGCAGCGGAGAGGCGGGTAGCATTATCCGGATCTATGATGGCACCACGGTGTTGGGCAGTACGGCGGTGGGTAGTAATGGCCAATGGAGCTTCAGCGTGCCAGCGCTGGATGACGGCGCCTATACGCTGCGTGTGACGGCAACGGATGTCGCAGGTAACACCAGCGAGGCCGCGAACACCGTTGACTTCACCGTAGACGCCACTCCGCCAGCTGTACCAACGCTGGTGGTGACCAACGACATCACTTCCGTTGTCGTCGCCAACAATGGGCTAACTAACGACAACACGCCAACACTGAGTGGTAGCGCCGAGGCGAACAGTCTGGTGACCATTTACGATGGCACCACGGTGATTGGGTCAACCACCGCGACCGGTGGCGGTACCTGGACATTCACTTCGCCAACCTTAACCGATGGGTCGCATACTCTGACTGTCACCGTGACCGATGAAGTGGGTAACGTCAGCACGTCTGCAGCGACGGTTGTGCGCATTGATGGCACACCACCTCAGCCAGCGGGCGACCTGCTGTTGCAGAACAACAATGGATCGCCAGAAACCACCATTCCAAATGGCGGTACTACCAGCGACAACACCCCGGCAATCAGCGGCACGGCAGAGGCGAATGCTATCGTCCGTGTTTATGACGGCACGACGCTGGTAGGTTCCACTACGGCAGGTTCAGACGGCAGTTGGAGCATCACAACCAGTGCGCTATCGAACGCGACTCACACGCTCAACGTGACGGTAACCGATGCAGCCGGCAACGTGAGTGCGGAATCGTCGGTATCGTTGACCGTGGATAACACCACGCCGGCGGAAGTCCTGACGTTCGCGATTTACAACAACGCCAATACCACGCCGGTACTGGTGGCGAATGATGGCTTCTCCAACGACAACACGCCGGTGTTGCGCGGAACCGGTGTGGCGGGAACCACTATCAATATCATCATTGATGGAGTGCAGGTTGCGACCACCACGGTGGCAAGTAACGGTGTCTGGCGTTATGAAACCGCCGTTGAGGCAGATGGCCCGCACACTTACTCGGTGTCAGTGACCAACGCAGCAGGCACCACCGGGCCAGCAACCACTCCTGTTGAAATCACCATT
Source organism: Candidatus Pantoea communis (assembly GCF_011752685.1). Classification (NCBI taxonomy): domain Bacteria; kingdom Pseudomonadati; phylum Pseudomonadota; class Gammaproteobacteria; order Enterobacterales; family Erwiniaceae; genus Pantoea; species Candidatus Pantoea communis. Next base: position 64,477 of record NZ_VWXC01000004.1, read on the forward strand.
GATACCTCTACACCGGCAACGGTGAATACGAGTACGTTGGTGGTGACTGATGATGTGGGCGTTACCGGCACGCTAAATACCGGTGATACCACAGATGACAATACGCCAACCTTTAGCGGTACAGTTGAAGCTAACAGCACAGTATCAATCTACGATGGTACGACGCTGCTTGGCACTGCAACGGCATCGGCAACGAACGGGGCATGGACCTTCACGCCACCGGAAGGGCTGTCTAACGGTAACCATAGCTTCACCTTCACAGTGACGGATCAGGCGGGCAATGTTAGCGCAGCCAGCTCTCCGGCCTTCACGTTGAACATCGAAGCCGGCTTGCCAGCGGCCAGCGGTACGTTGGTTATCACTGATGACAGCGGCAGTATGCCTGTGACGCTGGCAGATGGTGCGAATACCAAAGACAACACGCTGGTGTTGACCGGTTCAGCGACTGCCAATGATGTGATTACCATTCACGACGGTAGCGGTACTGTATTGGGCAGTGTAACCGTTGGTGCGAATGGACAGTGGAGCTTTATTACACCTACGCTGGCTGATGGTGCTCATGCTATTTACGTCACCAACCTTGCGGGTAACCCATCCAGCACGTTCAACATCAACGTCGATACCCTGGCACCAGCTGCCGTAACCGACCTGGCGGCCGCCAATAACAATGGCAGTACACCGGTTGCGATAGCTAATAACAGTATTACCAATGACAGCACACCGCTGCTCACCGGTAACGCGGAAGCTAACGGTATTGTCACCATCTATGACGGCAACACCATAGTGGGTTCGACGACAGCCAGTGCAACGGGTGCATGGAGCTTTATTTCGCCTACCCTGAGCCAGGGCGCGCATACTTTAAGCGTCACAGTCACCGATGCGGCGGGTAACGTTGGACCGCGTTCTTCTACCGTGAGCTTCACCATTGATAGCATTGCGCCTAATGCGAGTACGCTGGTGGTCACTAATGACGTCAGCAACACCACGGTAGCCAATGGCGGTTATACCAATGACACCACACCAACGCTGAGTGGTGTGGCGGAAGCGGGAAGCCGCGTGTCCGTCTACGATGGTGCGAATCTGTTGGGCACTGTCATTGCGGGCAGTAATGGTGCATGGACCTACACCACGGCGGTATTGACGCAGGGTAGCCACTCGCTCAGTGTCACTGTCACGGATGCCGCGGGCAACGTCAGCGGCACCACATCCGCCACTGTGATTGTCGATAACGTCGCGCCAGCAGCCGTCACCAGCCTGGCTGCCGCCAACAACAACGGCAGCACGCCAGTGGCGATTGCCGCAGGCAGCAGTACCAACGACAACACCCCAGCGCTAAGTGGTACAGCAGAAGCAGGCAGCGTCGTCAAAATTTATGACGGCACAATTCTGCTAGGTTCGGTGACGGCGAATGCCACCACCGGTGCGTGGAGCTACACCTCAACGCAACTGTCTGACGGTAGCCACACCATCAACGTGACGGCGACCGATGCGGCGGGCAACACCAGCTCGAATGCCTCGATTACCTTTACCGTGGTGACAGGCGCGCCGAATCCGGTTACAGGCCTGGTGGTGAACGACAACGTGGGCACCTCACAGGGGCCGTTGACGAGTGGTGCATCTACCGATGACAACACGCCGACCCTGAGCGGTTCCGCGACGGCGGGCAACATTGTGGTGATTTCTGAAGGCACCACCGTTCTCGGCTCGGTCGTCGTCGGAAGCGGTGGCACCTGGACCTTCACCACTGCAGCACTGAGTGAAGGATCGCATCCACTCAGTGTCACCGTCCGTGATGCGGCGGGTAACACCAGTACGGCCACTAACTTCACTGTAGTGGTGGATACCGTGGCGCCGGCAACGACGTCACTGGTGGTCACCAACGATAACACCACGGCCGTCGTACCCAACGGTGGCTCGACCAACGACACCACGCCAACACTGAGCGGTGTGGCGGAAGCCAACGGTCGCGTCTCGATTTACGATGGTACGAACTTGCTGGGCACAGCAATTGCCAGCGGCACCGGCGCATGGACCTTCACCTCAACGGCACTGACGCAGGGCTCTCATACGCTGAACGTCACGGTGACCGATGCGGCAGGTAACGTCAGTGGTACCACCTCTTCTGTGGTGGTGATTGATACCACGCCTCCAGCGGCGGTAGCGAGCCTGGCAGCGGCGAACAACAACGGCAGTACGCCGGTGGCGATTGCCGCAGGCAGCAGCACCAACGACAACACGCCAGCCATCAGCGGTACGGCGGAAGCGGGCAGCGTGGTAAAAGTCTACGATGGCGGAGTCCTGCTTGGATCTGTTATCGCGGGCAGCAACGGTGCCTGGAGTCTGACATCCACTACGCTGGCTGACGGTAGCCACACCATCAACGTGACGGCGACCGATGCGGCGGGCAACATCAGTCCGAATGCGTCCATCACCTTCACGGTCGATACCGCCGCGCCCGCCACGGTCACTAACCTGGTGGTCACCAACGATGTCACCAGCACCACGGTGCCAAACGGCGGTTCAACCAATGACAATACGCCAACCCTTACCGGTACGGCTGAGGCGAACGCGATTGTCACGGTGTATGACGGCACTACGGTATTGGGTTCCACTACGGCCAGCGGTACCGGCGCATGGAGCTTCGTCAGCCCGGCATTGAGCAACGGGACACATCCGCTGAGTGTCACAGTGAAAGACGCAGCGGGTAACGTCAGTCCGGCATCGACCCCGGTTTCCGTGATTGTCGATACCGTGGCGCCGAATGCTTCGACGCTGGTCATCACTAACGATGTCACTAACACCACGGTCGCCAGCGGCGGTTCCACCAATGACACCACGCCAACGCTGAGTGGTACGGCGGAAGTGGGGAGTCTCGTTAAGATTTACGATGGTGGCACGCAAATCGGTTCGGTCACGGTTGGCACCAATGGCACCTGGACCTTTACCACCGCAGTACTGGCCCAGGGCTCGCACACCATTAGCGTGACCTCAACAGATGCGGCCGGTAACGTCAGTGGTAGCACCAATGCCACTGTCAACATCGACTCCGTGGCACCAACGCTGACCCTGGCGGCAGCCAATAACAACGGCAGTACGCCGGTGACGATTAACGCAGGCACCAGTACCAATGACAACACGCCTGCGCTGAGCGGCACCACGGAAGCGAACAGCGTCGTGAGAATTTTCGATGGCGGGGTGCAGATCGGTTCTGTGACGGCCAGCAGCACGGGCGCATGGACCTGGACTTCAACCACGTTAAGTGAAGGTTCGCATACCATCACGGCGACGGCGACAGATGCAGCGGGCAACGTCAGTAACACGCCATCTATTACCTTCACCGTGGATACTGTCGTCCCTAACACCGTCACTAACCTGGTGGTGACTAACGATGTCACCAGCACCACGGTGCCAACCGGCGGTTCCACCAACGACAACACGCCAACCCTCACCGGTACGGCTGAGGCGAACGCGATTGTCACGGTGTATGACGGCACGACCGTACTGGGTTCCACTACTGCCAGCGGCACCGGCGCGTGGAGCTTCGTCAGCCCGGTATTGAGTAATGGTAGCCACCCACTGAGTGTGACGGTTAAAGATGCGGCGGGTAACGTCAGCCCATCCTCAACACCGGTCACTATCACCGTGGATACCGTGGCGCCAAATACCGCAACGCTGGTGATCACCAACGATGTCACCAACACCACGGTCGCCAGCGGGGGTTCAACCAACGACACGACGCCAACGCTGAGTGGCACGGCGGAAGCCGGTGGTCGAGTGACTATCTATGACGGTACAACGACGCTGGGTACGGCTATCGCCAACAGTTCGGGAGTGTGGACCTTCACAACCTCGACCTTGACGCAAGGCTCGCACACCATCAGCGTGTCGGTCACGGATGCAGCCGGTAACGTCAGTGGCAGAACCAACGCCACAGTGGTTATCGACACCACGCCTCCGGCAGCGGTGACTCTGGTGGCGGCCAATAACAATGGCAGCACGGCGGTGACAATCCCGAACAATGGCGTCACTAACGACAGCACGCCACTGTTGAGTGGTACGGGTGAGGTCGGGGCTAAGGTCAGTATCTATGACGGTTCAATCTTGCTGGGCACCACCACCGTCGCCAGCAACGGTACCTGGAGCTTCATCTCCACCACGTTGAGCAACGGTAGCCATACGTTGAATGTCACCCAGACAGATGCAGCGGGCAACGTTAGCCCGAATGCCTCAACTGTGATGACCATCGACACAGTGGCACCGAATGCGGTCACCAACCTGGTGATTACCGATGATGTTGGCGCGAGTCAGGGGCCGCTGGCCAATGGCGCAGTGACCGACGATGCGACGCCGACTTTGAGCGGTACCGCAGAAGCGAATGCCATTGTCACCATCTATGACGGTACAACGGTGCTGGGTTCAGTGACTGCCGGGACCAACGGTGCATGGACCTTCACCACGGCCACGTTGAGTAACGGTACCCATCCGTTGAGCGTCACGGTGACCGATGCAGCGGGTAACACCAGTGCGGCTTCCGCAACGGTCTCCATTACCGTGGATACCGTAGCGCCAGCGGCATCAACCCTGGTGATTACCAACGACATCACCAACACCACGGTGGCGAACGGCGGTTACACCAATGACTCGACGCCAACCCTGAGTGGTACGGCGGAAGTGGGCAGCAAAGTGTCGATCTACGATGGCACGACGCTGCTGGGCACTGTGACAGTGGGCAGCAGTGGCGCATGGACCTATACCACGACGGTATTGACGCAGGGTAGCCACCCGATCAATGTCACCGTGACGGATCCAGCGGGCAATGTCAGCGGCACCACGTCAGCCACGGTGATTGTCGATAGCGTTGCTCCAGCGGCAGTGACCAGTCTGGTTGCGGCGAACAACAACGGCAGTACGGCGGTGACCATCCCGAACAATGGTTCCACCAACGACAATACGCCGCTGTTGAGTGGTAACGGCGAAGTTGGTGCGAAAGTCAGCATCTATGACGGCAGCACGCTGCTGGGCACAACAACGGTGGGCAGCAATGGTACGTGGAGCTTTATCTCCACCACCTTGAGCAATGGTACGCACACCATTAACGTGACGCAGACCGATGCGGCAGGAAACATCAGCCCAACGGCTTCTACCGTCATGACCATCGATACCGTGGCACCAACGGCGAGTACGCTGACCATTACCGACGATACCGGCACCACGCCGGTGACGCTGGCCAATGGTGCGTACACCAAAGACACCACGCCAACCTTGAGTGGCACGGCGGAAGTGGGTGCAATTGTCACCATCTATGATGGCGCGACCGTTCTCGGCTCCCTCACCGTAGGCAGTACCGGTGCCTGGACCTACACCACTGCGGTTCTGGCGAACGGTGCGCATCCGTTGACCACCACCGTTACGGATGCGGCGGGCAACGTCAGTACTGGCAACACTACGGCCACGGTGAACATCGATACCGTGGCACCGGTGGCGGTAACGAACCTGGCGATTAACTCGGCGGGTACCACCGTAACCGGTAATGGTGAAGTGGGCGATACGGTGACGGTGCGTGATGCCAACGGTAACTCGCTGGGTACCGCGACCGTGGGCGCTGCGGGCACCTGGTCGGTAACCTTGAGCACTGCACAGACCACAGGTGCTTCACTGTCGGTCATCCAGACTGACCGTGCGGGCAACGTTTCACCATCCACAGCGTTGACTGGGGTGATTCGTATTGTGGCCACCAACGATACCAATGAGGTGGACTACAGCACGACCACGCAAACGGTGAATAACGGCACCACCAGCGTCTCGCATGCGGCTCTGGCCACGGTGAACCTTGGCACGCTGCTGGGCGTCGGCGTTCTGTCGAACGGTAATGCTTACACCTTCAGTGTGGGCACCGGTGATACCCGTACTGTGACCTTGCATGGTTCGGTCGGTGGTATATCTCTGATATCAACCTACTCGTTGTATCTCTATCAACAGAACTCGGATGGTTCCTGGACGCTGAAGAGCGTGACCTCGAACTATCTGTCGACTGGATTACTGTCGCTGGGTACACAGACTGGTGCCAACGTCACTTATAGCGGACTCGGCTCGGGTACCTATGCAGTAGTAATTGGTTCGAGTGGCGGTATTGCTCTGCTGCCAAGCACCACCATCACTACGGTGACGGATACCACGCTGGATGCGGTCACCGTGTCTTCAACGGTGACAGGTAACCTGCTGACCAACGACACCAGTTCTGTGTCCGGTACGGTACCAACCGGTACTGCGGTCACCACGGTGTCGGGCAGTGCTGTTGCCGCGACGGGTAACACGGTGATCAACACCACTTACGGTACGCTGACCATCGATTCACACGGTAACTACACCTATGTGCTGAAGGCGGGACTGGATGTCAGTACCTTGCCAACCACCGACACCTTCACTTACTCGGTGAGGGATTCGAGTGGTGCAGTGACTTCTGCATCCCTGACGGTCACGTTGCATAACGGTGCAGCGACGTCGCTCACCGTGAACAGCCTGCTGGCGGAAACCACCTCAACCGGTGATCACGATGCCAGCGGCAGTATCTACGGTGACTCGACGACGCATACCGGAACCTTGAGTATCACTAATGAAAACGGTGATGTCACAACGGTTCACAGCGTGGGTACCACGTCGATTGCCGGGGACTATGGTGTGCTGAGTATTGCAGCCAACGGTAGCTACACCTATACGCTTAATGCCGGGGTTGATGGACAAAGCCTGCTGCATAAAGAGGTGTTCAGCTACACGCTGGCAGCAACCGATGGCACCATCACCACGCACTCCTTCACTATCGACCTGCATCCAACTATCACAGGAACGGCAGGGGCTGACACCATTACCGGCGGTGCCTACAACGACACCATCACGACCGGCGCGGGTGCCGATACCCTGGTGTATCACCTGTTAGCGAGTGCAGACTCAACGGGAGGGAACGGTCACGATACCTGGACCGACTTCAATGTTGCGCAAGGCGACAAAATTGACATCAGTAACTTGCTAATCGGCTGGAATGATTCCACAAGTAATATTAATGATTTCGTGAAAGTGGATCATACTTCAGATGGCAATACCGTGCTCTCAATTGACCGTGACGGTACCGGTACGGGTTACAGCAGTACCCAGTTGATAACGCTGGAAGGTGTCAACGTTTCACTGGAGGAATTGCTGCAGCAACCGCACCAGACTCACACGGCATAAGGGGCCGCGCGTAGCAAGGATGCAGTAAGGGCTCATGGATGAGCCCCTTTCCTTTTACTGACTGGTGGATTATCGATGGATTTGATGCAATCAGGCGCTCCAACTCGCCGTTACTCTAAGCTCAGCGTCTTCTGTGCGGGCATCGCTTTATTTCATTGTTCACAACTCATGGCTGCCAGTGATGCGCTCACCTCGGCCAGCCGAATCACCTCCGCAGGCCTGGCGCAACAGCAGCAGGATCTGCCGTCATTAACCGGTGAAGTGGCCGAACCCGCATTGGCTCACGTCCCGGATTCACTCACGATTAACCAGGCCGTACAGCGTGCCATTCAGTGGCATCCGGATATCGCGCAGGCGGTGGGGAAAATGCTGGAACAGGCCAACCAGGTGGATGTGGCGAAAGCCAAATATTATCCGCAGATCAGCGGCGGGATGAACAACGGCTACAGCAATGCCTATACCGAGAAGGGGTTCAGCCCATCGTTTGTGTTATCGGTTTCGCAGATGTTGTATGACTTTGGCAAAGTCAGCAGTTCGGTGCGATCCGCTGAAGCTGGCGTGGCGATGGAACAAGCCAACGTGCTGGTGAGTATTGATACGGTGGCACATGACACGGCCTCCGCGCTGGTGGAAGTGCAGGGCTATCAGCAACTGGTGAAGATTGCCCAGCAGCAGCTCGATGCACTGAGCAAAATTGGCGATCTGGCCCGTCAGCGAAATGATGAAGGCGCGGCTTCGCTCTCCGATGCCACGCAAACTGATGCGCGTATTGAAGGGGCGCGCACCACGCTGATTCAGTATCAGGCCAACCTCGATCGCTGGCGTGCCACGTTGGCGACCTATCTCGGTTGGCCGCTGGTGAAGAAAGTGAATGAAGATTTTCCGGTGAACCTGACGCGCTCCTGCGCGGTGGGTAAAGCGGATGACAAACTCAACCCGGCAGTGCTGTCGGCATGGGCACAGGCCAATCAGGCACAGGCAAAACTGGATAATGCTAACGCGCAGAACCTGCCAACGATTTCGCTGGAACCCCAGGTCACGCACTACCTCAACAATCACTACTCCGGCAGTGAAACGCTCGATCGCACTCAGTATCAGGCCTTCGTCAAAGTGGAGATGCCGATCTATCAGGGAGGCGGGATCACTGCCGCCCGTGACGCCGCTGCCAACGCCTTGCAAGCGGCCAACGCGGCCGTCAACTCCGCGCGCCTGAAAGCACGGCAGCAACTCAGTGAATCGCAAAGTGCAGCCCTTAGCTTGTCGCAGAGTCTGGCGATTATGGGGCGGCAACAGACGCTGGGTGAGAAAACCCAGCAGCTCTATCAGGATCAGTATCTGCAACTCGGCACCCGTCCGCTGCTGGACGTGCTGAACGCCGAGCAGGAAGTGTTCCAGACCCGTTTCACCCTGCAGCAAACCATCAGTCAATTACGATCGTTGCAACTCGACTGCTTATACAGCACCGGGCATATCCGATCGGCGTTCGCTTTGAATAATCAGCGGATCCAGAATGTGGAGATCCAGCCATGACCCAATTACAAATTCCCGATGCCCCCAACGGTGATACCAGCAGTGGTGCCGACGGTCACGTTCCGTTAAATGGATGGGCGACGGCGATCATCCAGATCGCCACCCATTATCGTTTGCCCTGCTCTCCGGGCATGATTATGGCCGCCGCCGAATGGCAGGGTAAACAGACGCGCGACAAAGCGCTGCGCCATTTAGCGCGTCAGGCGGGGTTATCCCTCCAGCTGTACGAAGAGAACAAGTGGGAAATCACCAGCTGGCGTCTGCCGCTGGCAGTGGAGCTGGCCGACGGACAGGTCGGTGTCATCACCCACTTTGATGGTGAAGATGAAGTGCGCGTGCACTTTTCGGGAGATGAGCAACCGGCGCCCGTTGTGCTGGAAACGCTGCTGCCGGAGATTCGTTTTGCCGCCGCATTACGTCCGGTCACCGCCGCCAAAGACAGCCGCGTCGATCGCTATCTGGCAACGGTAAAGCCGGACTGGCTGCGGCGTTTGGTGCTGCATGATCTGCGGCCTTATGGCCACGTGATGCTGGGATCCTTCCTGCTCAACCTGCTAGCGATGGTCGGCATTATCTTCTCGATGCAGGTGTATGACCGCGTGATTCCGGCGCAATCCTATCCCACGCTGTATGTCCTCTATATTGGGGTGATTATCTCCGTGGTGTTCACCTACATCCTGCGTGTTGGGCGCGATCATGTCACTGACCTGCTGGGTAAGCGTGCCGATATGCGTGTTTCGGATCGCGTGTTTGGTCATGCGCTGCGGCTGCGTAACAGTGCAGTGCCGCGCTCCACCGGTACCTTTATTTCGCAGCTGCGCGAGCTGGAATCGATCCGCGAAATGGTGACCTCAACCACCGTTTCCGCCATTGTTGATATGCCGTTCTTCCTGCTGTTTATGCTGGTGATGGCGATCATTGCGCCACAGCTGGCGTGGATTGCGCCGATTGCGGTGATCCTGATGGTGCTGCCCGGCATTCTCAGCCAGAAGAAGTTGTCAAAGCTGGCGCAGCAAAATCTGAAGGAATCGACGCTGCGTAATGCGGTGCTGGTGGAGAGTGTGCAGGGGCTGGAGGACATCAAGCTGATGCAGGCGGAAGACCGTTTCCTGCAACAGTGGAACAGCTACATTCGCATTACGGCGCAATCCGGTGTGGAGATGCGCAAAGTGATGCATTCGCTGATCAGCTGGGGTGTCACGGTGCAGGGGCTGGTGTATGCCAGCGTGATCGTGGTCGGTGCGCCGATGGTGATCAACGGTGATATCACCACCGGTGCGATTGTTGCGGCTTCGTTGCTCTCTTCACGCATGATTGCCCCCATGGCGACGTTGTGTGGGGTGCTGGCTCGCTGGCAGCAGGTGAAAGCCGCCAAAGGCAGTCTGGATGCATTGATGAATCTGCCGGTGGAGAACAGTAAAGATGAGACGCGCATCCATTGTCCGGTGCTGTTTGGTCATTATCAGTTCAATGATGCGATGTTCCGCTACTACACCGATTCACTCACCATCGCGCTGCGCATCAAAAGCCTGACTATCAAACCGGGTGAACGGATTGCCGTGCTGGGTCGCAACGGTTCGGGCAAGTCAACCTTGTTGCAAGCGATGATCGGCGGCATGGATCTGGTGGGCGGTGAACTGCGTCTGGATAACCTCAGCTTGCCGCATATTGATGTGTCGGATGTGCGCCGCAACGTAGGTTTGATGACGCAAAACGCACGCCTGTTCCACGGCACGCTGCGTGAAAACCTCACCATGGGCGCGGCCCACGCGACTGACGATGCCATCTTCGGTGCATTAACGGTCAGCGGCGGGGCGGATTTCATTCGTCGCTTGCCACTCGGTCTCGATCATCCGGTGATGGAAGGCGGGGTAGGCTTATCAGGCGGCCAGCGCCAGTCGGTACTATTGGCTCGCATGCTGTTGCGCGATCCCAACATTATCCTGCTGGATGAACCCACGGCGGCGCTGGATGATCATACCGAGAAGGAGTTCATCGAACGTCTGGGCGCGTGGCTGAATGGCCGCACGCTGATCGTGGCGACGCACCGTGCGGCGATCCTTGCGCTGGTGGATCGCGTGCTGGTGCTGAAAGATGGGCAACTGGTGATGGACAGCCCGAAAGAGAATGCGTTGCCGCCACCGCGTGCCGGCGGTAACTCACCGGAGGTGCGTCCATGATGAAGCAACTTCCCGGCAAACTGCGACTGGTCACCGCGGCAGAAGTCGATTCCTCTGACGATCTGTTGGGGGAGCTGAAATCTGAGACCCACTACACCGGTGCGGTCAGGCTGATCACCATCAGCGCCGCGTTGATCCTGATATCGCTGGTGTGGGCCTGGTTTGGCGTACTGGATGAAGTCTCAACCGGCACGGGCAAAGTGATCCCGAGCTCACGTGACCAGGTGCTGCAATCCTTAGAAGGCGGCATCCTTACCGAGCTTTATGTGCACGAAGGCGATCGGGTGAAAGCGGGGCAGGTGGTGGCACGTCTTGATGCCACGCGCTCGCAATCCAGCGTGGGTGAAAGTGCGGCGCGTTATCGTGCGGCACTGGCAGCGGCCTCGCGCCTGAGAGCCGAGGTCAACGACGACCCCCTTACGTTCCCCAATGAACTCAAGGCTTATCCTGATTTGATTGCCTCCGAGACGCGGTTGTACAAAACCAAACGCGCTCAGCTTGCTGACTCGACGAAGCAGTTCAACGAGTCGCTGGCGTTGGCAAACAAGGAATTGGCGATCACACAAAAGCTGGCCAAAACGGGTGCCGCCAGTAGCGTTGAAGTGCTGCGTTTGCAGCGCGATAAATCGGATCTGGAGCTGAAACTCACCGACATGCGCTCGCAATACTATGTGCAGGCGCGTGAGGAGTTGGCGAAAGCCAGTGCCGAAGCGGACAGCCTGGCTGAGGTGATTAAAGGGCGCGAAGATACGGTGACGCGCCTGACCATCCGTGCGCCGATGAACGGCATCGTGAAAAACATCAAAGTCTCCACCGTCGGCGGGGTGATTCCTCCCAACGGTGAACTGATGAACATCGTGCCACTCAACGACCGCCTGCTGATTGAGGCGCGCCTGTCACCGCGTGATATTGCTTTTATCCATCCCGGCCAGCGTGCGGTGGTGAAGATCTCGGCCTATGACTACGCGATTTATGGTGGCATGAACGGCGTGGTGGAAAGCATTTCACCGGATACTATCCAGGATGAGGTGAAGCCGGAGATTTACTACTATCGCGTGTTTATCCGCACTGATAACGACTACGTGCAGAACAAAGCCGGTAAGCGCTACTCGATCAGTCCGGGGATGGTTTCTACTGTCGATATCAAGACCGGCGAGAAGACCATCATGGATTATCTGGTGAAACCGTTTAATAAAGCCAAAGAGGCGATGCGCGAACGCTAATCGCACAATCTCGATGTTTAAGGGCCACCGTTGAGGAGTCAACGGTGGCTTTTTTGTGTCTGTGAGTGGATGACTTAAATGAAATTTATGTTTTATTGGTGTGTGAACCGGTGCCATTTTGCAAGACGATGTCATTTTTTATCCAGTATCAGCGCTAACCTGTTCGCCAAATCTAATGCTGAAAGGATGCAGCTAACCAAGGCCATTCTCAGGAGGTTTTCTCGGTTTTCTTTGACCTGATGGGTTGCAATGGTAATTACTGGAAGCTTTTTGACATTTTTAGAAAATTTTAGTGCGAATTAGTGAAGCGTGTTGAGGATTTGACTTAAACCTTCGTTAACCAGATGAATTAAAGCGTTTTATACCAGTAGGTGCTTTTTTATGGTTAAGAATTGACCGCTGAATAGGTAAGGGTTCAATAAGAATATGCTTAAAATTCTTGTGCCGCCTGTTGCTGTATGTTACATAGAGTGTCGAATTTCTATCCCTTGCTCACCTCAGATTGTGCTGTGAGCGTCGCAGTGAAAAATAATAAAAAGAGCTTACCTCACTACCCGTTAAGCGGATGCCTATGCGCACGCTTTGGCTCGCCACTGATAAAGATGGCGCGATGAGGTTTTTCAAGGGATAGAGCAAAATCTTTAATGCAATTTAGCTACGCGTCCGTTGTATGGAAGCGTAGCGAGAGCATTTGCCAGATACATCATGCAAAGGAACTGACATGAAGCAGGTTGTTTTTCAGGAGCAGCAAAGCGGCAGCATTTTGCCGGGATTTATCCCTTCAGTTTCTACCGTGTTGGTTGAGTGGCACCCAGCGCTTAGCCTCAACTCTCAGCATGACCCAATCGAATCTAAGAATCCGCAAATAGGGTGCAGAACCTCTGAGTCCCTGCGCTTTTGATTACCTGTTGACTGAATAAAAATAACCAGCCTCGTACAAATTTTCGGCTGACCATGGAGAAGTGGGTGTGAGAATTATTGCCAAACCCGAATTGTAGTTTGGGCACCCCAACAATAATTGATGACTGTTACATGTTGATGAAAGTGAAGTCCGCCGCATCCACGATGCGTTCGCGTTTTCCTGCCATTTCACTGGCGGAAATCCAGAAGCACCTGGCGAAAATTATCATTCTGCTGCCGATGGCGCTGCTGCTGATCTATCTCGTGATCTTCAGCCAGCCGCGCTATATGAGCGAATCCAAAGTCGCGATAAAACGTTCGGACGATCTCACCAGCAGTAGTCTTAATTTTGGCTTGTTGCTGGGTGCCTCTAATCCCAGTTCCGCCGAAGATGCGCTCTACCTCAAGGAGTACATCAATTCACCTGACATGTTACGGGTGCTGGATAAGCAACTCGACTTCCATGAAGCCTTTAGCCATAGCGGGTTGGATTTCCTCAACCATCTGGCGAAGGAAGAGACTGCCGAACGCTTCCTGCAGTATTACCGCGACCGTATCAGCATTGCTTACGACGACAAAACCGGCCTGCTGGATATCCAGACGCAAGGCTTCAGCCCAGAATTTGCGCTGAAGTTTAACCAGGCCGTGTTGAAAGAATCCGAGCGCTTTATCAACGAACTGTCGCACCGGATTGCACGCGATCAGCTCTCGTTTGCTGAAGCGGAAATGGAGAAAGCACGCGTTCGACTGGATGCCAGCAAAAGTGAATTGCTCGCTTACCAGAACAGCAACAACGTGCTGGACCCGGAAGCGCAGGCTCTTGCCGCCAGCACCCTGGTCAATACCCTGATGGGTCAAAAGATCCAGATGGAAGCCGATCTGCGTAACCTGCTGACCTATCTGCGTGATGACGCGCCGCAGGTGGTGAGTGCGCAAAACGCGATCTCCTCCTTACAAGCGCAGATTGACGCTGAAAAAAGCAAAATCACCGCGCCGCAGGGCCACAAGCTGAACCGTATGGCGGTGGATTTTGAAGAGATTAAATCGAAGGTAGCGTTTGATACCGAGTTGTACAAGCTGGCGCTGACTTCGATTGAGAAAACCCGCGTGGAAGCGGCACGTAAGCTGAAAGTCTTGTCGGTGATCAGTTCACCGCAGCAGCCGCAGGAATCCACATTCCCCAATATCCCTTATTTGATCGCCTGCTGGTTGCTGGTGTGCTGCTTATTGTTCGGCACGCTGAAATTGCTGTTAGCCGTTATTGAAGATCACCGGGATTAATTGAGTTCGTCATGAAATTATTGAAGTCACTGTTACTGCTTGCCGCATGGCAAACCACCACCGCCAGTGCTGCGCTGGATATTAATGCCGATCCGAATCTGACCGGTGCGGCACCGTTGCCTTCGTTCCTCACTGGCCAGCAGAGTAGTCAGGTGCAGAGCAGCGATGGGTTTGATAACACCCCGCGCCCGGTAGCACCGGCGATGATGAGCCGCATGTTTGGCGCACAGCTGTTTAACGGCACCAGCGCCGATAGCGGTGCCACGGTCGGTTTCAACCCCGGCTATGTGCTCAATCCTGGCGACAGCATTCAGGTACGCTTGTGGGGCGCGTTTACTTTTGATGGCGCTCTGCAGGTTGATCCGAAAGGCAATATCTTCCTGCCGAATGTGGGGCCGGTAAAAGTCGCGGGCGTGAGCAACAGTCAGCTGAATGCGTTAGTGACCAGCAAAGTAAAAGAGGTTTATCAGGCTAACGTCAGTGTGTACGCCTCGCTGCTGCAGGCGCAGCCGGTGAAGGTTTACGTGACCGGTTTTGTGCGCAGCCCTGGACTATATGGCGGTGTGACCTCTGATTCCCTGCTCAACTACCTGATTAAAGCGGGCGGCGTCGATCCCGATCGCGGCAGTTATGTCGATATCGTGGTGATGCGTGGCAACCGCGTGCGTTCCAGCATCAACCTGTATGACTTCTTGCTCAACGGCAAGCTGGGTCTGTCACAGTTTGCCGATGGTGACACCATCGTGGTGGGGCCGCGTCAGCACACCTTTAGCGTGCAGGGTGATGTGTTCAACAGCTATGACTTTGAATTCCGCGACAGCAGCATTCCGGTGACGGAAGCGCTGAGCTGGGCGCGTGCTAAGCCAGGCGCCACTAACATCACTATTATCCGCCAGCAGGGCTTGCAAAAACGTAGTGAGTATTACCCGATCAGTTCTGCGCCGGGCCGCATGTTGCAAGATGGCGATACGCTGATTGTCAGCACCGATCGCTATGCCGGCACCATTCAGGTTCGCGTCGAAGGTGCGCACTCTGGCGAACACGCGATGGTGCTGCCATACGGTTCGAGCATGCGTGCGGTGTTAGCGAAGATCCGCACCAACAGCATGTCTGAAATGAGTGCTATCCAGCTTTACCGTCCTTCTGTGGCGCAGCGTCAGAAAGAGATGCTGGATCTGTCCCTGCAGAAACTGGAAGAAGCCTCGCTCTCTGCCCAATCCTCCACCAAAGAAGAAGCCAGCCTGCGCATGCAGGAAGCTCAGCTGATCAGCCGCTTCGTCAACAAAGCGCGCAACGTGGTGCCGAAGGGTGAAGTGATCCTCAACGAGAAGAACCTCGATTCGATTCTGCTGGAAGATGGCGACGTGATTAACATCCCGCAGAAAACCTCGCTGGTTATGGTGCATGGCGAAGTGCTGTTCCCGAACGCAGTGAGCTGGGAAAAAGGCATGAGCCCGAAAGATTACATCGAGAAATGTGGTGGTCTGACGCAGAAATCGGGTAACGCCAAGATTGTGGTGATTCGTCAGAACGGTGCAGCCGAGAACGGTGAAGATGTTGACACGCTGAACCCAGGCGACGAACTGATGGTACTGCCGAAGTACGAATCGAAGAACATCGAAGTCACACGTGGTATTTCCACCATCCTCTACCAGCTGGCGGTGGGTGCGAAAGTGATTCTGTCGATCTAAGGATAAAGAGACATGATTGGTATTTTCTCATCAGGTATTTGGCGTATTCCGCATCTGGACAATTTTCTGGCACAGCCGTGTCAGAAGCTTTCTCCGATGCGTCCTATACCCGCTGAGATTGATACTGTCGCGGTGTGGGGCCATCGCCCTAGCGCACGCAAGCCGGTGGAATTAGCACAGGCGGCGGGTAAATCAATTCTCCGTCTCGAAGATGGTTTTATCCGCTCGCTAGATTTGGGGGTAAGCGGGGCTCCGCCACTCTCAATGGTGCTGGATGATGAAGGGATCTATTACGATGCCAGCCGACCGAGTGCGCTGGAGCGTTTGATCCACCAACGCGAAGACAATCAGGCATTAGCCGCAGAAGCGAAAGAAGCGATCCACACCATCGTTACGGAAGACCTTTCCAAATATAACCAGGCTCCGGCATTCATCGCCGGGGAGAGCCTGACCAGTAACTTAGTGCTGGTGGTGGATCAGACCTTTGGCGATATGTCAGTGACATACGGTAACGCCGGGCCAGATGATTTTGTAGCGATGCTGGATGCGGCGATAAAAGAAAACCCGTCATCGACCATTTGGGTGAAGGTCCATCCTGATGTGTTAGAGGGTAAAAAAGCCGGATACTACCATCAGCTGCAATCGACGCATCGCGTACATTTGATGGCGGACAACGTCAGCCCGCAATCGTTGCTGCGGCATGTCTCACGCGTATATGTGATGACTTCGCAATATGGTTTCGAAGCTTTGATGGCAGGTAAGCTAGTGACCTGCTTTGGCCAGCCCTGGTATGCAGGATGGGGGTTAACTGACGATCGCCATCCACAGGCGGAGCAACTTCGCCAGCGTCGTGGAAGCTCAACGTTGGAAGAGTTGTTTGCCGCCGCCTATCTGCGTTACAGCCGGTATATCGATCCGTTGACAGGTGGAGCCGCAACTCTATTTGATGTGTTGGGCTGGATGCAGTTACAGCGACGTCATCAGCAGCAGCGCAGTGGACATTTATGGGCTCCAGGATTAACGCTGTGGAAATCCACCATCCTCAAACCGTTTTTACATACCACCGCCAATAAGCTGAGTTTTTCCCGCCATTGCCGTGCAGCCACGGCCTGTGTGGTGTGGGGAGTGCGAGGTGAGCAGCGCTGGCAGGAGAAGGCGAAATTACGTCAGCTGCCGCTGTGGCGGATGGAAGATGGTTTCCTGCGTTCTTCAGGTTTGGGTTCTGACTTGTTACCGCCACTTTCATTGGTGCTGGATAAGCGCGGCATCTATTACGACGCCACGCGCACCAGCGATCTCGAAGTGATGCTAAACCACAGCGAACTGACGTTGGCGCAGCAGCAGCGTGCCGAAAAACTGCATCAGCGTTTGGTCCAGAGCAAACTAAGCAAATACAACTTGGGGGCGGATTTTGCCCTGCCGCAAGGTTCGCAGGGTAAGCGGATTCTACTGGTGCCTGGCCAGGTTGAAGATGACGCCTCAATTCAAACGGGTACGCTTTCCATCAACACCAATCTGTCATTACTGCGCACGGTTCGTGAGCGTAATCCCGATGCCTTCATCGTTTATAAGCCGCACCCTGATGTACTGGTAGGCAATCGCAAAGGGGATATCCCAGCGGAAGTGGTGGCGCAACTGGCGGACTATCAGGCGCTGGATGCTGATGTTATTCAGTGCATCCAGAAGGCAGATGAACTGCATACCATGACTTCACTCTCCGGCTTTGAAGCGCTGTTGCATGGCAAGCAAGTGCATTGCTATGGCCTGCCATTTTATGCCGGATGGGGGTTAACCAATGATGAGCATGTCTGTGCAAGGCGCAAACGCAAGTTGGGGCTTGCGGATGTGATCTACCAGGCGTTGATTGCTTATCCGACGTATATCCATCCGCTGCGTTTAGCAGCAATCAGCGCGGAAGAAGCGGCAGAGTTCTTGATTCACGCACCGCGTGGACAGATGTTTATCAATAAGAAGAAAGCGTGTTACCTCGTTAGGCATTATCGCAAGATGTTGATGTTTTTTAAGGTTAAATTCGGTTAGGAAAACCGATTCATAAAATAACAAAAAAGAAGGTTGATGATGCACAGTAACGCTTTAAAGATGCTGCTGTCTGGGAAAAAGTATCTGCTATTACAGGGGCCGATGGGGCCGTTCTTCAATGATCTGGCCACATGGCTCGAATCACTGGAGCGTGAAGCTGTTAATGTAATATTTAACGGTGGGGATCGTTTTTACTGTCGCCAGCGTAAATATTTGCCTTACCTGAAAACTCCAAAAGAATTTCCATCATGGCTGCGCGATACGCATAAAGAATACGATTTCGACACGATTCTTTGCTTTGGCGATTGCCGTCCTATGCATCAGGCTGCCAGGCGCTGGGCGCAAGCCAAAGGGATACGTTTCCTCGCGTTTGAAGAAGGCTACTTGCGCCCGCACTTTATTACGGTAGAAGAGGGCGGGGTCAATGCGTTCTCATCACTGCCGCGCGATCCTGAGTTCTATCGCCGTCTGCCAGAAATGCCGCCAATGGAAGTTGAGAAGCTTAAGCCCTCAGCCATGAAAAGGATCGGCCACGCTACCTGGTATTACCTTGTGGGTTGGCGCTATCGGCATGAGTTCCACGAGTATCGACACCACAAATCCTTCTCGCCGTGGTATGAGGCACAGTGCTGGATCCGAGCCTACTGGCGCAAGCAGTGGTACGGCTGGCGTCAACGTAATGTGCTATCACATTTGCAGAACAGTCTGGATCAACGTTATTTCCTCGCCATTCTGCAAGTCTATAACGACAGCCAGATTCGTTACCATAGCCCGTATGAGGATGTGCGCGACTATATTAATGAAGTGATCTTCTCATTCTCTAAGAAGGCACCACGTAACGAGTTCCTGGTAATTAAACATCATCCGATGGATCGCGGACACCGTTTATATGGCCCGCTGATCAATAAACTCAGCAAAGAGTACGGCGTAAAGAACCGGGTGATTTATGTGCATGACGTGCCCATGCCTGAGTTAATAACCCATGCTAAAGCTGCAATCACGATTAACAGCACGGCTGGGATTTCAGCGCTGATCCACAACAAGCCATTAAAGGTGATGGGGAACGCGCTGTACGATGTGAAGGGATTGACCTATCAAGGGCATCTTAATCAGTTCTGGACGGCGGATTTTAAGCCGGATATGAAGTTGTTTAAGAAGTTTCGTGGTTACCTGCAAGAGAATACGCAGGTTAATGCGGTTTATTATAGTGTAGGTGGTTGGGATTTAGATAACGCAGAGCTCAATGCTTTAAACTTTCCAATGTTAAAGCTATCTAAGTTTTAACATTATGCATATTGGTTTATATTGAGATTTTTTATGATTGAACAAATTAAATTCATTAACGATGTTGAAATAAAATTCAAAATAAAACCAAGGAAATATGATACTCAACACTTGATTGTGATTTTTTCAGGGTTTGGAAGCTCAGGGGAGTTCACATATGATTTTGAAAATGCATTAATGGACTGCCCCGCTAGTATATTGTGGATAAAAGATGATTTCGAAGGACACTGCACCTATTATACTTGCTTAGGAATGGATTTTAAAATTGAAAAAGCCATAAATATTTTCATAGATGAAACATTGAATAGTCTTAATTTAATGAAAAGTCAATGCACAGTTGCTGGTTTTTCGAAAGGAGGAACGGCGGCAATATATTATGGTGTGAAGTATAATTATAAAAATATAGTTTCTACGGTGCCTCAATTCTATATCGGTTCATATGTAAAGAAAAACTGGCCCGCTGTAGCAAATCATATGATGAACGGTATTTCAGAAGAATATGTGAACACTTTAAATAATTTATTGCCTGATACAATAGATGATGATAAGGAACTACAAAAAAACATATACTTATTAACTTCCGAAGCTGATGACCAATTTAAGAGTGAGGTTAGCCCTAATTTATCAAAGTTTATAAAATATGATAACTTTAACTACCTTCTATCAAAGTCGATACTGGTCAGAGCCCACAATCAAGTTACCGTCCACAACTTACCTTTACTTTTAGGGGTTTTTTACTCCATTGCTCAAGGAGCTGTACCAAGATTTGGTTATTGTGAACTGGGTGGAGATGAATTAAGGTTACCAGAAAACCCTTCGGCGAAACCGCTAACAGTTTTGAAAAAGATTAGGATTGATAAGGGGAGGTTTTATCCGGAGGGACTTTCTGTATTACGTGGTATATCATGTGAAAATCACAAAGATTTAAAAGTTAAAATGATTCTAAGTTCAAATGATAACATTATTGAGATAGATCTCGCAAAAGCTCACATGCCATATCTTACGCGTGCTTTGTATGACGGAACATTTGTTAACTATGATAAAGGATGGTTTTGTTCACCTACTCATTCTGGCTTCAATATAGATATAGTGGCAAGCGGAGAATATGAGATTGAATTAGTTGTTACATGCCAAGGGATCACTAAGAAAAATAATCTTACAATCGATGCTCATATGAACAATAAATTACTCGCCGAAGGGGAAGGGATGAAAATATTCGCCAAAGATGGAAGTGTTTTTCTTTATAAGAATTAATGAAATCTGGATGGTGACTTTTATCACCATCCAACCAATTCTAAGATTTAATTAAAATCTATTTCCCATTCCGCTGCAATCGGATATGCAGTACACATAAATCTCACTACCTTCTCAACTTGATGCGCGGAAACAGTTCTGTGATCGTTGATACAGAAAACCGAACACTTCCCAGACTTTAATTTTTTTTGCAAGTTATCTAATTTTTCTTCTAAAATAGGATCGTCAGTGCTTATATATTCATAAGAAATTGAAGATTGAACTGAGCGACCCTTTTCAAAGGAATAATAAGCTGACATTAAATAGAGTGGTGATATGGTTTCGGCCTCCCTAAACCTTGAAAATCCGGTTTTATGAATGAGTTCACTAAATTCGCCTTCCATTTTTTCTAGCAAGTTAATGTTTTTAATCATTGGAACATGCAAAGGCCAGAATGATGGCCATTTATTATATTTATTATAAAAGCTCATTGCGGTGAATAATGATATCTTTGTTGTTGATTCGCTGTCCTCGAAAATTTCTCCATAAGCGTTAGGGATACTTTCAAGGAATAGTTTAGCGATGCCATTAGAATGAATGAAATGATCTTTTGTTACTGGTGAACCAAAAAAATAATCATCATTAGCATAAATGAAATTTTCAGACAAACCTGGAATTTTATGTATCCAAGACTCAATGGCAACCGAGTTAAATACGGGTAGAGCAGAATCATTAGGGAAGATATCTGTATGATTTATCACTTTTATCTTTTCATTATCAGTATCTAACCAGTAAGGTATTTGGTTGTCAGTTACTATGAAAATATTTCGGATGAATTTAGCATAATAAGCAGCGCTTCTTAAAGAATAACGTAATTGTTCATATTCTATAAATCTTGTTTCATCACTTAATGCATCCTCATTGCTAAAGATAGTTTTTTTTGCTCGCCACTCTGGGTCGGTATCATTGACCCAAGTATATACCAAATCAATTGGTTCGCTATATTCATCAAATAAAAATGAATCAATTTTAACCATGTCATTTAATTGATCAATATCATTTTCGTTTCTGTTTAATCTGACTGGATAAAAAGAGTGAACACTTTTGTTTATATGCGCTTTAGGAATGAATTGGAGTAGATTGTTTTTATTTCTTGTTAAAGTCCCACTTGGAGACATATACCATGGGTCTAATTGAATAATGTTACTCTTATATACGAAGGTTTCATCATGAAAATAAATTTTAACCAGATCGAATCTGTTAGTGCCTTTAACAATGTAAGGTTTCTTGGTGAAGTTACTGTTTTTTTCAATTAAGGAAATTACGTTATTTATATATGAATCTTGTATTGCAATTCGAGTGATGTGCTTCCATGGTAAAGAGATTTTATGGTAGTTAATTCCAGCTTCATCAAGTGTTTTATAAAAGTTCATCTCTTGGTTGTGAGGCGTAATGTGGTCTTCTCTTAATGTTGAAAAAGGCGTTTCCTTTAGAATGGAACCGATTTTCTTTCTTTCGTGAAGATATTTATCATTGGCACTTGTGGTTTTTGTATTCAATTTAATACGACTTGAAATACTGTGTGTATTAATACTCTCTTCTACAGGAATACCCATCTTTTTTTTAAAGATTTTAAATGTTTTCATGTCATTAAAAAATAATCGTGGGTTTTTTAAAAATTTCCTTGTTTTTCGTTTCAACTTATTCATATCAGGCAACTTCCATTTTATGCTCAGAGGATTCTAAATGATTTGATTTTTTTTCAGTATTGCTGATTTGATCTAAGTATATCGATTCTAGTTTTTCATATGAATTCGAAATGCTGTATTTCTCAAGTATTAATTTGTCAGCATATCCTAAATTGGGGTTTTCAATATATTCTTTAATTTTAAGTGATAGTGAATTTACATTTTCATTTTCATATAATAATTTGTCATCACTTAATATATCCGTGAAGGAAGGTATGTTACTGGCAATTATACGGGTGTTTGCGTTAACTGCTTCAAGAAGTGCCAGTCCAAATGATTCGAATCTAGATGGTACAACTGTAATATCAGCTAATTTTAATAAGCAAGCAGCATCAGTGATCTTCCCTGCAAATATTATTTCTTTGGAGGATATTTTTCTCAAAGCACTCATTTCGGGACCATCCCCGATTAATACCAATTTATACCCTGCTGGTCTCAATCTGTTAAATGCTCTTATTAATATGTCAGGGCCTTTAACTAAATCAAGTCGACCAAGAAAGAAAATATATTTTTCTTTGTCATTTAAGTGATGTTTTCTCATAAATAATTTAATTTTCTTTTGAGTATCAATTTCCTTTATAAATAGGAAATTCTCAATTGTGTGAGCTTTTTCTTGATGTTTTTTTGGGATTTCTTCTATTTGCCATTTAGCAACTGTAAATATTTTATCAGCTAACTCATATAAAGGGTGGAATCTAACATGCATGGAAACAAAAATTAAAAAGTTAAGAGATAGCTTATGCTTTAGCATGTCACCCATTAAGCAACCATATGGTAGATGAGCATGTAAAACATTTAGTTCGTTAACGGCATTGACAAAGTTATCGTCTTTTAATAATGAATTGATTTGGTTGCTGGGATGTGTTTCTGATTGTGCTGTCCAAAATATTTTAATAGAATCTTCAAAGTTTGACTCAATAACTTTTTTGCTAAATTCTTTATTTTGTCTTAACACCACCGTAACTTTATGACCATTTTTAGCTTGTTCATTTGCAATGGCAGCGGCAATAGATTCTGAACCAGCCCACCCGCCATGGGTTATTACATGTAATATATTCATG
Source organism: Candidatus Pantoea communis (assembly GCF_011752685.1). NCBI lineage: Bacteria > Pseudomonadati > Pseudomonadota > Gammaproteobacteria > Enterobacterales > Erwiniaceae > Pantoea > Candidatus Pantoea communis. The sequence continues at coordinate 87,872 of NZ_VWXC01000004.1, forward strand.
ATGATTTTATAACTCCCTTTTGAGCTAAAATAATAGCTTCCCTGTTTTAATCCTTGAAAAAAACATCAAGTTCTTCTTTTAACTGGTGGTTACAGTTTTGCAAACGATTACTCTCTGTATGGAAGTCATTTGCACAAAAAGAATGAGGAAGACAGTTGTTAATTTTTCCATTTTTTAATGCTTTGAAATTTGATTTTGCTGAGGCTGATCTAATATTAAAATAGTAACAAATGTCTCTTGCGGGATAAGAAACCCCATTTAGGTATGATAACCATGGGACAAAAAATGTAGCTAAATTTAGATCGTTGTTGGATCTGAACTTATTGGGTAAGAATTCCTTTATTTCATCACTGTATAAATCCCACGCTTTCTCAAAATAACTTTTTCTTAATGGGACGTAAGTGTGTACCAATGGCGTGTCAATCGACATGCCAAAATCTTTCTTGAGAATAATTGCGGAGCGCGTAGAGGCTGATAAAGTAGATGTGCTCGTACCCCTTAGTTTCATTGCAGATAGACTTTTTTGTGATAAAAATAATGAAGCGATTCCATTGCTTTTAAAAAAATGAGATGCCGTTAAAGGACGCGCTACAAAAACATCGTCATTAAAGTAAATGAAATGTTCAGAGAGATCTGGTATTTTGTGAAGGTGTGCCTCAATTACATGAGAATTAAATGTAGGGAGATATTCTTCATTAATAATTTCCTTATGGTCAATGATTTTTATTTTTTCATTATTGCTCAACCAAGAGGGTATTTGTTCATCAGTTACTATATAAATTTTGTTAACCCATGGCAAATGATATTCAATACTTTTTATTGAATGACGTAATTCATCGTGGTTACTGAATCTGGATGAGTCAAAAGCATAATTACTAGTATTTTCTTTATCAGCTAGGTCTCGATTTTTTTTGTTTTTTATTTGCCATTTTTTATCAGCGTCATCTACCCAAGTAAATACAATGTCTATTGGAATAGTCGTATCGATCAAACTTTCCATTTGTAAATCATGTTCAATCAATATTGCTTCTTCAATTTCTGGGCATTTTATTTCATTTCTGATTATTGGGTAGTTCTTGTTGAAGTAATCACGAAAAAACACTCCAGGGCTTCTGAAGAATTTTTTTATTTTCTTTAATTTCATGAATGTTCCAAGTTGTTTTTTATGTCGATTTTTATTGAAATGAAAATTCAAGCTTTATGTTTCTCACTCTACTGAATATTAGGATTAGATCATCTGCTCGCTTTTATAAGCTTTTATGGCTTCATCTATGCTTTCATAAAACGATAGTATGTTGTTATCTTGAAACAGTAATGCTACATCACAAAATTCTTTTAGTGAATCTAAACTGTGTGAAACCATCAGTAAATTGGATTCTAAGCTTTTATTTTTAAAAATATTTGAACATTTTTTTTTAAATCTAGCATCACCAACTGCTGTAATTTCATCTACCAAGTAATAATCGAATCTAAAAGCCATGCTTAATCCGAACCCTAAACGGGACTTCATTCCTGAAGAGTACGATTTTATCGGCATATCGAAGTATTTTCCTAACTCGGCAAACTCCTCCACATATGCAACTTTTTCTTGTAATTCATCTTTTCTCGAATAGAGACGCGCTACAAACTTAACATTTTCTCGACCCGTTAAGCTACCCTGAAATCCACCCGAAAGCCCCACTGGCCATGAAATAGTTTTATCAGTTGTAATCAAGCCACTGTCTGGGCGGTCAATACCGCCAATCATCCGAAGTAGAGTTGATTTTCCCGCGCCATTTCGGCCAATAAGCGCCACACTTTTACCGCTTGGTATCTCAATATTCAGATCTTTAAATACGTAATGGCGACCTTGTGGCGTCCGGTATGATTTGGTTAAGTTTTCAATCTTAATCATGAGGTCAGCATTGCCTCTTCGCGAGTACGGTATAACGCCAGGCCAAGAAAACCAGTAATGAGCGTACAGAGTGCCAAATACGTAAGGCTGACACCTTCACTTATATATCCAGGCATTACCGATTCCCGACTGAGTTCTACTGCGTGTATGATCGGGTTCCACAGGAGATAAGGCCAATAGTCTTTTGGAATGGAATGTAGCGGAAACATTATTCCAGAGATGAAATACAAAGGTTTAAGCAGTATCGGTAAAAACTTTTGCGTTTCAGCAAATGTTCTACCAACCACCATAAAGATGAGCCCAATCCCGCAAGAAAATAGAATTAGCAGAACCCATGTCGCAACGAGTTGCAGAAGATTTGTAATCGCAAAGTACTCGCCAGCCATCCAAACCACCAACATCAGCAGGATGTACACTGCTGCGTAAATCAACGTCTCAAGCAGTGCGCGGGCAATAATGGTGTCGATCGGCTTTACCGGACGGTAATTAAACAGCCCTTGGTTAGCTTCAATCGCACCGACTGAGCGGTTTGTAATATTACTGAAAATAAAGTACGGGATAATGCCGTTCAGCAGAAATACCGGGAACGAGATGTCCGGCATGGTGCGGTGCATGATGAAACCAAATATGCCCAGCAGCACCAGTAAATGCGCAGACGGCTCAAGAATTGCCCAAAAATAACCCAAGCGAAACTTACCAAATCGGGTGCGTATTTCACGCAAAAACAAGGCCTTAACGGCTGCTTGCTGGACTTCAAATCCACTTCTGGCCATTGATTTAACTCATTTGAATTGGGTGGGATTTTTACACGCTACCGCCCCTGGCTTAACAGCTACCAATGCACTGGACGTACTACGGGCGGTGTAGGGGGGAGGTTTATAGTTTTTTCAGACGGGGGAGCTGAATTAATCAGCATATTTTACGCAAATTCAAAAGATTAGAGCTTATGAATACACGAAAGGCGTGATGCCATTTTGAACAATTAGATGGTTTGTCGTTGATATGGATCCATCCACTTGAACAGTCGATCCCTGCTTGTCTGTAAGAATTTTCCCTAATATTGACGACGTAAGTTACAGATCATGTCGAAATAATCCTAAACGTTTTCGTCTATTAATATTTTGCAAATTATCTGTAAGGCCTATTGAACTAATTATTGCGCCTGCTTTAACTCAACTTACTGAATATAATGACTTTAATGCTTAGGTGTGTTTCTGTTCTTGACCTTACACTGCATCATGAAATCAACACTGCTAATCAATTCATTCACGAGACAATCCACTGAATTTTACAAAAAGTAGTAGTTGTTACATTTGAAAGGTGACGATTGCAGGTCGCCTGATTCTTCGCGATAATCACGCACAACAAATCCCTTCCTCGTCGGGCTTAACGACGCGGAGGGGATTTTTTTCATCTATACCTTAGTGGCCAACCGACTCACGGATCTAAAGAGGACAAGTTATGTATAACACCCTGGGCAATCAGTACGATAACTCCCTGGTTTCTAACGCCTTCGGTTTCATGCGCTTCCCGGTGAACTTCCAGCCTTACGACAGCGATGCTGAGTGGGTGATCACTGGTGTACCTTTCGATGCCGCAACTTCAGGTCGTCCGGGCAGCCGTTTAGGGCCGGGCGCGATTCGTCAGATCTCTACTAATCTCGCATGGGAAGGTTGCCGCTGGCCGTGGGATTTTGACCTGCGTCAGCGCCTGAACGTGGTGGATTGCGGTGACCTCGTTTACGCATTCGGTGATTCACAGGATCTCTCTGACAAACTGCAGGCTCACGCTGAGAAGTTGCTGGCAAACGGTAAGCGTATGCTGACTTTTGGGGGTGACCACTACGTTACGCTGCCGCTGTTGCGCGCCCACGCCAAACACTTCGGTAAGATGGCACTGGTGCACTTTGATGCGCACACTGATACCTACTCTAACGGTCCAACCTTCGACCACGGCACTATGTTCTTCACCGCGCCGAAAGAAGGTCTGATCGATCCGAATCATTCGGTGCAGATTGGTATCCGTACTGAGTTCGACAAGAGCCTTGGCTTCAACGTGCTGGATGCAGCACAGGTTAATGACCGCAGCGTCGATGATATTCTGGCTGAAGTGAAACGCACCGTGGGCGATCTGCCGGTGTATCTGACCTTTGATATCGACTGTCTGGATCCGGCGCACGCACCGGGCACTGGCACGCCAGTGATCGGCGGACTGACCAGCGATAAAGCTACCAAGTTGATTCGTGGCTTACAGGGTATGAACATCGTCGGGATGGATCTGGTGGAAGTGGCACCGGGTTATGACCACGCTGATTTGACTTCACTGGCGGCTGCTACGCTGGCGCTGGATATGCTGCACGTGCAGGCTGCAAATAAAGGTTAATCCAGATGAGGGCAAGGCGATGGCCTTGTCCTCAACTTAATAGTTGTTGTTGATATCGTTGCTGGCTGAACGCACTACGGCGAATCCGGCAACCGCTAATAACGTCACTGCGCTAATGATGATAATTGTCAGCATATGTGGCTCCTGTCAGAGTCTTTGAACCACGCTACATCTTATTTATGACAGAAATCTTGCTTCGCCCGCTAATTCAGAATCATCCATCCAGGGGCATTCATCGCTTCTGAGCTTTCTCATCACGTTTCTGCTTTCTCATTCTTCGCACGAATTCGTCTACAGATTTTTATCGTCCATTCTCAACGCGCATTGATAGCAATGATGTCAATCTGTGAAGTGGGTTGGGATTTGTTTTGAGCGGCGCGGAGTGATTAAGAAAGGGTGATAGCTGATGGGGCGATCCATTGCCCTCGACGTCCCCGGTTCCTAGTAATCGTCATTCACATCTTTGGCTGCGGAACGTATCACCAGATACGCGCCAATCAGCACAATCGCAATAACGACGGCGAGAATAATCAGAATGGTCAACATAGTATGTAGTGCTCCGGTGACTCTCTCTGATATCGCCTGAAAACTAACGGTCAGTGTAGACCATGCTCACTATGACATGGCCTCGTCTGGCGAGTTCAGACCATTGTCACGCTTCTCGCATCAACGGCTCAACAACTTAACGGTGACAATTCGTTATCGGCTGCGCGTGGCTATACTTTGATGCGTACGTCATTAATCGCTTCGTTAATTACGGTTAGAGAATCTTTGGAGGTCACCATGGGCTTTCTGGATGAATTAGTAGGTTCGCTGGGGAACGGCAACGGTCAGGGCAATCAGTTGGGTCAGTTGCAGGCGATCTGGAATTGGGTGCAGGAGCAGGGCGGTATCGAAGTGCTGCTGCAGAAGTTTCAACAAGGCGGGCTTGGCGAGGTGCTGGGTTCGTGGATCGGTACTGGCGGCAATCAGCAGGTCGGCGGCGGTGAGATTCAGGGTGCTTTCGGGCAGGAGGAGTTGCAGTCGCTGGCCGATAAGCTGGGCACCGATGTGAATGGTGCATCTGGCACGCTGGCGGCGCTGTTGCCGCAGCTGATCGATAAGATGTCGCCGCAAGGTCAGCTGGATGAGCAGAGTCTGCACAACAACCAAATGGATTTGGGTTCGATGGTGGATGACCTGTTTAAGCGCTAGCTGTTGAAGCTGAAGAGAGGAGCGCACATGGCGCTCCTTTTTATGGCCGATTATTTGCCATCTGCCGCAATACGATCGCGGATGTGCTGTGCACGTGCTGCGGAATCCGGGTGCGAATCGAACATCGAACTCGTTTGGCCTTGCTGCATTTTCGCCAGTTTCTCGAAACTGGTGGCTAAGCCAAGTGGATTAATACCGCGCTTTTTCAGCAGGTCATAAGAGTAATCATCTGCCTGCGATTCCTGAGTCTGCGAGAACTGCGCATTGACCAGCTTCTCGCTTAGATCGCCCAGCTGGGATTGCGACAGTTGACCAATCACGCCGCCAACCGAGGCCGCAGCGGTGCGTGCTGCCGTGGTGGCGTAGGCAACCTGCATCGCTTTGCGCGTATGGCCGAGCGCAACGTGGCCCATTTCATGGCCGAGCACGCCTTCCACTTCGTTGTCCGTCATCATATCCATCAAGCCGCTGTAGACGCGGATGCAGCCGTTGGCCATCGCCCACGCATTCACATCTTTGGTCAGATAGACTTTGTAGTTGGCTGGCACACCATTGATGTTATCGCCCAGCGCAGCGGCGATTTTGTTCAGGCGCTGCTGATATTCACTATTGGCAGGTGCGAGCTGGTTGTCTTTGTCCATCTGGGCACAAGACTGATCGCTTAGCTGCTTCACTTGTGAATCATTCAACGTATAAGCCTGATAGGCCTGCGCGCCGGATTGCAGTAGCGCGTTATTGTCCATTCCTTCGCAGCCGCTCAGCAGCGAAGCGATTCCCACAGCAAGAATTGTGGCGCGGATTTTCATTGAGAGGTCCTTTGCGTAACAAGGTAGAGAAAACAAACACCTGAAATTGAGAACGGTGTTCAAACGCTTTGGTTATAGCGCGCATCCTGTTCACTGGCTAGCAGACAAGCCCCGAATTGCAACCGTTTACCCGCTATTTAGCACGTCGACGCATGTACTTTTGCCCCGATTTTCATGTACATTGATGTGCGACCTTTTTCTCGCTTCGCCTGATAACTGATTAATTACAATACGTTAAGCGCGGCGGAGCATTAATCCGATCTGGAGTAGAAGATGCCCTCTCGTAAAGAGCTTGCCAACGCCATTCGCGCGTTAAGTATGGATGCAGTACAAAAAGCCAAATCGGGACATCCTGGTGCCCCTATGGGCATGGCGGACATCGCCGAAGTGCTGTGGCGTGACTTCCTGAACCACAATCCGACTAACCCGCTGTGGGCAGATCGTGACCGCTTCGTGCTGTCTAACGGTCATGGCTCCATGCTGATTTATAGCCTGCTGCACCTCACCGGTTATGACCTGCCGATGAGCGAGCTGCAGAACTTCCGTCAGCTGCACTCTAAAACTCCAGGCCACCCAGAATACGGCTACACCGCTGGCGTTGAAACCACCACCGGTCCACTGGGCCAGGGTATCGCTAACGCAGTCGGCTTCGCCATCGCTGAGCGCACTTTAGCGGCACAGTTCAACCGTCCAGGCCATGACATCGTAGACCACAACACTTACGTGTTCATGGGCGACGGCTGCATGATGGAAGGCATCTCACACGAAGTGTGCTCCATCGCCGGTACCCTGAAACTGGGTAAACTGGTTGCCTTCTATGATGACAACGGCATCTCTATTGACGGTCACGTTGATGGCTGGTTCACCGACGACACCGCAGCACGTTTCGAAGCTTACGGTTGGCACGTGGTGCGTGGCGTAGACGGCCACGATGCCGACGCCATCAAGAAAGCAGTCGAAGAAGCCAAAGCGGTTTCAGACAAACCTTCACTGCTGATGTGCAAAACCATCATCGGTTTCGGTTCTCCGAACAAAGCCGGTACCCACGATTCGCACGGCGCACCGCTGGGCGACGACGAAATCGCACTGACCCGTAAGCAGCTGGGCTGGAATCACGCGCCGTTTGAAATTCCTTCAGACATCTACGCGCAGTGGGATGCGAAAGAAGCCGGTCAGGCAAAAGAATCTGCATGGGATAAGAAGTTCGCTGCTTATGCTGCTGCTCATCCTGAACTGGCTGCAGAGTTCACGCGTCGTACCAACAACGAGCTGCCAGCTAACTGGGAAACTGAGTCGCAGAAGTTCATCGAACAGCTGCAGGCTAACCCAGCTAAAATCGCCAGCCGTAAAGCTTCTCAGAACGCGATTGAAGCCTTCGGTAAGATCCTGCCGGAATACATGGGGGGATCGGCTGACCTGGCGCCAAGCAACCTGACTATGTGGTCTGGTTCTAAGCCAATCAACGAAGATGCAGCCGGTAACTACATCCATTACGGTGTGCGCGAATTCGGTATGACCGCAATCGCTAACGGCCTGGCGCTGCACGGTGGTTTCCTGCCGTACACCGCAACCTTCCTGATGTTCGTAGAATACGCGCGTAACGCGGCACGTATGGCTGCACTGATGAAGATTCGTCAGATCATGGTTTATACCCACGATTCAATCGGTCTGGGTGAAGATGGTCCAACGCACCAGCCGGTTGAGCAGATGGCCAGCCTGCGCGTAACACCAAACATGAGCCTGTGGCGTCCATGTGACCAGGTTGAGTCTGCGGTTGCCTGGAAATACGCTATCGAGCGCGTAGACGGCCCATCAGCCCTGATCTTCTCTCGTCAGAACCTGGCGCAGCAGGATCGTACCGCTGAGCAGCTGGCAAACGTGGCACGCGGTGGTTATGTGCTGAAAGACAGCGAAGGTACGCCAGAGCTAATCTTGATCGCTACCGGTTCAGAAGTGGAACTGGCGGTTGCCGCTTATGACAAGCTGACCAGCGAAGGCCGCAAAGTGCGCGTTGTTTCAATGCCTTCAACCGATGCCTTCGACAAGCAGGACGCGGCTTACCGTGAATCTGTACTGCCGAAAGCAGTTGCTGCGCGTGTGGCAATCGAAGCGGGTATCGCGGACTACTGGTTCAAATACACCGGCCTGAATGGCGCTATCGTCGGCATGACCACCTTCGGTGAGTCTGCTCCGGCAGAGTTGCTGTTCAAAGAGTTCGGCTTCACCGTTGAGAACGTGGTGAACATCGCGAAATCTATTCTGTAATCAGCGGTCGCCATCAAGGGCGGCCCGACAGGTTAGATGATCGCTAACGAAGGTGCGCTTTATGCGCACCTTTTTTCATTTCAGACCCCGCCTTCAACCTGAAACGCTTCAATTATTCCTGCAGTAATAATTTTTACGTGCGAAATATGTGACGTAGATCCAATAATCAGCAGCGCAATTGATCGCAATCATTCCTGTTATTCCGCGCATGCTTTATTCTAGCTGAACCGTTTCAGTTGCAATTGAGTGGCATCATTTTGCAACGTTAAGCGGGCAATAATTCCCTGTACAAAACGCAGCGAAACGCTCAAGGTATTTGGCACGTTTTTTTGGCTGTTGTTGCAGGAAGTGAGATGACCGTTCGCATAGCAATTAATGGTTTTGGTCGTATCGGACGCAATGTGCTGCGTGCGTTGTATGAAACCGGCCGCCGCGCTGAAATTACCGTGGTGGCGATCAACGAACTGGCTGAAGCCACCGGCATGGCGCATTTGCTGAAGTATGACACCAGCCATGGCCGCTTTGCCTGGGATGTGCGCCAGGAGCGCGATCAGCTGTTCGTGGGCGACGACACCATTCGCATTCTGCACCTGGCCGATATCGATGCACTGCCATGGCAGGAACTGAACGTCGATATCGTGCTGGATTGCACCGGCGTGTACGGCAGCCGCGCAGATGGCGAAGCACATCTGCAAGCGGGCGCGAAGAAGGTATTGTTCTCGCATCCGGGCGGTAACGATTTAGATGCCACCGTAGTGTTCGGCGTAAACGAACAGGCTCTTAAACAAACTGACCGCATTGTCTCCAACGCATCCTGCACCACCAACTGCATTATTCCGGTGATCAAGTTGCTGGATGACGCCTTCGGTATTGAATCGGGCACCGTGACCACGATTCACTCGGCAATGCACGACCAACAGGTGATTGACGCCTATCACAGCGATCTGCGTCGTACCCGTGCCGCCAGCCAATCGATCATTCCGGTGGATACGCGTCTTGCTGCGGGCATTACCCGTATTTTTCCGAAATTTAATGACCGCTTCGAAGCCATCGCTGTGCGCGTGCCCACGATCAACGTGACAGCCATTGATTTGAGCGTTTCGGTACGTGAAGCCGTGAAGGCGTGTGAGGTCAATGCGTTGCTGCAAAACGCGTCAGAAGGGGCGTTTCGTGGTATAGTTGACTATACGGAATTACCGTTAGTCTCAGTAGATTTTAACCATGATCCGCACAGTGCCATAGTCGATGGCACGCAAACGCGGGTCAGTGGTCATCACCTCATCAAGACCTTGGTTTGGTGTGACAACGAATGGGGCTTTGCTAACCGCATGATCGACACCACGTTAGCAATGGCCGCAAGCGGTTTCAGGTAAGACGCGGACTGCGTCTGGCAAAACTTATGAGAATCAACGAGAGGGTTCACCATGTCTGTAATTAAGATGACCGATCTGGATCTTGCTGGTAAACGCGTTCTGATCCGTGCCGATCTCAACGTGCCAGTGAAAGAAGGGAAAGTGACGTCAGATGCACGTATCCGTGCTTCTCTGCCTACCATCGAAGCGGCGTTGAAACAGGGCGCGAAAGTGATGGTTACCTCTCACCTGGGTCGTCCGACCGAAGGTGAATACAACGAAGAGTTCTCGCTCCTGCCGGTTGTTAACTACCTGAAAGACAAACTGAACGGCACTACCGTTACCCTGGCAAAAGACTACCTCGACGGCGTTGAAGTCGGCGCGGGTGAGCTGGTGGTTCTGGAAAACGTGCGCTTTAACAAAGGCGAGAAGAAAGACGAAGAGACGCTGTCGAAGAAATATGCCGCCCTGTGCGACGTGTTTGTGATGGATGCCTTCGGTACTGCGCACCGCGCGCAGGCTTCAACCCACGGTGTGGGCAAGTTCGCCCCTATCGCTTGTGCTGGCCCTCTGCTCTCTGCTGAACTGGAAGCGCTGGGTAAAGTGATGAGCAATCCACAGCGTCCACTGGTAGCGGTTGTGGGTGGATCTAAAGTATCGACCAAATTCGACGTGCTGCAGTCTCTGGTGAAAATCGCGGATACCGTGATTGTCGGTGGTGGTATCGCTAACACCTTCGTGGCTATCGACAACAACGTCGGTAAATCACTGTACGAACCAGACTTCGTTGAAGCGGCGAAAAAGCTGCGTGACGAGCACGGCATTCCAGTTCCAACCGACTCTCGCGTCGGAACGGAATTCTCTGAAACTGCCCCGGCAACCGTGAAAAAGGTTTCCGAAGTGGCGGATAACGAAGAGATTATGGACTTCGGTGACGAAACCGCACAGGCGATGGCAAAACTGCTGAAAGAGGCAAAAACCATCCTGTGGAACGGTCCGGTTGGCGTGTTCGAATTCCCGAACTTCCGCAAAGGCACCGAAATCGTGGCGAACGCGATTGCAGACAGCGACGCGTTCTCTGTAGCGGGCGGCGGCGATACCCTGGCAGCGATTGATCTGTTCGGTATCGAAGACAAGATCTCCTACATCTCTACCGGCGGTGGCGCATTCCTCGAGTTCGTGGAAGGCAAAAAACTGCCCGCTGTAGCGATGCTGGAAGAGCGCGCTAAGCAGTAATTTTTGGGGGCGGCGCTTCGGCGCCGTCTGAAGGCTTGCCCATCCTGGGCAAAAAATCGACGTCCCTTTGTGGGATGAACGGTAACGAAACAGGACACAACCATGTCTAAAATTTTTGATTTCGTAAAACCCGGCGTTGTCACTGGTGATGACGTTCAGAAAGTTTTCCAAGTAGCGAAAGAAAACAAATTCGCTCTGCCTGCAGTTAACTGCGTCGGCACGGACTCCATCAACGCGGTACTGGAAGCTGCGGCCAAAGTTAAAGCGCCGGTCATCGTTCAGTTCTCCAATGGTGGTGCTGCCTTCATCGCCGGTAAAGGTTTCAAAACCGACAAGCCACAGGGCGCAGCAATCTTCGGCGCTATCGCCGGTGCGCACCATGTGCATCTGATGGCTGAACAGTACGGCGTGCCAGTTATTCTGCACACCGACCACTGTGCTAAGAAACTGCTGCCATGGATCGATGGTCTGCTGGATGCCGGTGAAGAGCACTTCAAGAAAACCGGTAAGCCACTGTTCTCCTCTCACATGATTGATCTGTCAGAAGAGTCACTGGAAGAGAACATCGAGATCTCTTCTAAATACCTGGCGCGCATGGCGAAAATCGACATGACCCTGGAAATCGAACTGGGTTGCACCGGTGGTGAAGAAGACGGCGTGGACAACAGCCACATGGACGCTTCTGCCCTGTACACCCAGCCAGAAGACGTTGATTACGCGTACACCGAGCTGAGCAAAATCAGCCCGCGTTTCACCATCGCCGCTTCATTCGGTAACGTGCACGGCGTGTACAAGCCAGGCAACGTGAAACTGACTCCAACCATCCTGCGTGATTCTCAGGAATACGTGACCAAGAAACACAATCTGCCGCACAACGCGCTGGATTTCGTGTTCCACGGTGGTTCAGGTTCTTCTGCTGCAGAAATCGAAGAGTCAATTGGTTACGGCGTAATCAAGATGAACATCGATACCGACACCCAATGGGCGACCTGGGACGGCATCCTGCAGTATTACAAAAAGAACGAAGACTATCTGCAAGGCCAGCTGGGTAACCCAAATGGCGTGGATAGCCCAAACAAGAAATACTACGATCCTCGCGTATGGCTGCGTTCTGCACAGGCTTCAATGGTTGTGCGTCTGGAGCAGGCTTTCAAAGAGCTTAACGCTATCGACGTGCTGTAATTTTTCCTTACAGTACAAAAAAGGCCCGAAAGGGCCTTTTTTTATGCATTCGATTCGGAATAGTGAGTAAATTCAGCCCATCTTTGGCGCTTGATGCCATTTTTGTTTACCCTTGTACACGGGAGTGCCGGAGTTAATCTGGCCGTTTTTGCATTTTCCTGCGGGAAACTCAACAACAGGGCTAACAAATGGAAGACTTAAATGTCGTCGATGGCATTAACAACGCTGGCGGCTGGCTGGTACGTAATCAGGCACTGATCCTGAGCTATGCGGTGAATATCGTTGCGGCGATTATCACCATTATTATTGGTATGTTCATTGCGCGTATCGTTTCAAATACGATTAATCGCGTGCTGCAGGCGCGTCACATCGACGCTACCGTAGCAGACTTCCTCTCTGCCCTGGTGCGCTACGGCATTATCGCTTTCACCTTGATCGCGGCGCTGGGTCGCGTGGGCGTGCAAACCGCCTCGGTGATCGCCGTACTGGGTGCCGCCGGTTTGGCCGTCGGCCTGGCACTGCAAGGCTCTCTGTCCAACCTCGCAGCGGGTGTGCTGTTGGTGACCTTCCGTCCGTTCAAAACCGGTGAGTTCGTTGATTTAGGCGTGATGGGTACTGTGCAAAACGTGCAGATTTTCTCTACCACGCTGAAAACCGTTGATGGCAAAATCGTGGTGATCCCGAACGGTAAAATCATCGCCGCCAACATCGTTAACTTCTCGCGTGAGCCGATTCGTCGTAACGAATTTATTATCGGCGTGGCCTATGATGCGGACGTTGATCAGGTGATCGAGTTGTTACGTGAAGTCGTCGAAGCCGATGAGCGTGTGCTGAAAGACATGGGCATTCAGATCGGTCTGAACGAACTGGCCGCCTCTTCACTGAACTTTGTGGTGCGCTGCTGGAGCAAAAGCGGTGACCTGCAGAACGTGTACTGGGATCTGCTGAAGAACTTCAAACGTGCACTGGACGCGAAGGGTATTGGCATTCCGTATCCGCAGATGGATGTGCATCTACACCAGGTGAAAAGTGAGCAGCAGGCTGCACAAGCCGAGTAATCACTCAGTAGCGTTGTGTTTGAACGGTAAACTGCACAGCATCATATTAAGGTCGTCATTTATGGCGACCTTATTATTTTCTCTAATGCCTGATTAAATCTTTCAATTTCCACTAATATCCTCGCGTCACTATACTGCATCGCATTACCTCGTTATTCAGGACTATCAACGTGTTATCTGTTTATTTACAAGGGCTTGCTCTTGGGGCTGCACTCATTCTGCCATTAGGCCCGCAAAACGCATTCGTGATGAACCAGGGCATTAAACGCCACTACCATTTGATGACTGCAGGATTGTGCACGCTGAGCGATATCGTGCTGATTTGCGGCGGTATTTTTGGCGGCAGCGCCTTGCTGAATCAGTCCCCGATTCTGCTGATGCTGATTACCTGGGCAGGCGTGGCGTTTCTGCTGTGGTACGGCTGGGGCGCACTGCGCAGCGCATGGCAGGGTGATGTGACGCTGGCCGATGATGCGGTGATGAAGCAAGGCCGCTGGCGCATTATTGCCACCATCGTCGCGGTGACCTGGCTCAACCCGCATGTCTATCTCGATACTTTCGTGGTGCTCGGTAGCCTGGGCAGTCAGTTGCCTTCTACCGCCGCGCGCCAGTGGTTCGCGTTGGGCACCGTGAGCGCATCGATTATCTGGTTCTTTGGTCTGGCGCTGTTAGCCGCATGGCTGTCACCGCGTCTGCGCACCGTGCGCGCCCAGCGCATCATCAATCTGCTGGTGGGCGGTGTGATGTGGTTTATCGCCATCCAGTTAGCGCGTCAGGGCATTGCCGCGTTCTGATGCAGATGTAAACCGTACAGTGCGGGCAGCGCGCCCGCACTGGCAATCAGCTCTAAGCGTATCTGCCGGAAACTGACATCCTGCGGCACGACGTGATGGCATAGCGAGTGATGATTGTCCTTCACTTCCACCAGTAACATCTCATCCAGCCATAACCGATAATGTGTGGTGCAGTGCGGCGTCACTGCCTGCGCATGACCCATCTGCACCGTCTCCATCGCGTGGTCAAAGTCGTTATCAAACAGCAGGGTGATTTGGCGTGCGTGTTGCTGCTGTTCCCATCGCCAGGTGGCAGCTGGCTGGGCATCATCCAGTGCTGGCACCCAACAGTTGGTGTGCTGTTCCGGGCGCAATTTGCCGTTGAGTAAATAATCGCGATGCCAGAGTTTTAACGGCGTCTCCAGCGCGAACGCCAGCAGCACCTGATTTGGCGCACGGCGCGGCAGCCAGAAATCAAACTCATCCACGCCGTAATCGCCATCGTTAATCTGCCTTGTGCGTTTGGCAACGCGAGGATTGAGGCTGTTGAACACCATCATCATGCCTGGCAAGCGCTGGCGGGTATGTGCCACTTCAATCTCTGGCTTCTCTTCGAAGGCGATAAACAAATAACGATCGACATCCGCACGATAATCAAAACTCAGGCGGTAGCTGCCCTGGTCGTTAACCGTGATTGTCTGGTTGGCGATGTGCTGATCGCCGCAGGTGTTGGCCGGATTGTCACTGCTGAGCAGCGAAACCTGCAGTTTTTGCGTCTGTTTGGCGCGAAGCTGCACGGATATCGTCGGTAAGCGCTCACCGGCTTTCAGTGGCAGCAGCAACGCACAGCGCGATTGCAACGACTGCCAACCGCCATCGGCGGGCAGGGCGCTGAGTTGCAGGGTGCTGCTGACCTCGATCTGCGCATCGCTGACCGGGTTCGCAAGCTGCTGGCGTGGGATGTATGCCCCTTCGCGCAGCAGGCGTTGCTGCAGTTGCGTTACGTGAGCAGGCTGGGCTAACTGTGCTGGCGTGAGTTGCTGCTGCTGACAGATCGCCGCCGCACGTCCCACCACTTCACCCAGTACGCCGCAGGTGCACATCACGCGCGCGCTGCCAAAGGCCACGTGGGTGGCTGAAATTAAGCGACCGGTGAGCAGCAGATTATCCAGCGACTGGCTGTAAAGCGCACGGAATGGAATGGTATAGGTGCCTTTGCTGTGAAACTGGCGACAGCCATCGTGTTCGCTGTAGACGCCATCGGCCGGATGCAGGTCAATCGACCAGCCGCCATAGGCGACGGCGTCGTAGTGATCGCGCTGTTCGATGATGTCCTGCTGGCATAGCAGGGTGTCGCCAAGGAAACGACGACTCTCGCGTTTGCCGGGAATTAATCCTACCCACTCAATGGTCAGGTTATCGGCATCCGGGAACTCGCCAGAGTTTTTAATGTAATCCCAAACGCCCCAAACAATTTTCCACAGCTCCCATTTGATGGTTTCGCTTTCGTGCACCGTATCGAGCCGTCCGCCCCATTCCAGCCACCACAAATCACAGCCGTTAAGATCGGAGGTCAGGCGTTTGTAACGCGGAATGGCGGTAATATCTTTAAGCGCAAAAGAGGGCGGGACAAAGCGAACCGGCTGCGAAGTACGTTTGGTGTAGAAGTAGATTGAGTGGCCGAGTTTGTGGCCAAAATGTTCGCCTGGCGCCATCTTTTCGCCAAACTCTTCAATCGTTTCCGCGCCCACGCGATGCGCCGCACCGGCCAGATATCCCAGCACGCCATCGCCGCTGGCATCAATAAACTGGCTGGCCTTAACGTGATAGCGGGTCTGATTGATGGCGTTGAAGGCTTGCACCGATTGCAAATGACGGTCTGATTTCTCGATATCGGTGACCACGGTATTGAGCAACAGGGTTAATCCGGGCTGCGACTGCACCAAATCCAGCAGCACCATATCGAACAGCACCGGATTGCCCTCTTTGTTGCGCCACAGGTTTTCCTCCATGATCTCGCCCATGATGCCGCCTTCGCGCGCCCAGCGGTTGTTGTTGCCCATATGCGATGTCGCCCCATTGGCCCACAAGCGCACTTCACTCGACGCGTTGCCACCCAGCACCGGGCGATCCTGAACCAACACCACCTGTAATCCGTCACGCGCGGCGGCCAGTGCGGCACACACGCCCGCGAGCCCACCGCCCGCCACCAACAGATCGGCCTGTAATTTTTGCTCTGGGAAGTGGCGCGCATTTTGCGAAGAGAAAGTCTGCATCATTTGCTTCCTGTCATGCTGAAGCTAAGATTGGTGTTTTGAGCGCCACAGGGTGAACTATGTCTTCTCAACCCAACCAAAGCCTGATTGATGGGATTCGCTGCTTGCAGTATTTGGTTTCCAGCGATAAAGCCGTGGGCTGCCGTGAACTGGCGCGACAGATGGACATGAACAGCACACGCGTTAACCGCCTGCTGATGACCATGGCCTCGATTGGCCTGACGATTCAGGATGAACATCGCCGCTATTTGCCCGGCCCGGGGATTCATGCGCTGGCGGCGCAGGCGATTCGCGGCTCCTCGCTGTTTGCCCAGGCGCTGCCGCAACTGGAAGCACACGCGCCGCGCGACATCGTGGTGGCGCTGGGCGTGTTGTGGGAGGACCAGGTGATTTACATCTGGCACTCCGAACCGGGTGAGCGCACCAGTGCCAGTCAGGCGCTGGCCGGTTTCCGCATGCTGCCGGCGTGGCAGTCGGTGATTGGTGTGTCGCTGCTGGCGACAGAGAGTGATGAGCAGTTGCGTCCACGATTTACCGACGAACAGTGGGCGCAGATGGCGCCGTTGCTGGCGCGCAAGCGCGATGCAAACCACTTGATTTGGCACCGTGATGACGGCGAAATCAGCATGGCGCAGCCAATCAATAGCAACCGCGCCGCGCTGGCGTTTGCCAAAATCTGGCAGGCAGACGATGCGCATCTGCAGCAGCGGGTGACGCAGTTGCAGTCGCTGGCGAAAGTGCTGATCAGTGCGCGCTGACATGCTCGATTTTCCCGACCACGAACAGATAGCTGCAAATGCCTATCGCGGCCAGCACGGCAATAAAGCCGAGTGCTGGCGCGAAATTGTCGCCATCGATCAACGCGCCAATGGTAATTGGCACCACAATAGCGGAAAGCGCGCCGGTGAAATTGAATACGCCGCCCGCTAAGCCAATCAGATGGCGAGGTGCCAGTGCGGTGACAAACACCCAGGTGATGGTCGCGAGGCCGTTGCCAAAAAACGCCAGCGACATAAACATCACGATGAGCGTGGCGTCGTCGGTGTAATTGGCGCCAAGAATAAACAGCGTCAGGAACAGGCCAAGGATCACCGGCAATTTACGCGCCACGCTGGGCGACACGCCTCGCCGTATCATGCGATCCGAAGCGAAACCTGCCAGCAGTACGCCACAGAAAGCGGCGAAGTAGGGCACGGAAGCCACATAGCCGCTTTTAATGAAGCCCATATGGCGATACTCCACCAGATAGGTCGGGAACCAGGTGAGGAAGAACCAAAAGGTGGCGGAGATGGTGAACTGGCCGATATAGATCCCCACCAGTTTGCGGCTGCGGAACATCTGCGCCAGATCGGTCCAGCGGGCTTTCGGCTGTTGTGTGTGCTGACGACTCTCCAGTAAGGCACCGTTGCTGCGCAAATAGTTTAACTCAGCCTCTGACACGCCTTTGTGTTCATGCGGTTCACGATAAAGCAGATACCACACCAGCGCCCAGATCATCCCGGCCACACCGGTCATCAGGAACAGCCCGCGCCAGCCAAAGGCATCCTGCACGTGGAACAGCAGCGGCGTCATGCAGGCGAGCCCGACAAACTGCGCGGAGGAGTAGATACCGATGGCGCTGGCACGCTCCTGTTCCGGGAACCAGCTGGAAATCACGCGGTTATTCGAGGGCATCACCGGCGCTTCAAAAGCACCTACGCCCAGGCGCAGGCCAAACAGCGCACCGAAGCTGTTGGCGAGCGCGTGCAGAGCGGTGATCAACGACCAGGCAAATAGCCCGATGCCATAAACCAGACGCGCGCCGAGACGATCGATCAGAAAACCTCCGGGGATCTGCAGCGCCGCATAGATCCAGCCAAATGCTGAGAAGATCAACCCCATCTCCATTGGCGTAAAGCGCAGTTCACCGGCCATTTGCGTGGCGGCCACGGAGAGATTGGTGCGATCCATGTAGTTGATGATGATGTTGATAAACACCAGGCCTAACATCAGGAATCGGGTACGTCCGGCGCGAACGGCAACGGCGCTGTGGCTAAGGGGCTGTTCTGTCATAATACAACTCTCCCGGAGGCTAGAATTGTTTCTTTAATAGAAACACCAAGGCGAACTTTCCGCGAATCTGTCAGCATAGTTTTGCGATCGCGGATACGTTAAAACCGCAGTTATCCGAACTTTTTGGTGATTTCAAACTCAGACCATCACGCATAGTAATGTGTTTTAGGTTTAGCCATAGTGGCGACCTGTAAATTGAACCTTCAAGGAGGACTTTCGTGAAACTGAAAGCACTGGCGCTGGCCGCCGTAATGAGCACTGGCGTAATGTCAGCGATGGTACAAGCGGGTGAAGTCCCGAATGGCCCGCATGTTGTGACCTCCGGTCAGGCAAGCGTGGATGCCCGTCCGGATATCGCGACACTCTCCATCGTGGTGAATGTTTCTTCGAAAGATGCGGCAGATGCGAAAAAACAAGCTGATGACCGCGTGGCGCAATATTTCGATTTCCTGCAAAAGAACGGTATCGAAAAGAAAGATATTGATGCGGCAAACCTGAGCACGCAACCCGAGTATGACTACACCAAAGAAGGGAAGTCCGTACTGAAAGGTTATCGTGCGGTGCGTCAGGTGCAGGTGACCTTACGTCAGCTGGATAAACTGAATGAGTTGCTGGATGGCGCGCTGAAATCCGGCCTGAACGAAATCCGTTCAGTAGAGCTGGGCGTGGCGAATGCCGATGCTTATAAAGATCAGGCACGCAAAGCGGCGATTGCTAACGCCACTCAGCAGGCAGGCGCATTGGCAGAAGGCTTTAATGCGAAATTAGGCCCGGTATACAGCATCCGCTATCACGTGGCGAACTATCAGCCAATGCCAATGGCGCGCATGTACAAAGCGGCTGCTGCCCCTGCGGATACCACCGCGCAGCAGACCTATGAGCAGCAGAGCATTCACTTTGACGATCAGGTCGATGTCGTGTTCGAGATTAAGCCGAATACAGCTCAGTAATCTGATGTGTTGAATCATAGCGGCGTGATTTATGGCGCTGAACGGCAGCAATACTGTTGTCCATTCATGCGATAAACTGCGCCGCTATGCTCATCGGTAATTGGGATTAGGCTGTCGCCGTATCCTGACGCAATACGCGATGACCGTGCGCGATTAACGCATCCGTCACGCTGCGCATTAAGCGGCTCTCTGGCGCAAATCGGTGCCAGTAAAGCATGCGACGCTGATAAAGACCCGGCGTCAAATCCACCAAATCCCCTTGTGCCAGTTCACGCTCAATCTGTAAGTGCGGAATCATACAGCACACCGAACCCTGACGCGCCAGCTGCACGAAGGCTTCCGACGAGTTAACGATGTGGCACGGTACGCTACCTGGGGACAGATCAAAGTTCTGCTGTAAAAACGCCTGATGCATATCATCGAGATGGTCAAATGCCACCGCAGGGGCTTTCAACAAAGCCGAACGCGTGACGCCATTCGGGAAGTAGCGCGCAGCAAAATCCGGCGAGGCGCAGAACAGATAATCCAGTGCACCCAATTGATCCACCAGACAGCTTGGCAGCGGTTGTGGCTGGATACTGACGGCACCGACCACTTCACCACGACGCAGGCGTTCCTGAGTGCGGGTTTCATCTTCGACCTGCAGATTCAGGCGCACCGGTGAATCGGCCAGCACATCTTTCAGCGCAGGAAGCAGCCAGGTCGCCAGACTGTCGGCGTTGACCGCCAGTGACAGCAGCAATGGCGTGGTGCCGCCGTTGTCATCACCCAGCCACTCTTCTTCCAGCAACTCGACTTGATGTAACAGTGCCAGCAGTTTTTGTCCTTGCTCGGTCGGACGCGGCGGCACGGTACGCACCAGCAGCGGCTGACCAAATAAATTTTCCAGCTGTTTAATGCGCTGTGACACCGCAGACTGCGTGATGCAGAGTTTTTGGGCCGCACGCTCAAAACCGCGCTCGCGAATCACAGCATCCAGCGCCTGAAGCGTTCGATAATCCGGGCGTTTCATTGTTGTTCTCTCTCGTTCAGGATGGAAAGTACTATGCCACAAAACTGTCATATTGTGCTGCGGCGGATTTTTGCGGGCTGGCTTCCAAAGGCTTAAATCGATGCGTTAACAGCCGCGCATTTTCACGACGCCTTGTTTTATACTACGCGCACTTCGATGTCGCACAGGTTTTAAACATACCATGACCCAGGATGAACTGAAAAAAGCGGTTGGTTGGGCAGCACTGCAATTCGTGCAACCCGGCACCATTGTTGGCGTTGGTACCGGTTCAACAGCGGCGCATTTTATTGATGCGCTCGGCACCATGAAAGATCAAATTGAAGGCGCGGTCTCCAGTTCGGAAGCCTCGACGGAAAAACTCAAAGCCCTGGGGATTCCGGTTTTTGATTTGAATAATGTGGATGAGCTGTCGGTGTACGTTGACGGCGCGGACGAAATCAATCCACAGATGCAGATGATCAAAGGCGGCGGCGCAGCGCTGACGCGTGAGAAAATTGTCGCAGCGGTGGCGAAGAAGTTCATCTGCATTGCGGATGCCTCCAAAGAGGTGGATATCCTGGGTAACTTCCCGCTGCCGGTGGAAGTGATTCCGATGGCGCGTGCATTTGTCGCGCGTGAACTGGTGAAGCTGGGGGGCCAGCCGGAGTATCGTCAGAACGTGGTGACCGACAACGGCAACATTATTCTCGACGTGCATAATCTGCGTATTCTCGACCCGATTGCATTGGAAAAAACCATCAATGCACTGCCGGGCGTGGTCACCGTGGGCTTGTTTGCTGCGCGTGGTGCTGATGTGGCGTTGATCGGCACGGCAGAGGGTGTGAAAACCATCACTTATTGATCTGATAGCGTACTCACCGGCGCGAGTGCTGCGCCGGTTATTTCCATCTGCAAAACATCTTTTCTTGCTGGGGTGAAATTTGGTGACTTATGTCACAAAAGATTCATCAACAGCAGGTTCGTACTTCGGCGCACTCGCATCCCACGATTTTGTACGGCTTTGTGCTGCCTCAACGTGGGCGCGTGCTGGCGGTCAGGCAATCGTTTGTATTGCCGCGCTCGAAATTTTTGATATTTTGGCAGAAGGCTACCTTATGGTAGTCCTCGTTGAATTCTGAATAGGGTCGGGAAATGGCAAAGGTATCACTGGAAAAAGACAAGATTAAGTTCCTGCTGGTGGAAGGCGTTCACCAGAGTGCACTGGATAATCTGCGTGCTGCAGGTTACACCAACATCGAATTCCACAAAGGGGCACTGGATGCGGAGTCGCTGAAGTCCTCCATCCGCGATGCGCACTTCATTGGTATCCGTTCCCGTACCCAACTGACTGAAGAGATCTTTGCGGCGGCTGAGAAGCTGGTCGCAGTGGGCTGTTTCTGTATCGGTACTAACCAGGTTGACCTGAATGCGGCCGCAAAACGCGGTGTGCCGGTCTTCAATGCGCCATTCTCTAACACCCGTTCAGTGGCTGAGCTGGTGATTGGTGAAATGCTGCTGATGCTGCGCGGGATCCCTGAAGCGAACGCCAAAGCTCACCGTGGTATCTGGAACAAAGTGGCTAACGGCTCGTTCGAAGCGCGCGGTAAGAAACTGGGCATCATTGGCTACGGCCATATCGGTATGCAGCTGGGCGTACTGGCAGAAGGCCTTGGCATGCACGTGTTCTTCTACGATATCGAAACCAAACTGCCGCTGGGTAATGCGACACAGGTTCGTCACCTGTCCGATTTGCTGAATATGAGCGACGTGGTCAGCCTGCACGTACCAGAAAATGCTTCAACGCAAAACATGATTGGCGCTGAAGAGCTGGCGCTGATGAAGCCGGGCGCACTGTTGATCAACGCCGCACGCGGCACCGTGATTGATATTCCAGCCCTGTGCAACGCCCTGGCGAATAAGCATCTGTCCGGCGCGGCCATCGACGTCTTCCCGGTTGAACCAGCGACCAATAGCGATCCGTTCAACTCACCGCTGTGCGAGTTTGATAACGTGATCCTGACGCCACATATCGGGGGCTCGACTCAGGAAGCGCAGGAAAACATCGGCCTGGAAGTGTCGGGCAAGCTGGCGAAATACTCTGACAACGGTTCTACGCTGTCTGCGGTTAACTTCCCGGAAGTGTCTCTGCCGATGCACGCTGCTAGCGTCAGCCGCTTGCTGCACATCCATGAGAACCGTCCTGGCGTGCTGACCGCGATTAACCAGATCTTTGCCGAGCAGGGCATCAACATCGCCGCTCAGTATCTGCAGACCTCGCCGGTAATGGGTTATGTGGTTATCGATATCGATGCAGAAGAAGATGTGGCGGAAAAAGCGCTGCAGCTGATGAAAGCGATTCCGGGCACCATTCGCGCCCGTCTGCTGTACTGATGATTCAGGGCACCATGCGTGCCCGTTCATCTTGCTGATTGCTCAGGGCGCCACATCGTTTGGCGCCCTTTGTTTTATCGTTCGGCGCTATCCCACTGCCACAGCTTTGACGGCGTCAAAATAGCAGGCAAGGGGACATCCCATGCCGCGACTGGCAATGCCTCAACACGCTGGCAATCGTGCGCAATGCCCATCGGTAAAAAGCCATGCTGCTGCCAGTGCTGCAGGGTGCGATCGTAAAAACCTCCACCCATGCCCAATCGCTGACCCTGGTGGTCAAATGCCACTAACGGCACCAGCATCACATCCAACTGATCGAGTGTGGCCATCTGCGTGATATCCAGCGGCGGTTCCGGGATGCGCAATTTGTTCGGGGTCAGTGAGGTCTCAGGTGTATAACGCAGGAACAGCAGATGGCCGGGAGCGAAAGGATGCAGTACCGGCAAATAAACCTGCTTTTTCTGCTGCCACAGCTTGGCAATCAGCGGGCGGGTGTTGATTTCACCATCGACAGATAAAAACAGCGCGATGCGTTGAGCATTAGCGATAGGCGCAAAGTTGATAGCGTGCTCGGCGAGCAGATCGGCAGCTTGTTCCTGCTGTTCAGGCGTAAGGTTGCGACGCAGATGGCGCACATGCTGACGAATGTCCTGGCGATCAAGTAGGGAAGGTGCGGTCATGATGCCCCCCGGCAGAGTCGGCTATTTGGCCAACTATATCATGCGAAGCGGGAGATTCGCGTCATACTTCAGGTACAGGGGGGTTAACTGCGCTCATGCACCCCAATCACTCAATTTGTTAAGCTGATTGGGATTCATTTGCTTGCCGCCTTGCTGAAACATGAGTCTCTGGCGAAGGGGACGAAAGAGAAGATCTCCGAGATGCCGCCGCAGGCTGTAACCCTTGAACCCTTGGTTCAAGGTGAATATGCCGTCGCAACCATCAGGCTTCTCGGACGGACCGAGCATGCTCACAGGTTACGGAGCGTCACATTCTGTTGGTATGAAATATCGGCTCAGGGGACTGGCCCGCTTGCAAACATCTCAGAGAAAATTGACTTCACCGTCACTCTAACACGAGTACCATGAAGTGTTATTCGAATTTAGGGCCCTGGCGATCAGTTATGCGACCTTGCTCAACTAATGCTTGTTCAATGGTCTGCTGCAGCATGCGGATACGTTGTTCCATGTTTGCTGCATAGTCGCGCGTCTTGCCTTTTTCCTGTGCCAGCTCGTGGCAGATATTTAAGGCGGCGATGAACACCAGTTGCTCTGTATTGGTGACTCTAGTGCGAACTTTTAAATCTTGCAACCGTTGATTGAGATCCTCAGCAGCCAGATTCAGCGCATCTTGCTGTTCGGGAGGACAATTTACTCTCAATGAACGACCAAAAATCTGAATATCTACCGGTTGTGCAGACATGCCACCATCCTGACTGATTACTCTGTTCGCATCTCCCTTACCTGTCAATGGGTTGGGAGGTGCGCAACTATATAGAGCCGCGATATAAGTTACAACCCCTTTTCTGGAAACCCTGAGGCACCTGGTGGTAGCATAACACGAACTTATTCTGCCAACGACGACCAAAGCCTATGTCTTTACAGAACGAAACTCCTGGTTACAACGCGCTAGCCGCAGCCCTTTCTCAGCAGGGCGTGGGCATGACGCCAGCCGAAATGCACGGATTGCTGTCCGGCATTTTGTGTGGTGGCAATAAAGACACCCGCTGGAAAACCATGGTCCATGACCTCACCAACGAAGGCATGGCGTTTTCACAAAGCCTGTCACAGCCGCTGCAGGCGCTGCATGAAAATCTGAGCAATACGCTGGAAGACGAGGGTTTCATGTTCCAGCTGATGCTGCCGGAAGATGATGATATCACCGTCTTCGATCGCGCGGATGCGCTCGCGGGCTGGGTCAATCATTTCCTGCTCGGCTTAGGCGTTACGCAGCCGAAGCTGGATAAAGTCACTGGCGAAACCGGCGAAGCGATTGATGATTTGCGCACCATCGCGCAGCTCGGTTACGACGAAGATGAAGATCAGGAAGAGCTGGAGCAGTCGCTGGAAGAAGTGATTGAGTATGTGCGCGTGGCGGCCTTGCTTTGCCATGACACATTCACTCGTCAGCACACGCCAACTGCGCCGGAAGTGCAAAAGCCAACGTTACACTAAGTGCGTTATTGCGGGCGCGTGGTGCCCGTTTCAACAGGGAGTGCAAACATGATTACACTGGATACTTTCCAGCAACGTCGTCAGGCGCTGATTGCCCGTATGGCACCTGGCAGCGCCGCTTTGATTTTCGCTGCACCTGAAGTGACCCGCAGCAACGACACGGAATACAATTTCCGCCAAAACAGCGACTTCTGGTATTTCACCGGGTTCAATGAACCGCAGGCGCTGCTAGTGCTGATCAAAAGTGATGACAAGCATAACCACAGCGTGCTGTTCAATCGAGTTCGCGACCTTACCGCTGAGATCTGGTTTGGCCGCCGCCTCGGGCAAGATGCCGCACCCGCTAAGCTTGGCGTTGACCGCGCTTTACCGTGGGATGACATCGGTGAGCAATTGCATCAGCTGCTCAACGGGCTTGATGTGGTGTATCACGCTCAGGGTGAGTACGCAGAAGCTGACCAACGGTTGTTCAGCGCGTTGGAAAAACTGCGTCGCGGCTTCCGTCAGAATCTCAGCGCGCCTGCCACTGTCACCGACTGGCGTCCGTGGGTGCACGATATGCGCCTGTTCAAAAGCGAAGCTGAGATTGAAATCCTCCGCCGCGCAGGAAAAATCAGTGCGCTGGCACATACTCGTGCGATGCAAGCCTGCCGTCCGGGGATGTTTGAGTATCAGCTCGAAGGCGAAATTCACCATGAATTCAATCGCCACGGCGCACGTTTCCCTTCTTACAACACCATTGTGGGATCGGGTGAGAACGGCTGCATCCTGCATTACACCGAAAACGAAAGTGAAATGCGCGATGGTGATTTGGTGCTGATTGATGCGGGTTGTGAATTCCACGGTTATGCCGGGGACATCACCCGCACCTTCCCGGTTAATGGCAAATTCACGCAACCTCAGCGCGAGATTTACGACATCGTGCTGGCCTCGCTGTACAAAGCGCTGTCGATGTTCCGCCCTGGCATCAGCATCCACGACGTCAATGACGAAGTGGTGCACATCATGATCACCGGTCTGGTCGATCTCGGTATTCTGGAAGGCAATATCGATACGCTGTTCGAAGAGCAGGCGCACCGCCCGTTCTTCATGCACGGCTTGAGTCACTGGCTGGGGCTGGATGTGCATGACGTCGGCCATTACGGTACACCAAGCCGTGACCGCATTCTCGAACCGGGCATGGTGCTGACCATTGAACCTGGCCTGTACATTGCGCCGGATGCCAAAGTCCCACCGCAGTATCGCGGTATCGGTATCCGTATCGAAGATGACATCGTGATCACCGCTGACGGCAACGAAAACCTGACCGACAGCGTAGTAAAAGATGCAGAGGCAATTGAAGCCTTGATGGCAGCGGCACGCCACGCATGAGCATTTTGATTGCAGGCGGCGGCATGACCGGGGCAACCCTGGCGCTGGCGATTTCGCATCTGACGCAAGGCCAACTGCCCGTCACGCTCATTGAGCGCAGTCTGCCGGATAGCCGCAAACATCCGGGCTTTGATGGCCGGGCGATTGCGTTAGCGGCGGGCACCTGTCAGCAGCTGGCGGATATCGATGTATGGCGCTCGCTCGCAGATTGCGGCACGCCGATCACGGATATTCACGTCTCTGACCGTGGCCACACCGGTTTTGTGCAGCTAAAGGCGGATGATTATCAGGTCCCAGCGCTGGGGCAGGTGGTTGAGCTGTTTGATGTGGGCCAGCGCCTGTTCCAGCGTCTGAAAAGTGCGCCTGGTGTGACGCTGCGCTGCCCGGATTACGTCACGACGGTGGTGCGATCAGCTGAATCTGTCACAGTGACACTCAACAGCGGCGAGCAGCTACAGGGCGCGTTGCTGGTGGCAGCCGATGGCTCACGTTCGCCCCTTGCGGCGTCATGCGGTATGACCTGGCAGCGGGACGATTATCAGCAGCTGGCGGTGATTGCCAACGTCACCACGCAGCAACCGCATCAGGGGCGTGCTTTTGAACGCTTCACCGAGCACGGTCCGCTGGCGCTATTACCGATGTCTGGCAATCGCATGTCGCTGGTGTGGTGCCATCCCGTCGAGGCAGAAGCGACAGTTAAACAGTGGGATGATGCGACCTTCCTGCACGAGCTTCAGCAGGCGTTTGGCTGGCGCTTAGGGCGTTTTACCCATGCCGGCCAGCGCGAAGTGTACCCGCTGGCGCTGCAAACCGCAGAGCGTCAGGTGGCGCATCGCCTGGCGTTGGTGGGCAACGCGGCGCAAACGCTGCATCCTATTGCGGGCCAGGGTTTTAACCTGGGCTTGCGCGATGTGATGTCGCTGGCGGAAACGCTGGCAGGCGCGCATCGTCAGCAGCAGGATGTTGGCAGCTATGGCGTTTTGCAGCACTTCGCTGCACGCCGTCAACCGGATCGCGCCGCGACAATCGGCGTGACCGATGGTCTGGTGCGGCTGTTTGCCAATCGTTATGCGCCCTTAGTGGCGGGAAGAAATCTTGGGCTGGTGGCAATGGACCATCTGCCATGGCTGCGAAACCCACTTGCCGCGCGCACGCTCGGCTGGGTGAAGCGTTGAGCATGAATTAAGGGGCAGCAATGCAAACATTTGATGTGGCTATCGCCGGTGGCGGTATGGTAGGTCTGGCCGTCGCCTGCGGATTACAGGGCAGCGGCCTGCGCGTTGCCGTGCTGGAGAAAGCACCTGAGCCACAATTTGATCCAGCGAGCGCCGCATCGATTCGCGTCTCGGCGATCAATGCTGCCAGCGAACGTCTGCTGCAAAAGCTGGATGTCTGGTCCAGTATCCTGGCGTTGCGCGCCAGTGCCTATCACGGCATGGAAGTGTGGGATCAAGACAGCTTTGGTTCCATCAGCTTTGATGATGAGCAGCAAGGCTTATCCCATCTCGGCCATATTATTGAAAACGAAGTGATTCACAGCGCACTGTGGCAGCGCGCCAGTCAGTGCAGCGATATCACCTTATTTGCCCCTGCGCAGTTGCAGCAGGTGGCCTTTGGCGACAACGAAGCGTTCGTCACTTTGCAGGACGGCAGCATGATGAGTGCGCGCCTGCTGATTGCCGCGGATGGGGCAAACTCGTGGCTGCGCGACAAAGCCGATATCCCGATTACCTTCTGGGATTACGATCATCACGCGCTGGTCGCCAATATCCGCACCGATATGCCGCACGATGCAATTGCGCGTCAGGTGTTCCATGGCGACGGCATTCTGGCGTTCCTGCCTATGCAGGACCCGCACCTGTGTTCCATCGTTTGGTCGCTGTCGCCACAAGAAGCGGCCCGCGTGCAGTCGATGCCAGAAGCGCTGTTCAACCAGCATCTGTCAGTAGCCTTCGATATGCGTTTAGGCTTATGCCACGTAGAAAGCGAGCGCAAAACCTTCCCACTGATGGCGCGCTATGCTCGTAACTTTGCCGCGCACCGCCTGGCACTGGTGGGCGATGCCGCGCACACCATTCATCCGCTGGCCGGACAGGGCGTTAACCTTGGCTTCATGGATGCCGCGGAACTGATCGGTGAAATTCGTCGCCTGCATCAGGAAGGGAAAGATATCGGGCAGCACCTTTATCTGCGACGTTATGAGCGCAGCCGCAAGCACAGTGCGGCAATGATGCTGGCGGGCATGCAGGGATTCCGTGAGCTGTTTGCCGGCACCCATCCGGCGAAAAAGCTACTGCGTGATGTGGGATTGAAACTGGCTGACACATTGCCGGGCGTCAAACCGATGATGCTGAAGCAGGCCATGGGGCTAAATGATATGCCCAGCTGGATTCGTTAAATTCTCGTTAAATGGCGCCGATTCAGGCGCCATTTTTTTGCATGAATCACTGTCTCGTCATACCAAAAGCCGCTCCTAAAGTGACAGTTACGTCTGCACTGGGACGTTGCAGGCTGTGTTTGGACAAGCGCATTTTAATTAGCTTTTTCACCCTATGCACTGCTCTGGTGCGCCTCTGCACTCAAATTGCGCCTCGTTTGATTTATTCTAATTTTACTCGCCAATTCGCATTACTTTAACTAATGAAGGTGTCGCGGGTTCGCCGGACCTATTTCCCGTACTGAGGCGTGTGTTCCATTATCAGGCTGTGTTTATCGTTATTAATTGTATTTTATGCGCGGTTAATCACAAAAATGCAGTGAATTGTGCTGTGGTGGGTTTGGTGCGTGCTGAAGGGTGGTACTGTTTCGCCCTCGTTTTCCTTATGGTTAATCGCCGCGTTCGGTGGTAACTTCAGCACAAAGAGAACGTTTGCGTCAGCCTGTATAGGCGGCGCAGGCGCGTCACACTCACTTGTTTTCACAGGATGGTTATGACTCAGCAAACGCCTCTATTCGAACAGCATCAGGCATGCGGTGCGCGCATGGTGGACTTCCATGGCTGGATGATGCCACTGCATTACGGCTCGCAAATGGATGAGCATCATGTGGTGCGCAACGATGCCGGTATGTTTGATGTTTCCCACATGACCATCGTCGATCTGCACGGTGTCCGCACCCGTGAATTCCTGCGTTATCTGCTGGCCAACGATGTCGCCAAACTGACGCAACCCGGCAAAGCCCTCTACACCGGCATGCTGAATGCTTCGGCTGGCGTCATTGATGATTTGATTGTTTACTTTATGACCGAAGACTTTTTCCGCTTAGTGGTGAACTCCGCGACGCGTGAGAAGGATTTGGCGTGGATCAAACAGCACGCTCAGCCGTTTGGTGTCGAACTCACCGAGCGTGACGACCTGGCACTGATTGCCGTACAAGGCCCGCAAGCGCAGCAGAAAGCACAGACGTTGTTTACTGCGGCGCAGCGTGAAGCGGTGGCAGGTATGAAACCGTTCTTTGGTGTGCAAAGCGAAAGCCTGTTCATCGCCACCACCGGTTATACCGGTGAAGCCGGTTATGAAATTGCGATGCCGAACAGTGAAGCGGCCGATTTCTGGCAGAAACTGCTGGCAGCAGGCGTCAAACCGGCTGGCCTGGGTGCGCGTGACACGCTGCGCCTGGAAGCAGGGATGAATCTCTACGGTCAGGAAATGGATGAAGGTGTTTCACCGCTGGCGGCCAATATGGGTTGGACGGTGAGCTGGGAACCTGCCGATCGCGATTTCATCGGTCGCGAGGCGCTAGAAGCGCAACGTGAACATGGGACTGAAAAGCTGGTGGGTTTGATCATGACCGAAAAAGGGGTGCTACGAAACGGCTTGCCGGTGCGTTTCACCGATGAACAAGGTCAGCCACAGCAGGGTATTATTACCAGTGGTTCCTTCTCCCCGACGCTGGGTTACAGCATCGCGCTGGCACGTGTGCCAGCGGGCATTGGTGAGCAAGCGATTGTAGAGATCCGCAATCGTGAAATGCCGGTGAAAGTCACCAAACCGATTTTTGTTCGCGCCGGCAAGCCGGTCGCTCAGTAATTTTTCAGGAGAAATGGCGATGAGCAATGTGCCTAATGAATTGAAATACCGCGATAGTCACGAGTGGGTGCGTAAAGAAGCCGATGGCACCTTCACCGTGGGTATCACCGAACACGCGCAGGAACTGCTGGGCGATATGGTGTTTGTGGATCTGCCTGATGTGGGCGCCACTTTCGCTGCCGGTGATGACTGTGCCGTCGCGGAGTCGGTGAAAGCCGCCTCAGACATCTATGCCCCCCTAAGCGGTGAAATCGTTGCTGTGAACGAAGAGCTGGCCGACGCACCGGAGCTGGTCAACAGCGAACCGTACGCCGCAGGCTGGTTATTCCGTATTAAAGCCAGCGACGTTTCAGAACTTGATTCGATGCTCGACGCCGATGCCTATAAAGGCGCTATCGACGAGTAACCGGTAGTCATCGGAGGTGCTGCATTGCAGCGCCTTCTTTTTTATCTGCCTGATTTAATGCCATTTTTGTAACCCAGCCCGATTCAGGATTTACTGCAAATGACCCAGACTCTCAGCCAGCTTGAACACAACGGTGCCTTCATTGAGCGCCATATCGGTCCTACACCCGCGCAGCAGGCCACCATGCTGGAAGCGATTGGTGCCAGCTCTCTGGAATCACTGATCAGCGCCATCGTGCCTGCCGACATCCAATTGCCAGGCCCGCCTGCGGTCGGTGATGCCGCGACCGAACAGCAAGCGCTGGCAGAGCTGAAAGCCATTGCCAGTCAGAACCAAATCTACAAATCCTGGATCGGCATGGGCTACAGTGCCGTGATCACCCCACCGGTTATCCTGCGTAACATGCTGGAAAACCCAGGCTGGTACACCGCGTACACCCCGTATCAGCCAGAAGTATCGCAGGGCCGCCTTGAAGCGCTGCTGAACTTCCAGACCCTGACGCTGGACTTAACCGGTCTGGATATCGCCTCTGCTTCACTGCTCGATGAAGCCACTGCCGCCGCCGAAGCGATGGCGATGGCGAAGCGCGTCAGCAAACTGAAAAATGCCGGTAAATTCTTTATCGCCGAAGACATCCATCCGCAAACCCTGGATGTGGTGCGCACGCGTGCAGAAACCTTTGGTTTTGAACTGATCATCGACAGCGCCAGCAAAGCGCTGGATCACGACGACCTGTTTGGCGTGCTGCTGCAGCAAGTGGGCACCAGCGGTGAAGTGCATGACTACCGTGCACTGATTGCCGAGCTGAAAAGCCGCAAAGTGGTGGTGAGCGTGGCCGCCGATTTCATGGCGCTGGTGCAGTTAGAAGCACCGGGCAAGCAGGGCGCAGACATCGTTTTCGGTTCCGCTCAGCGCTTTGGTGTGCCGATGGGTTACGGCGGTCCACACGCTGCGTTCTTCGCCAGCCGCGATGAGCACAAACGTTCAATGCCGGGTCGTATCATCGGTGTTTCACGTGATGCTGCTGGCAACACTGCACTGCGTATGGCGATGCAGACCCGTGAGCAGCACATCCGTCGTGAGAAGGCCAACTCCAACATCTGTACATCACAGGTGCTGCTGGCAAACATCGCCGGCCTGTATGCGGTTTATCATGGTCCGGCGGGCCTGAAGCGCATCGCCTCGCGCATTCATCGTCTGACCAGTATTCTGGCCGCTGGCCTGAAAAACGGTGGACTGAAGCTGCGTCATAACAGCTGGTTCGATACCTTAACGGTTGAAGTCGCCGATAAAGCCGAAGTGCTGAATCGCGCGCTGAGCTTTGGCGTCAACCTGCGCAGTGACGTGCTCAACGGCGTGGGTATCACGCTGGATGAAACCACCTCACGCGAAGATGTGCAGACGCTGTTTGCCATTCTGCTGGGTGATGCGCACGGTCAGGAGACTGATGCTCTGGATGCCAGCGTCGCTGCGGAAAACAGCGCTATTCCGGCAGGCATGTCACGTGAAAGTGAGTTCCTGACCCATCCAGTGTTTAACCGTCATCACAGCGAAACCGAGATGATGCGTTACATGCACAGCCTGGAGAAAAAGGATCTGGCGCTGAACCAGGCGATGATCCCGCTCGGTTCGTGCACCATGAAACTCAACGCCGCAGCCGAAATGATTCCGATCACCTGGCCAGAATTCGCCGAGCTGCATCCATTCTGCCCGGCAGAACAGGCTTCAGGCTATCTGCAGATGATTGGCCAGCTGTCACAGTGGCTGGTACAGCTCACCGGTTACGATGCACTCTGCATGCAGCCAAACTCCGGTGCGCAGGGTGAATATGCTGGTCTGCTGGCGATTCGTCGTTATCACGAGAGCCGCAACGAAGGTGGACGTAATGTCTGCCTGATCCCAAGTTCTGCGCACGGTACTAACCCGGCTTCCGCACAGATGGCGGGCATGGCAGTGGTGGTGGTGGCCTGTGATAAACAAGGCAACATCGACCTCGGCGATCTGCGTGAGAAAGCCGCCCAGGTTGGCGATGAGCTGTCTTGCATCATGGTGACCTATCCTTCAACCCACGGCGTGTACGAAGAAACCATTCGTGAAGTGTGCCAGATCGTGCATCAGTATGGCGGTCAGGTTTACCTGGATGGCGCCAACATGAACGCCCAGGTGGGCATCACCACGCCAGGTTACATCGGCGCAGATGTCTCGCACCTTAACCTGCATAAAACCTTCTGCATTCCGCACGGCGGTGGCGGTCCAGGCATGGGCCCAATCGGTGTGAAAGCGCATCTGGCTCCGTTTGTACCGGGTCACAGCGTGGTGCAAATTGATGGTGTGCTGACGCAGCAAGGCGCAGTCTCTGCCGCACCATTCGGTAGTGCCTCGATTCTGCCAATCAGCTGGATGTACATCCGCATGATGGGCGCGGAGGGTCTGAAGCAGGCGAGTTCGGTAGCCATTCTGAATGCCAACTACATTGCCAGCCGTCTGCAATCGGCTTATCCGATTCTGTATGCCGGTCGCGATGGTCGCGTGGCGCACGAATGTATTCTCGATATTCGTCCGCTGAAAGAGCATACCGGCATCAGCGAGCTGGATATTGCCAAACGCTTGATCGACTATGGCTTCCACGCGCCAACCATGTCCTTCCCGGTGGCCGGGACACTGATGGTTGAGCCTACGGAATCCGAAAGCAAAATCGAGCTGGATCGCTTTATCGATGCGATGCTCTCCATCCGCATGGAGATTGACCGCGTAGCCGACGGCGAATGGCCCGCTGACGATAACCCGCTGGTAAATGCACCTCATACTCAGATGGAGATCGTTGGCGAGTGGGCGCATCCGTACACCCGCGAACTGGCGGTGTTCCCGGCAGGTAGCGCCAACAAATACTGGCCAACCGTGAAGCGTCTGGATGATGTGTTTGGTGACCGCAACGTGTTCTGCTCCTGTGTTCCAATGAGCGAATACCAATAATTTAGCCGTTATGCTCAGGGCCGCCGTTGTATTGGCGGCACTCATTCACCTCGCTCACGGACTTATATGGGCTTGCGGGAAGGGTGGAGCCTGCTGCCTTGTGCAACTCAAATTATTTTGGCTAAACACATTTTGATCCCTAATCTAAGGGCCGAGAAATCGGCCCTTTTTCTATTTGGAGGCAACATGGATTTGGCATTAGTCACCGGCGGTAGCCGTGGCATTGGACGCGCAACAGCCTTGATGCTGGCGCAGGCGGGTTATCGTGTTGCAGTTAACTATCGTAAGCGCGCCACTGAAGCTCAGCAGGTCGTGACTGAGATCGAAGAACAGGGCGGCAGCGCCTTTGCCGTGCAGGCGGATATCGCCGATGAAGCTCAGGTCGTGCGCATGTTCCAACAGCTTGATCAGCAGCCAGGCAACCTGCGCGTGCTGGTCAATAATGCCGGGATTTTGTTTACGCAGTGCCGCGTAGAAGATCTCGATGCTGAACGTATTCAGCGCGTGTTCGCCACCAACGTTACTGGCACCTTTATCTGCTGTCGTGAAGCGGTGAAGCGCATGAGCACCGCACACGGCGGTCAGGGCGGTTCGATCATCAATGTCTCCTCAGCGGCAGCGCGTCTCGGTGCGCCGGGCGAGTATGTTGATTACGCGGCGTCAAAAGGGGCCATGGATACGCTGACCAAAGGCTTATCGCTGGAAGTGGCGGCGCAGGGCATTCGCGTCAATAGCGTGCGTCCGGGCTTAATCTATACCGAGATGCACGCGGATGGGGGGGAACCAGGCAGAGTTGATCGTGTTGCCAGCTCACTGCCAATGCAGCGCGGGGGGCAGGCTGAAGAGATCGCCGCCGCGATTATCTGGCTGGCAAGCGATGCCGCTTCTTACGTCACCGGCACCTTTATTGATGCGGCAGGTGGCCGCTAATCTTCTGATTTAATCATCGAAACTGAAGCAGCGTTACCCAGAGCGCTGCTGTCAGCCATTGGTCACACTCCTGTCACAATATTATTTTAGCGTACATGTGTACTCTGAAATTTTTCCCGGTTACTCTGATGTTTATAAAAAACACAGTTCTTACACCGTTATTCAGGAATGAAGCGCATGGCACAGAATCGTATACTTGCTCAGGGCTACTCGCTAGCCGAAGAGATCGCCAACAGCATTAGCCACGGAATTGGCTGCATATTCGGCATTGTTGGATTGGTGTTGCTGCTAACACAAGCGGTTGAAATGCGAGCCGACACCATTGCGATTACCAGCTACAGTCTGTATGGCGGCAGCATGATTTTACTGTTCCTCGCCTCAACGCTCTATCACGCCATTCCGCACCAAAAAGCGAAATATTGGCTGAAGAAATTTGACCACTGTGCGATCTATTTACTGATCGCGGGCACTTATACGCCTTTCCTGCTGGTGGGACTGAAATCACCGCTGGCGCAAGGGTTAATGGTGGTGATCTGGAGCCTGGCGCTGGCAGGCATCATCTTTAAACTGACGATTGCACACCGCTTTAAAGCGCTGTCTCTGTTCACCTATCTCAGCATGGGTTGGCTGTCGCTGGTGGTGATTTATCAGTTGGCGACCAGGCTGTCAGCCGGAGGTGTGTGGTTGCTGGCTGCGGGCGGGATTGTCTACTCGCTAGGGGTGATTTTCTATGTCTCGCGGCGTATTCCTTACAACCACGCTATCTGGCACGGCTTTGTGCTGGGTGGCAGCGTGTTGCACTTCTGCGCGATCTATTTTTATGTCGCCTGAGCTTACTGAGCGGTTGATATAAAAAGTGTCACCACCGGGTGTGACTTTCGACAAAGTCGCCATAAATGGCGACCTTACGGGGAAACATGCGGGGTTACTTAAGGTGCGCATTCATGCGCACCTGGAAAGGCAAATCAATCGACCAATGAATACGGCAGTGGCTGAATCGTCAGTTTCCCGCCTTCATCACCTTCCACGCGCAGTACGCTGTCTGGCTCCAGATCGTTGTTCATCACCACCTGCACCCACACGCTACCGTCATCCAGCTGCACACTGCTCAATACGGTGCCGGTACGACGCCATTTGTCGCCCATTTGCAGCTCCATCGATCCGTCAGCCTGCGGTACTTTGCTGGCGCTGCCCGCCAGCCAGTAAAGCGCACGCTTGTTGGCCCCGCGGAATTTAGCTCGCGCCACCATCTCCTGACCGGTGTAACAGCCTTTCTTAAAGCTAATCGCATCCAGCGCCTGCAGGTTGGTTGCCTGCGGAATCAACTGCGCGCTGGTGGCGGTTTCAATCACCGGAATGCCCGCTTCAATATCCAGCGCCAGCCACTGCGTGCTGTCATTGAACTGTGCAGCACCGGCTAACTTCTCTTTCAACGTTTCTGCCTGAGCCAGCGTGGTCACCAGCAGGAAACGTTCGGCGGGGTGTTCAAACCACAGCAGCGTGCTCTCGCCTTGTTGTACCACCGGTGTTTCTGCATCCGGCAGGGTGGCAAACACATCAGCCAGTGCCGTGCGTGCCTGAAAACCGGCCACACCCAGCAGCACTGCATCATCATCGGCAGCGATGGTGACTTTGGCGAACACCGCATATTTCTTCAGTTCGTTAAGTTGCTGCTCACGCAGATTGCGGCGCACGATGTAGGCGTAACCTTCGCCGCGATGAAACAGACGCAGGTTACTCCACATTTTACCTTTGGCATCACAATGGGCTGCCGGACGATGCTGGGTGGCGTCCATTGCAGCAACATCTAAAGTGACCTGGCCTTGCAGATATGACGTACTGTCTTTGCCCTGCACCGACACCAGCGCCCACTCGTCGAGGGAGATCAGGGTTAATGGCAGGCGTGAGGCCGCAGCAGGCTGGCGTGGCGGAAGGGTGAAAATCGGCATGGGTGCGTCCTGATTAATAACAATATTGCTTCCAATGTTAAAAGAGCAGTGCTGCTTTGCAACCTGTTTACCTCATCTGGCGCACAAATCGCGTGATAACCCTGCAATGGGTAGAACTGTTGTGCGCAATATCACGCAGTGTTCAGCGCTGCGCCTGCAGGCAGAGAAAAAAGCAGGTACACTGAGCGCCACTGTTTTCAGCCATGGAAAAAAGACACATGGAAATTCATGATAAAGCTCGCGTTCAGTGGGCGTGCCGTCGCGGCATGCTGGAGCTGGATGTCTCCATCATGCCGTTCTTCAAATACGAATATGACTCGCTCACTGACACCGATAAGCAGGTGTTTATCGCCCTGCTCAAGAGTGACGATCCCGACCTGTTTAACTGGTTGATGAACCACGGCGAGCCCGCTGATCCAGAGTTCAAGCGCATGGTGCAACTGATTCAGCAACGCAACCGTGAACGCGGACCGGTTCCAATGTGATGTGCAGCCGTCACGCAGCGCTCGGGCGCTTAACGTGACGCTGTATGTGCTGGGCACCGTTTGGCTGTTGAGTCTTGAGTGGCCCGAGGGCTGGGCGTGGGGCAAAGCCCCGCTGCTGATTCTGATGCTGATGGAGTGCGGGCGCAATGAGCGTCGGCTCAGGCAGCGCACCGGTCGCTTAGGGCTGGATGAACAGGGTGACTGGCATTGGTATGGAAAGCGCTGGCAATTAGCTCGGCAGGCAGATTGGTTGCCTTTCGGCGTATTGTTAACGTTGCAAAACCAGCAGGGCACGCGCTGGCGGCTGTGGTTGATGATGGATAACCTGCCGCCCTATGCATGGCGCTCACTGCGCGCCTGCTGTTTTCTGCGTGACAGAGATGCGTCGCGTTAAAGCAGTGCGGCCGTTTCCGTCAGAATCTGTTCGCACCACTGTTCGACACGATCTTCACTCAGCTCGAACTGATTCACGTCGTCGAGTGCCAGGCCGACAAACTGGGTGCCGTCAGCCGTGAGTGGTTTTTTGCTGGCAAACTCATAGCCTTCCAGCGGCCAGTAACCAACAAACTGCACGCCCATCGGCTGCAGCAATTCATGCAGCATGCCGAGCGCATCCAGGAACCATTCTGAATATTCGGCCTGATCGCCCATGCCGTACAGCGCGACAATTTTACCCTGCAAATTCAGCGCGGGCAGTTGCTGCCACACTGCTTCCCAGTCCTCCTGCAACTCACCGAAATCCCAGGTGGGAATGCCGAGGATCAGCAAATCGTACTGCTCCATCAGCGAGGGATCCTCATCTTTGAGGTTGTGCAGCGTGACTAACTCTTCACCGATAAAATCGCGAATCTTCTCCGCCGTCATCTCGGTGTAACAGGTACTTGAACCGTAAAACAGACCGATATTCATGCAATTAATGCTCTGACTGAAACTCACTTTGGCGCAATTGTACCAGAAGCAGGTGACTTTCAGGCATAATGAGCACGATTTCACACGTGTTTGGGGGGAACCGTGCAGGATAGCGATCTGATTGAACAATTTCTGGATGCGCTCTGGATTGAGCGTAACCTGGCGCAAAATACCCTTGCGTCTTATCGCCAGGATTTGCAAACGCTCACCGGCTGGCTACACCACCACGAACGCACGCTGCTGACGCTGGAAGCGCTCGATCTTCAGCAGTTTCTCGCCGAACGCGTCGAAGGCGGCTACAAGGCCACCAGTTCTGCGCGCACGCTCAGCGCGATGCGTCGCCTGTTTCAATACCTCTATCGCGAAAAGCTGCGCAGTGACGACCCCAGCGCACTACTCTCCGCGCCCAAACTGCCGCAGCGATTGCCTAAAGACCTGAGTGAAAACCAGGTAGAACGTCTGCTGCAGGCACCGAGTATTGATGTGCCGCTTGAGCTACGTGACAAAGCGATGCTGGAACTGCTGTATGCCACCGGTTTACGTGTGTCGGAGCTGGTGGGTTTAACCCTCAGCGACATCAGTTTGCGTCAGGGCGTGGTGCGCGTGATCGGCAAAGGTAACAAAGAGCGACTTGTGCCATTAGGTGAAGAAGCGATTTACTGGCTGGAGCACTATATGGCGCACGGTCGACCGTGGTTGTTGAATGGGCAAACGCTGGATGTGATGTTCCCCAGTAACCGCGCGCAACAAATGACGCGTCAGACTTTCTGGCATCGCATCAAACACTATGCCACCCTTGCCGGTATCGACAGCGAAAAGCTATCACCACACGTGCTTCGTCACGCATTTGCCACACATTTACTGAACCACGGTGCGGATTTGCGCGTCGTACAGATGTTGCTGGGACACAGCGACCTCTCCACCACCCAAATTTATACGCATGTAGCAACTGAGCGCCTGCGTCAGTTACATCAACAGCATCATCCGCGTGCTTGAACCGCGGCAACAAGGAATTGAGATGAAAAAACAGTTAACGATGCTGGCATTGCTGGTCAGCGCCTTTGCCGGTCTGGCTCATGCCGATGACAGCGCGATTCAGCAAGCCCTGAAAAAACTCGGTTTGCAGCAGACCGAGATTCAGCCTTCACCGCTGCCAGGCATGAAAACCGTGCTGACCGAGAGCGGTGTGCTGTACGTCTCTGAAGATGGTAAACACATGATTCAGGGCCCGCTGTACGATGTCAGCGGTGCACAGCCGGTGAACGTGACTAACCAACTGCTGGACAAAAAAATGAACGCGCTGGCGCCGGAAATGATCGTCTACAAAGCGCCAAAAGAGCAGCATGTGATTACCGTGTTTACCGATATCACCTGTGGCTACTGCCACAAGCTGCATGAGCAGATAGCCGACTACAATGCGCTGGGCATCACCGTTCGTTACCTGGCATTCCCGCGTGAAGGTTTGCACGGCCAGGTGGAAAAAGCCATGCGTGCCATCTGGTGCAGCGCCGATCGCAACAAAGCCTTTGATGCCGCGATGAAAGGCGATGTACCGCAAATGGATGCACCAGCGACCTGTAAGATTGATCTGGATAAGCATTACCAACTCGGCATCCTGTATGGCATTCAGGGCACCCCAGCGATTCTCACCGACACCGGCGCGATGATCCCGGGCTATCAGGGCCCGCAGGAGCTGAAACAGGTTCTTGATGGCCAGAAGCGGGGCGGTTAATCCACAGTGATGCATTCTGTCGAACTGCGTCGGCGTGAAATTCAGGCTGACGCCAGCTTACCTGATACCTTACCCCCGCTACTGCGCCGCCTATACCTGCAACGTGGTGTCAAAGAGGCCGCTGAGCTCGAGCGTGGTGCAAAACATCTGTTGCCGTGGCAAACCCTGGGTGGCATCGATCAAGCGGTAGCCTTACTGCATCAGATGCTGGAAACCGGTCGCCGTATTGTCGTGGTCGGTGATTTCGATGCCGATGGCGCAACCAGCACCGCGTTAACGGTCTTAGCGCTGCGCAGCATGGGCGGCAATGTCGATTATCTGGTGCCGAACCGCTTTGAAGATGGCTACGGCCTGAGCCCTGAAGTGGTAGAGCAGGCGCGCGCGCGCGGTGCGGAGATGATTCTCACCGTGGATAACGGCATCTCTTCCCATGCAGGCGTAGAAACCGCCCATCAGCACGGTATTCCCGTGCTGATCACCGATCACCACTTGCCTGGCGAAACGTTGCCAGCAGCGGAAGCGATCGTTAACCCGAATCTCAATGACAGTGCCTTCCCTTCGCGGTCGTTGGCCGGTGTGGGCGTGGCGTTTTATCTGATGCTGGCGCTGCGTGCACACCTGCGTTTGCAGAACTGGTTTAGTGATGGCCGAAACGAGCCCAATCTGGCGGAGTGGCTGGATCTGGTGGCGCTAGGTACAGTGGCTGACGTGGTGCCGCTGGATGCCAATAACCGCATTCTGGTGTGGCAGGGCTTGAGCCGCATCCGCGCTGGAAAATGCCGGGCGGGGATTCGCGCGCTGCTGGAGATCGCCAACCGCGATGCGCGTCAGTTGGCGGCCAGCGACCTCGGTTTTGCTGTCGGGCCACGTCTCAATGCTGCTGGCCGTCTTGATGATATGTCAGTGGGCGTGGCGCTCCTGCTTACCGAAGATATCGCGCAGGCACGCATGCTGGCGAATGAGCTTGATGCATTGAATCAGACGCGCAAAGAGATTGAGCTGGGCATGAAAAGCGAGGCGTTGGCGCTGTGCGATGAGCTTGAGCGCCAGCACACCGATTTGCCGCTTGGCCTGGCGTTCTACCATCCCGAGTGGCATCAGGGCGTGGTCGGCATTCTGGCCTCACGTCTCAAAGAGCGTTTTCATCGTCCGGTCATCGCCTTCGCGCCAGCGGGCGACGGCACGCTTAAAGGCTCGGGCCGCTCGATTGCGGGGCTGCACTTACGTGATGCACTGGAGCGTCTCGACACGCTCTATCCGGGCATGATGATTAAGTTCGGCGGCCACGCGATGGCGGCGGGCCTGTCGCTGGAAACCGAGAAGTATGATCTGTTCCGCGAACGCTTCGCCGCGCTGATCGACGAGTGGTTGGATGGTGAGGCGCTGCAGGGTGTGATTTGGTCCGATGGCGAACTGCATGCGCAGGAGTTCACGCTGCACACCGCTGAAATGCTGCGTGAAGCCGGTCCCTGGGGCCAGGCTTTTCCGGAGCCAGTGTTCGACGGCCAGTTCAAATTGCTGCAACAAAAGCTGGTGGGCGAGCGCCACCTCAAGGTGATGATTGAGCCACTGGGCGGCGGCCCACTGTTGGATGGCATCGCGTTTAACGTTGATACGACCTTGTGGCCGGATACCAGCGTGCGCCAGGTGAAGCTAGCCTACAAACTCGATATCAACGAATACCGTGGCAACCGCTCGGTTCAACTGATTATCGACCATATCTGGCCGGTATAACCGCGCATTCTGTTGCGCTATCTCGCATACCTGCAATGCTACAAAGTACGCGCAGTTTCGGGTAAACTAGCGCGTTACTTTTTATCCCCTTTCACCGAATCGTCAAAAAAGACTGAAAAGCCATGTTTGAAATTAATCCGGTCAAAAATCGTATTCAAGACCTCACCGAGCGCAGCGACGTTCTTAGGGGGTATCTTTGACTATGATGCCAAGAAAGAACGCCTCGAAGAAGTAAACGCCGAGCTGGAACAGCCTGACGTCTGGAACGAACCTGAACGCGCGCAGGCGCTGGGTAAAGAACGTGCTTCGCTGGAAGCGGTAGTAGAAACCTTAGATCATATGCGTCAGGGCCTGGAAGATGTGCAGGGCTTGCTGGATCTGGCGGTAGAAGCCGACGACGAAGAGACCTTCAACGAAGCCGTTATCGA
Source organism: Candidatus Pantoea communis (assembly GCF_011752685.1). Classification (NCBI taxonomy): domain Bacteria; kingdom Pseudomonadati; phylum Pseudomonadota; class Gammaproteobacteria; order Enterobacterales; family Erwiniaceae; genus Pantoea; species Candidatus Pantoea communis. Next base: position 129,793 of record NZ_VWXC01000004.1, read on the forward strand.
GCTGGATGGTTTAGAAGCCAAGCTGGGCGAACTCGAATTCCGTCGCATGTTCTCTGGCGAGTATGACAGCGCCGACTGCTACATGGATATTCAGGCCGGTTCTGGCGGCACCGAAGCGCAAGACTGGGCCAGTATGCTGCTGCGCATGTACCTGCGTTGGGCAGAAGCCAAAGGTTATAAAACCGAAATCATTGAAGAGTCAGATGGTGAAGTGGCCGGTACTAAATCCGCCACCATTAAAATCATCGGTGACTACGCGTTTGGCTGGCTGCGTACCGAAACTGGCGTCCATCGCCTGGTGCGTAAGAGTCCATTTGACTCCGGCGGCCGTCGTCATACCTCATTCAGTTCGGTGTTTATCTACCCGGAAGTGGATGACAACATCGATATCGACATCAATCCCGCCGATCTGCGTATCGACGTTTACCGCGCCTCGGGTGCGGGTGGTCAGCACGTTAACAAAACCGAGTCTGCGGTGCGTATTACCCACTTGCCGACCAACATTGTGGTGCAGTGCCAGAACGACCGTTCACAGCACAAAAACAAAGATCAGGCTTTCAAGCAGTTGCGTGCGAAGCTGTACGAATATGAGATGCAGAAGAAAAACGCTGACAAGCAGGCCGCGGAAGACAACAAATCCGACATTGGCTGGGGCAGTCAGATTCGCTCATACGTACTTGACGATTCACGTATCAAAGATCTGCGCACTGGCGTAGAGACGCGCAACACCCAGGCGGTGCTGGATGGCGACATCGACCGCTTCATTGAAGCAAGTTTAAAAGCAGGGTTATAAGGAACCGACATGTCTGAACAACAACCGCAGAGCGCTGATGCCGCCCTTGAGTTAAACAACGAACTGAAAGCGCGTCGCGAAAAACTCAGCGCGCTGCGTGAAAAGGGCATCGCGTTTCCTAACGATTTCCGTCGCGATACCACGTCTGATGTGCTGCACGCCGGCTATGACGCAAAAGAGAACGAAGAGCTGGAAGCGCTCGGCGTTGAAGTGAGCGTGGCCGGTCGTATGATGACCCGCCGCATCATGGGTAAAGCCTCTTTTGCCACCCTGCAGGATGTTGGCGGCCAGATTCAGATCTACGTATCACGTGACGATCTGCCAGAAGGCGTCTACAACGAGCAGTTCAAAAAGTGGGATCTGGGCGATATCCTTGGCGCACGCGGTAAGTTGTTCAAGACCAAAACCGGCGAGCTGTCGATCCACATCACGGAACTGCGTCTGCTGACCAAAGCGCTGCGTCCACTGCCGGATAAATTCCACGGCCTGGCCGATCAGGAAACCCGTTACCGTCAGCGTTATCTCGATCTGATCTCTAACGACGAATCACGTAATACTTTCAAAGTGCGCTCTAAAATCATGGCCGGCATCCGTCAGTTCATGGTTAACCGCGACTTTATGGAAGTGGAAACCCCAATGATGCAGGTGATTCCTGGCGGCGCGTCAGCCCGTCCGTTCATCACCCATCACAATGCGCTCGACATCGACATGTACCTGCGTATTGCACCAGAGCTGTACCTGAAGCGTCTGGTGGTCGGCGGCTTCGATCGCGTGTTCGAGATCAACCGTAACTTCCGTAACGAAGGTATTTCGCCACGTCATAACCCAGAGTTCACCATGATGGAACTCTATATGGCGTATGCGGATTACAAAGATTTGATCGAGCTGACCGAAAGCCTGTTCCGCACCCTGGCGCAGGATGTGCTGGGCGCCACTGAAGTGCCTTATGGTGACCACACCTTCGATTTCGGTAAACCGTTTGAGAAGCTCACCATGCGTGAAGCGATCAAGAAATACCGTCCGGAAACCGACCTGAACGATCTGGAAGACTTTGATAAAGCCGTTGCGATTGCCAAATCGCTGCATATCAAAGTAGAGAAGAGCTGGGGTCTGGGCCGCGTCGTCACTGAGATCTTCGAAGAGACCGCAGAAGCACACCTGATTCAGCCAACCTTCATCACTGAATACCCGGCTGAAGTGTCACCGCTGGCACGTCGTAACGACGAGAACCCGGAAATCACTGACCGCTTTGAGTTCTTCATCGGCGGTCGTGAAATCGGTAACGGCTTCTCCGAGCTGAACGATGCAGAAGATCAGGCAGAGCGTTTCCTGCAGCAGGTTAACGCGAAGGATGCAGGCGATGACGAAGCGATGTTCTATGACGAAGACTACGTCACTGCACTGGAGCACGGCCTGCCGCCAACCGCAGGTCTCGGCATTGGTATCGACCGTATGGTGATGCTGTTCACCAACAGCCACACCATCCGCGACGTGATCCTGTTCCCGGCTCTGCGTCCAACCAGTAAGTAAGGCAAAACGGTGCGCATAAATCCGCGCACTTTGCCGTAAGTCTTAGAGGTCGCCATTATGGTGGCCTTTTTTTATGGCGCTGCTTTTTACCCGGCGGCATTTTCATTTCTATTCCCCTGGCAAAATTCCTGATGACAACCCGGCACGCTCTGTGCAGGATAGTTTTTTTATTTTCAGGGAATCACCATGAGTGCAAAAGCGGCAACGTTAGAGGGCCGGATTCAACAGCACTGGGATCAACTCTCCAGCCACGAGCAGCGTCTGGCTGACGTGCTGCTGGCGGCACCTGGCCAGCTGGCGATGAATACCGCCACCGAACTGGCACAGAGCGCGGGCGTTTCCAAAGCCACCACCACGCGTTTTTTCCGTCATCTCGGTTACGAAAGCTATGAAGCCGCGCGTCGGCAGGCGCGTGAGATGCAGAGCAGCGGCTCACCGCTCTATTTGCAGGCCGTACCAACCGCATCACCGCTGGCCAGCATCATGCAGCAGCACCTGGAAAAAGAGATCGCTAATCTGGTCAACAGCTATCGCACGCTCGACAGTGAACAGCTGCAGCAGGCGGTGAGCGCCATTGCGCAGTCACGCCGCGTGGTGGTGATGGGCTGGCGTCACAGCCAGACCATTGCCCAGCTGATTTACCGCGATCTGGTGCATATCCATCCTGACGTGCGTTTGCTGCCGCGTCCCGGCGATTCGCTGGCGGAGCATCTGGCGGCGCTGAATCAGCAGGATGTGGTGATTTGTGTTGGCCTGCGTCGTCGCATGCCTGCGCTGGAAGCGGCGATGAATGCGCTGGCAGAACGCAACGTGCCGATGCTGTATATCGCCGATGTGCTCTCCGGCAAACCAGCGCGTCACGCGCAGTGGGTGGTGCGCTGCCACACCGACAGCAGCCTGATGTTCGACAGCACCGCCGCGCTCTCCGGCGTATGCAATCTGCTCTGCTCACTGGTGGCCCGGCAAATGGGCAAAACCAGCAATGATTATCTGGCGCAGGTTGAAGCCTTGCACCAATCCCTCGACGAACTCGAATAATGCCCCGTTCTGGCGCGCCGTGCGCCAGCATTCGCACCAAAAAAGTGCAACTATCGTCTCATCTTCGCAGTCCATTTTCTCGTCCATGAAACCTGAGAAACTAATTTTTAAAATAAAGAAACAATTGTTTCTAACTGATTTTATTCAGTAATACCCTCTTTACCCCAAAGGTGTTAGCTGGGTGGTGAAAAAACTGGCACAAAATATGCTCAGTAGAAAAAGACATTTCACCAACACCAGGGAAACACCACAATGAAAAAAACAGCACTGCTGATCGCCGCACTTCTCTCCGTTGGCACCATGGCGCAGGCGCAAGCCGATACCCTGAGTGACATCAAAAGCAGCGGCAAAATTACCGTTGGTATCGATCCAACCTTTCCTCCATACGAATACACCGACGACAAAGGCGAGATCACCGGCTATAGCGTGGCGATCATGCAATCCTTCGCCAAAGATCTCGGTGTGAAACTGGAGTTTCAGAAAACCGCCTTCAGTGGCATTTTGCCGGGCCTGATCTCTGGCTCGTTCAACGCCGAAGGTTCTTCTCTTAACGTCACCGCCGAGCGCGCGAAGAAAGTGCTGTTCACCGTGCCTTATAGCAAAACCGTTAACGGCGTGCTGGTACGTGAAAGTGAAGCCAGCACCTTCGGCGGCAAAACGCTCAGCCCGGAGAGCCTGTCTGGCCTGCGTGGCGCGGTAAAAACCGCCAGCGTGCCAGAGCAGTTGCTGAAAGGCTTCAACGAGCAGCTGAAAAAAGAGGGTAAAAAACCCATCACTATCATCAACGTGGATTCGCTGGATCAGACGGTTAGCACCCTGATGACCAAACGCGCGGACTTCGTTTATGACGACATCTCCGTGCTGGCCCCGGTCGCGAAAAAATACGCCGGAAAAGTGGCGCAGGTGGGTGAAGTCGGTCCATCGCAGTGGATGGGCTGGGCGACACGTAAAGAAGACGGCAGCCTGAACAAAGCCATTAGCGACCACATTCTGGCAATGCAGAAAGATGGCGAGCTGACCAAACTGCAGCAGCAGTATCTCGGCACCACCTTTACCGTGCCCGCCAGCGATTTCATTCCCCAGGAGTAATTATGTGCCAGTGCAACCTGACGGTGCCTGCGGGCCATGGCAAAACCTTCCGCGTGCGTAAGGGCCAGTTTATTACCGTGATTGACAGTGAAGGGCAGCAGGCGGCGGATTTCGTCGCCGTTAACGCCGATGATTTAAACGAAAAGCTGTCGCCGGTGCATACCCGCCAGCATCTACGCTCGCTGTTTTTCAAGCCCGGCGATGCGCTGTGGTCGAGTGAAAACCGTCCGATGCTGCGGATTCTGGCGGACAGCATCGGCATTCACGATGCCAACGTGCCAGCCTGCGATCGTACCCGCTTTAGTGTCGATTTCGGCGTCGAAGGCCATCGCAACTGCGTGGACAACCTGCTGGAGGGCATGAAAGCCTTTGGCGTGACGTACTTCTCGCTGCCTGAGCCGTTCAACCTGTTCCAGAACGGTCCGGTGACCGCCGATGGCCGAATGGAAGTGACCGATCCCAACAGCAAAGCAGGCGACAGCATTACCTTTGAAGCGCTGTGCGACCTGATTTGCTCGGTATCGTCCTGCCCGCAGGACATCATTCCCGGCAACGGTTTACAGGTCACGCCGATTGATATCGTGGTGAGTGACGTGTTTCACGCAGAGGAGATGAATCATGCTGTTAATGCGTGAAAGTTATGAAGAGACCGCTGAGCGCACGCTGGCTCAGTCGGTCACGGTGGAACCGGGCAGCGTCGGGTCGATTAAGGTGCTGCGCGGCCAGTTGCTGCGCATCACGGCGCAGGGCGACGGCGCGGTGGCTTCTCTGTTTGGCTTCAGCCTCGCCGATCCGGCGGTGTGGCTGTCGGTGCATCACACTCGCGTCTTCAGCAACAGCTATCTGCTGGGTTCCGGAATGCGTCTGGTGAACAACCGCCGCCGTCCGATGATGGTGCTGGGCAAAGACAGCGTGAAGCGTCACGACCTGCTGCTGCCTGCCTCTACCCGCGCCTTCCTGACGGAAAAAGGGTATCAGGGTGAAGGTTGTTTGGAAGCGGTGAGCGGCGAGCTGGCGCGCCTGGGCATGGAAGTGCCGAAGCTGCCGGACCCGATCAACCTGTTTATGCACGTCAAGCTGACACGAGCCGGCGACATCCTGCCGGAGGCGAACCTCACCAAAGCAGGCGACAGCATCACCTGTCGCGTGGTGATGGATACGCAGTTCATCGTCTCGGCCTGCAACACCGGCATCGAGGGCAACGATCAACCGGCACCGCTGTTGCTGTCGGTGGCGGAAAACCTGCACGACTTTAACGCGGAGTAACGCATGGGGCTGGATCAACAGGTAGTGGCCGCGCTGCCGGAACTCGGACACGGCCTGCTGATGACGTTGGTACTCACGGTACTGGCGTCATTGGTCAGCGTGGTGATGGGGCAGCTTGGCTGCTTCCTGCAACTGCGCCGTGCCTGGATCTGGCGCGCTATCGGCCGACTCTATGTCAGCCTGATGCGCGGTACACCGGCCATCGTGCAGCTGTTCGTGGTGTTTTTCACCTTACCGCGCTTGGGATTGGGCGGTCAGCCAATGCTGGCCGCGGTGATTGCCATCGGCCTTAACAGCGGTGCTTACGTGGCAGAGATTTTGCGCGTGAACCGTTCACTTGTCACGCGCGGTCAGCTCGAAGCTGCACGCACGTTGGGGCTCAGCCGCTTCTTAACCTGGTGGTATGTGATCAATCCGCAGGTGATGCGTGCCAGCCTGCCGATGCTGGTTAACGAGTTCACCATCCTGCTGAAAACCACGCCGCTGGCCTCGGTGGTGGCGCTGACCGAACTGACTTACGCCGGACAGATTGTGATTGCGCGCACTTATGAAGCCACGCAGGTGCTGCTACTGGTGGCGGCTGGATATCTGCTGATCGCCATGCCGCTGATTGCCGCTGCCCGACGTCTGGAAGCTAAACGGAGGATCGCCTGATGGATTGGCAAGCCATTCTCACTTCCCTGCCTTCGCTGGGAGACGGCATGATCGCCACGCTGCAACTGTGCATTGTCGCCGCACTCTGTTCGCTGGCGTGGGGCGGGCTGATGGCATTACTGCTAATGCGCGCTTCGCCGTTCTGGTTGCGCTTGCTCAACCTCTACAGCGGCTTAACGCTCGCACTGCCGCTGCTGGTAGTGATCTATCTGCTCTATTTTGTGCTGCCAGAGTACGACATCACGCTGTCATCGCCGGTGGTGGGCGTGCTGGCCCTGACGCTCTATTACGCGCCCTATATCGCACAGGTTATTCGTGCGGCAATAGAGGCATTGCCGAAGGGGCAGTGGGAAGCTTGCCGCGTGCTGGGCCTGAGCCGCAGCGAGCAGCTGCGGGATGTGGTGCTGCCGCAAACCCTGCCGCAGATGCTATCGCCGCTGGTCGGGCTGATGATTGGTTTGATTAAAGACTCGGCGCTGCTGTCGATTGTCTCGGTGCAGGAGTTTATGTACGCCGCCAAACAGGCGATTTCAGATACCTACGCGCCGCTGGAGATCTATCTCACGGTGGCGCTTTGTTACTGGCTGCTCAACAGTCTGATCGACTGGCTGGCACGCGGCCTTGAATCTCGCATGACGCGCTATCGTCGCGGCATGCAGCATTAATCAGGAGAACACTATGTCAGCTGAATATCAGCATCGTGAAGCGATCACCATTCCCGCGCGCTACGGCAAAGCGGTGCGTCTGAAGAAAGGGGAAGCGGTGCAGGTGATCAATCTGCATGGCACTCAGGTAGTGGATTGCTGGGCGTACAACGCCGAAGACGTCACTGAGTACATGTGTATGGAAGCGACGCGCGTGTGGAATCAGCGTCTTAATCCCAAAGTCGGTGACAGCTTTATCACCAGCCAGCGCCACCCGATTCTGACGCTGGTGGCGGATACCTCACCCGGCGTGCATGATTCCTTTATGGCGGCCTGCGATGCGCGTCGTTATGAGCTGCTGGGCTGCACCGAGTATCACCGCAACTGCCACGATAACCTGTTTGAGGGCATGCGCGAATTAGGTGTCGAGCTGCCGCACGGTAATCTGGCGTCACTGAATATTTTTATGAACATTCAGGTGCAGCCGGACGGTATCACGTTGAAAACGCTGCCGGTGGTGACTAAGCCCGGCGACTACATTGTGCTGCGCGCTGAGATGGATTGCTACGTGGCATTCTCCGCCTGCCCACAGGATATCGTCAGCATTCAGGGGCAGGGCGACAACACTCCGCGTGACGCTGAACTGCGTATTCTGACCGCCGGCTTCCCGCAGGTGCAGTTGAAAGGGGCCTGGGTGCCAGCGTAATTACGATTTCACGACCTGATCCAGCCACACCTGAAAACGCGAATAAGGCACATACAGCGCTACATCCTTATACAAGGTCTTACCACTTTTATTGTCGTCAATCGCGCTGCTGTAGCCGACAATTACCCCCGCCAGCGTATCATCGCTGGCGTTGTACACCGCACCACCCGACATGCCTTTCACTACACCGGCATTCGCCGCGACCACCACACAACTCGGTTTATTCCAGTCGTTGGCCAGTGTGGTGTTGATCAAATTCTTGCCGCTTGAGGCCACCGGCATGGCAGAGATAAAGCTGTAACCGTAGAGATTGACGTTGTCGCCGATATGGCTATTGCGGAACGGTGGGGGAAGATTGGGTTCAGTGTTCTTGTGGTACACCACGGCGATATCGCACTCGGGATGCCAGGCTTTCACCCGATACATCGAGTATTTCGCCACGTGCGCGGCCGTTAAGCTGTATTCAGGCGTCAGTGGAATGGTGGTGCCCAGCGCGCCAATGCCCAGCACGGTAGGAATGCCGGTTACGGTCATATCGACGCGTTTTGCGGCTTCTTTGCTGTACTCATAGTGCCCCACGGAGCAGCCGCTCAGGCAACCCACTGTCAGTGCGATCAGCCATCGCATAGGTGTTCCCCCTGCATTGTTTGACACCGCATCACCGCGTAACTGGTTGAGGTATCGGCAATGCGCTCCCATCCTTTACTGATTGATTTCTCGCCGAAAGCTGAATTGCTGTGACAACGATCACAGCTAAATCAAGCGTAGCGTGAAAAGTGCCATCTGTCTCAGTGGTCAGCTGCAGTCACTTTCCCGCGCAGGGATTATTGCTTTGCAAGCAAAGATGCCTTGCAGCGCAGAGGCTGGTTGAGCTGCCAAGCCTGTGCTTTAATCAGAATGTGACGCAGTTCAAATATCTATAAGCGTCCGTTGTAACCGCACGGCGTTCGTTGTGCGGCCTGCCTGCAAAACATTTTAGGAGAGTGTGTTATGCCTGTTGCATTACTGGCGCTGGCGCTGAGTGCGTTCGCCATCGGCACCACGGAGTTCGTGATTATGGGATTACTGCCGGAAGTGGCGGGCGATCTGCAGGTAACGATTCCTTCAGCAGGATGGCTGATCAGTGGTTATGCACTGGGCGTAGCCATCGGTGCACCGATCATGGCGTTGCTGACGGCGAAGCTGCCGCGTAAACGAACCCTGATTCTGTTGATGATCATCTTCATCATCGGCAACGTGCTGTGCGCGCTGGCGTACACCTACAACCTGCTGATGCTGGCGCGCGTGGTCACCGCACTCTGTCACGGGGCCTTCTTCGGGATTGGTGCGGTAGTGGCGGCGAGTCTGGTGGCACCGAGCCGTCAGGCCTCGGCGGTGGCGCTGATGTTCACCGGCTTAACCCTCGCCAACGTGCTGGGTGTGCCGCTCGGCACCTGGTTTGGTCAGATGTTTGGCTGGCGTGCCACCTTCTGGGGCGTGGCGATCATCGGCATCCTCGCTTTTATCGCTTTGATTGTCAGTCTGCCAACCAACAAAGAAGAGAAACCGGTACATCTGGCGAGTGAAGTCAGCGCGCTGGCAAATGGCAAACTGTGGCTGTCGCTGCTGATGACAGTGTTCTTTGCTGCTGCGATGTTTGCGCTGTTCAGCTATATCGCGCCGCTGTTGTTGCAGGTCACGGGCATCACCGATCGTGGCGTGAGCTGGACGCTGTTCCTGATTGGCGCGGGCTTAACCGTCGGTAACATCCTCGGCGGCAAACTGGCCGACTGGAAAGTTTCCTTCAGCCTGATCCTCAGCTTTGTGCTGATCGCCGTCTTCTCGCTGCTGTTCAGCTGGACCAGCCACGCGCTGTGGCTGGCGGAAATCACGCTGTTCCTGTGGGCGATGGCGACCTTCGCTACCGTGCCTGGCTTGCAGATTAACGTGGTGCGCCACGGTAAAGACGCTCCAAACCTGGTCTCCACGCTGAACATCTCTGCGTTCAACGTTGGTAATGCGCTCGGTGCCTGGGTGGGCGGCGCGGTGATCGATAAAGGCTACGGGCTGACGTCAGTGCCGGTCGCCGCCGCTGCACTGGCGGTGGTCGGTCTGGTCATCTGTCTGATCACCTTCCGCAAATCAGGCGGGCAGGGCGAAACGGTACGCGCTTAAACCAGACGCTCGGCAATGCGTTGGGTAAAGGTGGCCACCTGCTGTTGCAGGTGGTCGCAGAAATGATCAACCAGCGCTGACGCCGGGCGATGCTGTGGCCGCACCAGACTGACGGTGAACGGCACAGCAATACTGAATCTGCGCATCACCACACCGCTGTCGGCATAGTCCAGTGCCGTCAGCGGATTCACAATCGAAATCCCCACGCCGGCGCGCACCATCGCGCATACCGATGCCGCACTGTGCGTTTCCAGCACTAAACGGCGCTCCACCTGTTGCTCATGGAACAGCGAGTCCAGCAGCTGACGATAGCTATCACTGCGTGACAAGCTGACGTAATTCTCCCCCTGAAAATCCTGCGGCGTTAACACCTCACGCTGGCACAGCGGATGGTTGGGCGGCAGCACGCACACTTCATCGCAGGTCAGCAGCGGTACGCGCTCGGTGCCTGCCGGGGCATGCTGGGTTTCGGTCAGACCCAGATCGTAGCGCTGTGCCGACAGCCACTCTTCCAGCAGCGGCGACTCCTGCGGAATGATGTTCAGGCTGACCTGCGGATAGCGTTGCAGAAAGGGTTGCAGCAGTGGTGGCAGCAGTGACTGCGAGAACACCGGCAAACAGGCAATCGACAGCTCGCCCTGACGGAACTGACGCAAACCTTCGGCGGCATCCATGATGCGGTCTAAGCCGTACCAGGATCGCTGAACTTCTTCATACAGCCGTAAACCCTGCACCGTGGGCTGCAAACGTCCACGCACTCGCTCAAACAGTTCCAGACCCAGCTGCTGCTCCAGCCGCGCCAGCTCACGGCTGACGGTTGGCTGTGAGGTGTGCAACAACGCGGCGGCTTGCGTCAGGTTGCCGCTGGTCATCACCGCGTGGAAAATTTCGATATGCCGCCAGTTAATTTTTGCCATAGCTCCTCCGCTAGTCCATATCATATTTGTATAGCTGACGCTAAAACAGATATTTTTCTGAATTGAATGGCTGTGGCTAAATAGTGGCAAAGACACAGGAGAATTGAGATGCCACGTCCACTGAACAACACCGAAACGGCCCTGACCGCCGCTAATTTACTGCCACTGGCACAGCGTTATACCGGTCCATTCTGGGCCTACGATGCCGCCATCATTCAGCAGCGTATTGCGCAGTTGAGCGCGTTTGACGTGGTGCGTTTTGCCCAGAAAGCCTGCTCCAACATTCATATTCTGCGCCTGATGCGTGCCGCAGGCGTGAAGGTCGATTCCGTTTCCCTGGGTGAAATTGAGCGCGCGCTGGCCGCCGGTTTCCAGCCGGGCGGCGAAGATATTGTCTTCACCGCTGACGTTTTTGATCAGCCAACCCTGGCGCGTATCGCGGAATTGAAAGTGCCGGTCAACGCCGGTTCTGTGGATATGCTGCATCAGCTTGGCGCGGTCTCTGCGGGCCATAAAGTGTGGCTGCGTATCAACCCGGGTTTTGGTCATGGGCACAGTCAAAAAACCAATACCGGTGGCGAGAACAGCAAGCATGGCATCTGGCATAGCGATCTGCCGCTGGCGCTGGCAGCGATTCAGCAGCACGGCCTGACATTAGTGGGTCTGCATATGCACATCGGTTCCGGTGTCGATTACGGTCACCTGCAGCAGGTGTGTGACGCGATGGTCGATCAGGTCATCGAATTTGGTCAGGATCTGGAAGCGATTTCAGCCGGTGGTGGCTTGTCGATTCCTTACCGCTTCGGCGAAGAAGCCATTGATACCCAACACTATTTCGGTTTGTGGAGTGGCGCACGTGACCGCATTGCGGCGCATCTTGGTCATGCGGTGAAACTGGAGATCGAACCGGGTCGTTTCCTGGTGGCGGAGTCTGGCGTGCTGGTGTCGCAGGTGCGTGCGGTTAAGGAGATGGGCAGCCGTCACTTTGTGCTGGTGGATGCCGGTTTCAGCGATCTGATGCGTCCATCGATGTACGGCAGCTATCACCACATTTCTGTGCTGCCAGCTGATGGTCGTGCATTGAGTGATGCAACGGTGGAGAGCGTGGTGGCGGGGCCGCTGTGCGAGTCTGGCGATGTGTTCACCCAGCTGGAAGGCGGTAAAGTCGAAACGCGTGCACTGCCTGCGGCTCAGGTCGGCGATTATCTGGTGTTCCACGATACCGGCGCATACGGCGCTTCGATGTCTTCCAACTACAACAGCCGTCCGCTGATTCCGGAAGTGCTGTTTGAGAATGGCGCTCCGCGTGAAATTCGTCGTGCGCAGACTATTCAGGAGCTGCTGGCGCTGGAGCTGATGTGATCAACATTGTTCCACTCAGTGAAGTCCCACATCACGCCAGTCATATCACCGACTGGCTGTGGCAGGCGTTTGGTGCAGGGACGTCGCGCGAGTTTTACGACAGCATTGTGCGCAGCAGCCTGAACGGTGCCGAGTATCCGGTGACCTTTGTGGCGCTGGATGGCGATGTGCCGTTGGGCACGGTGGGATTCTGGCGCTGTGATCTCATCAGCCGTCAGGATCTCTATCCGTGGATCGCCGCGCTGTATGTGGATGAACATGCGCGCGGCAATGGCCTGAGTGAAGCGCTGCAGCAGCATGTGTTGAATTATGCCCGCAAGCGCGGGCATGAAAAGCTGTGGCTGTGGTCAACGTTCGGCGGCTACTACGAGCGCTTTGGCTGGCAGTATCAGTGTGATGCGCTGGAGTTCCCGGATGTGCGGGTGAAGGTCTATTCGCAGGATTTGTGACCCGGTGCGCATTGATGCGCACCTGGAAATCAACCCGGTCCGCTCACCGAATGCCTTCTCACCAGCGTCGGGCTAAACATATTGGTCACCTCCGGCATTTCCGTGCCGTTGGCTAACGCCAGCGCCAGCTGTGCCGCCTGCTGCGCCATGGTGACAATCGGATAACGCACCGTGGTCAAACGTGGACGCACATAGCGTGAGACCAGCACATCATCAAAACCAATCAGCGACATCTCTTCCGGCACGCGAATGCCGTTATCACTCAACACCGCCAGCGCGCCAGCCGCCATGGAGTCGTTGTAACAGGCCACCGCTGTGAACTGCTTACCGCGCCCCAGCAATTCCGTCATCGCTTGTTCACCCCCGACTTCGTCCGGCTCGCCCCACGCCACTAAGCGGTCGTTGGACGGCAAGCCGTGCTCTTTCAACGCGTCGTAGTAACCTTGCAGGCGGTCTTCGGAGTCAGAAATAGGGTGGGTCGAGCAGATAAAGGCGATTTGCGTATGACCTTGCTGAATCAGATGGCGCGTTGCCAGCCAGGCACCGTAACGGTCATCCAGCGCGATGCAGCGCGATTCAAAGCCTTTCAGCAGTCGGTTGAGCAGCACCATGCCCGGCACTTGCTTCATCAGCACTTCCAGGTCGGCATCAGGAATTTTCTTGGCGTGTACTACCAGCGCATCACAGCGATGACGCATCAGTTGCTCAATCGCCTGACGCTCTTTTTGCTCAATGTGGTAACCGTTACCAATCAGCAGGAAGTTGCCGGTGGCACCGGCGACTTCATCGACCGCTTTCACCATCGCGCCGAAAAACGGATCGGAAACGTCACCCACCACCAGACCCAGGGTTTCGGTGGATTGCTGCGCCAGCGCGCGTGCATTGGCGTTCGGGTGATACTGCAACTGCTCCATTGCCTGGGTCACGGCGAGGCGTGAACTCTCGCTGGCTTTGGGCGAATTATTGATGACGCGGGAAACGGTCGCGACCGATACCCCAGCCATGCGGGCAACATCCTTAATGGTAGCCATGCGGTTACTTGCATCCGGGAAAACGTTTACACATCCCATCAGTGTTACGGAAAACAGTACCTGTAGCAACCCGCGAGAATGCCAGCGCTGTCGCAAAAGTGCGGAAAATCAGGCGCTCACAGCCAGACTTCAGCGCGTCAGGGCGGCATGGTATGCTGCCAGCACGATTCAGACCTGTCTGCCGGACCCAATGACCATGAAAACACGCGTGCCACACCTGGCGCACTGGGGCGCATTTACCGCCGTCACCGAAAATGATCGCCTGATTGGCTGTGAACCCTTTTTCGCCGATGCCGATCCGTCGCCGATGCTCAATACCATCCCCGAACTGGTCTATTCGGATAAGCGTATTCGCCAGCCGATGGTGCGCCGTTCGTGGTTGAAGTCGCGCGAAAACAGCGATCGCACCCTGCGTGGACGTGAAGATTTTGTTGCGGTTGATTGGGATACCGCGCTGGATCTGGTGGCAGAAGAGAATCGCCGCGTGCGCGATCGCTACGGCGCGTCAGGGATTTTCAACGGCTCCTATGGCTGGTCTTCGGCGGGGCGCGTTAACCATGCGCGCACCCTGATCCGTCGTTTCTATTTTCAGGGAGGCGGCGGGGTGGATCAGCAGGGCAACTACAGCTGGGGCGCCGCGCAGTTCTTCCTGCCTTACGTAATTGGCACCTATATGCCGCTCACCGGCCGCGTCACCGACTGGCCGAGCGTGGTGGAGCATGCCGACATCTTTATCGCCTTCGGTGGTCTGGCGCTGAAAAATGCCCAGGTGGCGTCGGGCGGTGCCGGACAGCACAGCCTGAAACCGGCGCTGGAGCAGCTGAGCGCCAAAGGCACGCCGATCATCAACATCAGCCCAATGCGCGATGACTGCCCGGCGTTTGTGAATGCCGAGTGGATTCCGATTCGCCCGAATACCGATGTGGCGTTGATGCTGGCGCTTGGCTTCGAAATCACCCGCCGTAACGCGCTGGACGAAAGTTTCCTCGTCAGCCATTGCACCGGCTGGCAGCAGTTACGTGAATATCTGCTGGGCGAAAGCGACGGCATCGCCAAAACGCCGGAGTGGGCGAGTGCCATCACCGGCATTCCGGCGGCGCGTATCGCGATGCTGGCACAGCAGCTGATTGGCAAACGCAGCTTTATCACTTGTTCTTATTCGGTACAGCGTGCCCATCGCGGTGAGCAGCCGTACTGGATGATGATTGCGCTCTCTTCAATGCTTGGTCAGCCGGGCTTGCCGGGCGGCGGCTTCTCGTTTGGTCATGGGTCGATGAACAGCGTCGGCAACCCGCGTCAGGAAGGGCCCGCGCCGATGATGAGCACCGGGCCGAATCCCGGCAACTTCTCGATTCCGGTCGCGCGCATCAGCGATATGCTGCTCAATCCCGGCCAGCCTTACCATTTCCAGGGCGAAACCTTGCACTATCCCGATATCCATCTGGTGCACTGGGCGGGCGGTAATCCGTTCCACCACCATCAGCAGCTTAACCGCCTGGTGGAAGGCTGGCAGCGCCCGGATACCGTTATCGTGCAGGATATCGTCTGGACCCCGGCGACGCAGATGGCGGATATCGTGTTACCCGCCACCACCACGCTGGAGCGCAACGACATCGGCGGATCTTCACGCGATCGTTTTGTGTTTGCGATGCATCAGGCGGTGAAACCGCAGCATCAGGCGCGTCATGACTTCGATATCTTTGCGGATATCGCCGATCGACTTGGCTACCGCGATCTGTTTACCGAAGGGCGCAACGAGATGCAGTGGATTGAACACCTGTATCAGCAGTGTGCGGTGGCGCACGCGCGCAAAGATATCCACTTCCCGGAGTTTGGTGAATTCTGGGAGCGTGGTTTCGTTGAGATCCCGGAAGGTGGCAAGCCGTATGTGTTTATGGATGATTTCCGTGCTAACCCGCAGGCCCATCCGATCCAGACCGCCAGTGGTAAAATCGAGCTGTTCTGTCAGACCATCGCCGATTATCAACTGGAAGATTTTGCCGGACATCCCGAGTGGCGTGAGCCGCAGGAGTGGTTGGGCGCACCGCTGAGCGGGGATTTCCCGCTGCATATGATCTCGATTCAGCCCTCGGATCGGCTGCACAGCCAGATGGACGCGACTGCCACGGTGCAAGCGAATAAAACGGCCGGGCGTGAAACCTTATATATGCATCCGCAGGACGCCAGTGCGCGTGGGATTGTGGATGGCGACGAAATCGAAGTCAGTAATGCGCGTGGCCGTATGCTGGCCGGTGTGCGTCTGACCGATGGCTTAACGCCAGGGGTGGTGATTATCTCCACTGGCGCCTGGTTTGATCCCGGATTCGGCCGCACCTGGCAGCCGTGGGACCGTGCCGGTAACCCCAATGTACTTACGCTGGATATCGGCACCTCGTCACTGACGCAAGGCCCTAACGCCATGAGTTGCCTGGTGGAAATCAAAAAACACCTGATGTGAATGGGGTGCTAACAATCTCACCGCTGGTTACATTTTGCGGGTAACTGTTGCGTTTGAGAGATGGAGAACCGTCATGCCACCTTGCTACAGTCAGGGTCCCAGAGGTATTGATGGGTGAACATCAAAAAGTTTTCTTGATTACACCGACCTGCGCAGATGCGCAGGTTTTTTTTGCCTGTCGTTCCCGCTAACGAACTGAAACACAGTTTTCCTGTCAACTCGCTTTACCTTTCTTTATAACTGCGGATAACAAGCTTGAAAAAACTGTTTATTGCAGCGGAATGCTATGCCCCGTATAAAAAAACTTCTGGGAAAAGACCAGATCAAAGCCCCATTTAACCCGTTTCGTTTTCGCCTGATTTGTCTGGGTGTCTTCAGCTGCATGGTGTTGCTGCTGATCTTCGTCGGTGACCTGCAACTGATTAAGCATCCGATGCTGGAGCACGAGGCCGATCAGCGTTCACTGCGCACCGTCACCTTGCCCACCAACCGTGGCACCTTACTGGATCGTGATGGCCAGGCACTGGCACTGAGCGTACCGGCGCGCGATATCATCGCCGACCCGATGCGCGTGCTGGAAGCCAATCCCGACTTTACCAACGCCAAATGGACCTATCTTGCCTCGGCGCTGAACTTACGTCCGGAAGAGTTGCGTGAGCAGATCACCGCGAACCCGAAAAAACGCTTCCTCTATCTTGGCCGTAAAATCGAACTAGGCATCGCCAAAGACATCGCCGAACTCCATCTCAAGGGCATCAGCTCGGTATACAACGACAGCCGCTTCTATCCAATGAGTGAAGCCGCTGCGCCGTTGATTGGCATTGTCGGTGCTGACAGCAATGGCCTGAACGGTCTGGAGAAAGGTTTCGACCACGTGCTGCAAGGTGAGCCGGGCAAAGAGGTTTATCGTCAGGACAAAGAGGGCAATATCGTGGCGATGCTGGATTACGAGCCGCCGAAGCAGCCGCCAACGGTACAGCTGAGTATTGATAAGTTTGACCAGTTCACCCTCTACAGCAAACTGCGCGATGGTGTGTTGCTGAATAAAGCGGATTCCGGTGCGGCAGTGCTGATCAAGATTGATACGGGCGAGATCCTGGCGATGGCTTCCTATCCTTCGTTCAACCCCAACAACTTCGATAACGCCACGCCTGCACAGATGCGCAACACGGCGATCAATGACAGCTACGAACCCGGCTCAACGGTGAAACCGCTGGTGGTGATGGAAGGGCTGGAGCGTCATCTGGTGCGTGCTGACTCGGTGATTGATACCACACCCTACAGCGTTAACGGCCACTTGATTCGTGACGTCGGCCACTGGCCGCGCCTGACCATGACGGGCATTTTGCAGAAATCGAGTGATATCGGCGTATCGCACATTGCGCTGGCGATGCCTGCTGAAGCGCTGGTGAACACCTATCAGGCGTTTGGCCTGGGTAAGCCGACCGGACTCGGGTTAACCGGCGAGAGCGTGGGCTACTTCCCGCTGCACCGTGAACGCTGGGCGGATATTGAACGTGCCACCTTTGCCTTTGGCTACGGCCTGCGTGTCACACCGCTGCAAATCGCCCGTGAATACGCCACGCTTGGTTCTTACGGCGTATATCGTCCACTGTCGATTACCAAAGTAACACCGCCGGTGTTGGGCAAGCAGGTGGCCGATCCGCAAATCGTGCAAACCGTGGTGCACATGCTGGAGAGTGACGTATTGCCTGGCGGTACCGGCGTCAAAGCCGCTGTGCCGGGTTACCGTCTGGCGACCAAAACCGGTACCGCAGAGAAAATGGGCACCAGCGGGAAGTACGATGGCGGTTACGTTAACTACACCGCCGGTATTGCTCCTGCCAGCCATCCTGAGGTGGCGCTGGTGGTGATGGTCAACCATCCGACAGCGGGCGATCACTTTGGTGGTTCGGTAGCGGCGCCGATTTTCGGCAGCATTATGGGGCCGGTGTTGAAGCATATGAACATTGCGCCTGACGCCATTTACAGCAAACCGACTTCGGATAAATCTTAGTAAAATCAGGATGTAACTGCCGTGAGGTGCTTTTCACACCTCGTTGCATTTCGCCGAACTCCGTTGCGATTTGCGGCTGTTTTCTCACACCACTTTCGGCGACGATAAAAGTCCCAGAGGTATTGATTGGTGTGAAGATCGGCTGCTGCGGCAGCAATACCTGTCTTCAGGTATTCACCCTGTTCGGTTGCACCGACCCACGCGGATGCGTGGGTTTTTTTTGCCTGAAATTCAGCACTCAGCGAACTCGCTCACACCTCTTGTCTGAGTCTTAACACTTCCCCGCCAACATAAAAATATCTTGCCGTGTAACCTGTATGTAACGCACCGCGATGCCGCATTCCATTTCGGTTCGCCAGCCCCTTGCCGTGTTGGTAGCGCGGCTTTGGGGCGTTTTTTATTGCCATTCGTTGAGGTGTGACCCGATGCCAAAAACCAAAGACCGAACGCCAAAAGGCGAGGGCCGCTCCACGGCGTTTCAGTTACGCATTCATCCGGAGTTGCATGACCAACTGCGCGAAGTCACCGAAGATGAAAACATCACGCTATCGTGCTGGTTGAAAGATTTGGCGCGTCGCGAACTGCGCCGTCGCGGGATCGAGCCGAAAGGGTAAATCTGTTGCTCTGCATGGCGGTAAAAAACCCGCAAAAAGCTAATTTTCACAGCCATTTATGGCACGAAAGGTTTACCATTTTCCTTTGGAAAATATATTTTACGCAACCTTAACAACCGCCTTATCACTCCCTCCCTACAATGATTTTTTGCATGTCATCACATCAGTGACTATCCCTCCTTTCATCCAGAGAAAAATTATGCGCCTGAAACTTCTTTCTGCCAGCGTGGTGTTTTTACTGGCAGCCTGTGACCAGGGCGGAGCAAAGCCCGCTGCATCCGCGACACCCCAGGTGGGTGTCATCGCCCTAAAATCTGAACCTGTGACACTGGTGACACAACTGCCTGGCCGCACCACGGCGGTCCGCACCGCACAGGTGCGCCCACAAGTCAGCGGCGTGATCCAGAAAATCCTGTTTACCGAAGGCGGCGAAGTGAAAGCGGGTCAGCCGCTCTATCAGATCGATCCGGCGACCTATAAAGCCGCTTACGACAAAGCGATGGCGACCTGGCAAAACGATGCCATGGTGGCAAAACGCTATCAGCCGCTGGCTTCTGCACACGCCATCAGCCAGCAAACTTACGACGATGCCGTGGCGGCAGAGCGTGAAGCACAGGCCGATGTGGAAACCGCTAAGGTCAATCTCGATTACACACTGGTGAAGGCGCCGATTTCAGGCCATATCAGCCGTTCGCTGTATACCGCCGGTGCACTGGTGACTAACGGCCAGACCGACTACCTCGCCACCATTACTCAGCTTGATCCGATCTATGTCGATGTCAGTGAATCCTCCACCGATCTGCTGCGTCTGCGCCGTGCGTTGGCCGACGGCAAGATCGCCAAAGTGGATGACAACACCGCGGCGGTCGGACTCTCTCTGGAAGACAACAGCCAGTATGGCCAGCAGGGCAAACTGGCGTTCTCGGAAGTGAACGTTGATACCGCCACCGGCACCGTGGTGCTGCGTGCGGTGTTCCCAAATCCGCATGACGAACTGCTGCCAGGCATGTATGTGCACGCCAGCTTCCCGCAGGGCATTCAGCAGCAGGGGATTCTGGTGCCGCAGGAGTCGATCATGCATGACACCAAAGGCCAGCCGTATGTTTACGTGGTGAAAAGCGATAACACCATTGAGCAGCGCAGCATTCACACCGGCGAGATGATCAAAGGTGAATGGCTGGTGACCTCCGGCCTGAGCGAAGGTGAAAACGTGGTGGTGAACAATCTGCAAAGCGTGCGTGCTGGGGCGAAAGTTACCACCACCGCCGCCAGCACTAATGACACGCCATCCGCCAACGCTGTCAGTCTGTCGATGACCGACGCAGCGGCGCAATAAGGGGGCGGCATGTCGAAGTTTTTTATTGAACGTCCCATCTTTGCCTGGGTTATCGCGATTATCGTGATGCTGGTGGGCGGGATTGCAGCCATCAGTTTGCCGGTCAATCAGTATCCCAACATCTCGCCACCGGCGGTATCGATCTCGGTGACCTATCCGGGTGCCAGTGCCGAAACCACCCAGAACACCGTGGTGCAGGTGATTGAGCAGCAGTTGAACGGGTTGGATGGCTTGCGCTATCTAGAATCCAGCAGTGCCTCGGACGGCAGTGCGCAGATCATCGCCACCTTTAACCAGGGCATCAATCCGGATATCGCCCAGGTGCAGGTACAGGACCGCGTCTCGCTGGCGGAATCGCAGTTGCCAACCGACGTGACCCAGCAAGGGATCCGCATTCGTAAGTACCAGAAGAACTTCATGATGGTCATCGGGCTAATCTCCAAAGACGGCAAGCTGAGCAACGGCGATCTGGCTGACATGCTGGTGTCGAAACTGGAAGACCCGATCTCGCGTACGCCGGGCGTCGGTGACTTTATGGTGCTGGGTTCGGAATATGCCATGCGCATCTGGCTCGATCCCGCCAAACTGTACAAGTACAACCTGATGCCGAGTGATGTCACCACCGCCATTGATAACCAAAACGTGCAGGTGTCGTCCGGTTCACTCGGCGGGTTACCGACCATTCAGGGCGCCAAAACGCAGGCCACGGTACTGGGGAAAACTCGCTTCACCACGGTGCAGCAGTTTGAAAATGTGCTGTTGAAAGTGAATAGCGATGGCTCACAGGTGCGTTTGAAAGACGTTGCCAGCGTGGCGCTCGGTCCGCAGAGCTACGGCATTGACGCCACCATGAACGGCAAGCCCGCAGCAGGTATCGCGCTGCGTCTGGCCACCGGGGCGAACGAACTGGATACCGCCAAAGCGGTGCGCCAGACCATAGCCGATCTGAAAGACTCACTGCCGGATAATGTTGAAATTCAATATCCGTATGACACTTCGCCAGTGGTCAGCGCCTCAATTGAAGAAGTGGTGAAAACGCTGATCGAAGCGGTGGTGCTGGTGTTCTTCGTCATGCTGCTGTTCCTGCAAAACCTGCGCGCCACCCTGATTACCACCCTGGTGGTGCCGGTGGTCCTGCTCGGCACCTTTGGCATCCTGTCGGCCTTCGGTTACAGCATCAACACCCTGACCATGTTCGGTATGGTGCTGGCGATAGGGCTATTGGTGGATGATGCCATCGTGGTGGTGGAGAACGTCGAGCGTGTGATGCACGAAGAACATCTCGATCCGAAAACCGCCACTATCAAGTCGATGCAGCAGATACAGGGCGCACTGTTTGGTATTGCGCTGGTGCTGTCAGCGGTGCTGCTGCCAATGGCGTTCTTCTCCGGCTCGACCGGGGTGATTTATCGCCAGTTCTCGATCACCATTGTGTCGGCGATGGCGCTGTCGGTGATCATGGCGCTGATCTTTACCCCTGCACTCTGTGCCACCCTGCTCAAACCTTCGGCGGCGGAGCACAAGACCACCGGTTTTGCCGGCTGGTTTAACCGTAAGTTCGACAGCGGCGCGATGCACTACACGCGCGGTGTTAACAAGGTGATTTCCCGTCGCGGCCTGTTCCTGGTGATCTACCTGGTGATCGTCGGCGTGACGGGCTTTTTGTTCACGCGTGTCCCGACCACTTTCCTGCCCGCAGAAGATCAGGGCCTGATGATGGTGCAGATGACGCTGCCGGTGAACGCCTCTTCACAGCGTACGCAGCAGGTGATCAACGATCTCAATGACTACCTGC
The DNA here is from genome assembly GCF_011752685.1 of Candidatus Pantoea communis. Lineage (NCBI taxonomy): Bacteria > Pseudomonadati > Pseudomonadota > Gammaproteobacteria > Enterobacterales > Erwiniaceae > Pantoea > Candidatus Pantoea communis. The sequence goes on from NZ_VWXC01000004.1 coordinate 151,646, forward strand.
AGAAGAATGAAGCCTCAGTGGTCACCACCACCTTTGGCGTGGCGGGCTTTAACTTTGCGGGTCGCGGCCAGAGTAACGCCATGGCCTTCGTGCGCCTGAAGGACTGGAGAGATCGTACCCACAGCGGGCAAAGCGTGCAGGATCTGGCGAACCGGGTGATGGCGCATTTTGCCAACTACAAAAACGCCAAAATCTTCGCCATGGTGCCCCCTGCGGTGATGGAGTTGGGTAACGCCACTGGCTTCGATCTCTATCTGCAGGATACGGGCGCGCACACCCATCAGCAGATGATGGATGCCACGCATCAGTTAATCGATCTGGCCAACAAAGATCCGCATCTGGCGCAGGTGCGTATGAACGGGCTGGAAGATGAGCCGCAGTATCAGCTGGAGATCAATGACGAGAAGGCCAGCGCGCTGGGTCTGAGCATGACAGACATCAACAACACGCTGTCGGTGGCATGGGGTTCCAGCTATATCGATCAGTTTATGTATAACGGCCGTGTGAAAGAGGTTTACCTGATGGGTAAAGCCGATTCACGCGTCACGCCATCCGATCTTGATAAGTGGTACTTCCGCAACAGCAGCGGCACCATGGTGCCATTCTCTGCCTTCGCCAGCGGCAAGTGGGTTTACGGTTCGCCACACTTCGAACGTTTCAACGGCCTGACCTCTGAAGAGATTCTCGGATCGCCCGCGGCAGGGCAGAGTACCGGTGAAGCGATGAAAGCGGTGGAACAGCTGGCGAAGCAGTTGCCCAAAGGCTTCCGCGTGCAGTGGTACGGCATTTCGTATGAAGAGCAGGCGTCCGGCAACCAGACTACCCAGCTGTATCTGATCTCGATTCTGGTGGTGTTCCTGTGTCTGGCCGCGCTGTATGAGAGCTGGTCGATTCCGTTCTCAGTGATCATGGTGGTGCCGCTCGGCATTCTCGGCACCATCAGTGCGGTGCTGCTGCGTGGCTTGCAGAACGATGTGTTCTTCCAGGTGGGCTTACTCACCACGGTCGGGCTGGCGGCGAAAAACGCCATCCTGATCGTCGAGTTCGCCAAAGAGCTACATGAACGGGAAGGCAAAACGCTGGTCGAGGCAGCGGTGGAAGCCGCGAGACTGCGTATCCGACCGATTATCATGACGTCGATGGCGTTTATTCTCGGCGTGCTGCCGCTGACTATCTCTAACGGCGCAGGCGCAGGTAGCCAGCACTCGATTGGTACGGCGGTAGCAGGCGGGATGATCACCGCCACCTTCCTCGCCATCTTCTTTGTTCCGATGTTCTACGTGGTGGTTTCGCAGTTCTTCGCCCGCAAGAAAAAAGCATCCGCAGAGGTGACAACGCATGAACACTAAAACTTTCCGTATGGCGCTGCTGCCGCTGGCTATGGTGCTGGCGGGTTGTACGCTGGCGCCGCACTATCAGCGCCCCGCGATGCCGGTAGACGCAAAATACGATCAGCCCACGCCGGTGGGCAACGTGGCGGATCTGCCGTGGCAGAACTTCTTCACTGACGCCACGATGCGCAATCTGATTCAGCTGTCACTCGACAACAACCGTGACCTGCGCGTCGCGGCGCTAAATGTCGAAGAGGCACAGCAGAGCGTCACGGTGCAGCGTGCGGCGTTAATGCCGTCAATCAATGCTACCGCCAGCCAGACCTCGGCGCATGAACCAGCCAACCTCTACAACACCAAAACCACTGGTGCGGTGACCTATCACGAGCTGAACGCCGGACTGGGCGTTACCTCGTGGGAGCTGGACTTCTTTGGTCGCTTGCAGAGCCTGCGGGATGAGGCGCAGGAAACCTATCTGTCCACCGCAGCAACTGAACGCGCCACGCGCATCTCGCTGATTTCCGAGGTCGCCACCGCCTGGCTGACCTTGAGTTCAGATAACGATCTGCTGCATCTGGCGCAGAACACTGCCAAAAGTCAGCAAGAGTCGTATCGTCTGACGCAACTCAGCTACAACGGCGGGGCCAGTAGCGATCAGGATCTGGCACAGGCAGAGAGCACGGTGCGGGCTGCGCAGGCGGATGTGGCGAGCTATATGCGTCAGGTACGGCAGGATGTGGATGCGCTGCGCTTGCTGGTGGGCACCGATCTGCCCGCCACTTTGCTGTCCCACGCGACGCTGGACGCCAACTGGCAATTCCCGGCCACGCCAGCAGGCTTACCGTCCGATCTGCTGACGCGTCGTCCGGATATCATGGCCGCAGAACATAGCCTGAAAGCGGCGAATGCCAACATTGGCGCAGCGCGCGCGGCGTTCTTCCCGAGCATCACGCTGACCGCTTCTGGGGGATCGACCAGCAGTTCGCTCGGCAGTTTGCTGGGCGGCGGCACCGGTGCCTGGTCCTTTGTGCCGTCGATCAATCTGCCGATCTTTGACGGCGGCAAAAACGAGGCTAATCTCAACATCGCGCACATCGAGAAACGCATTGAAATTGCTGACTATGAGAAAGCGATTCAAACCGCGTTCAAAGAGGTGAATGATGCGCTGGCCGGTCAGGATACCTGGCAGGATCAGCTGACAGCGCTGCAACAGGAGGTCGGTGCTAATCAACGCGATTACGACTATTCCGAAATGCGCTTTAAGCAAGGCGTAGACAATTATCTCAATGTATTAGTGGCCCAGCGATCGCTTTACAGTTCGCAGCAGTCGTTAATCAGTGCACATCTGGGCCAGTTGAGCGAGAAAATCACCTTGTATAAAGCCTTAGGAGGCGGTTGGAAGGCCTGAGTGCCTTAACGTTACCCTTACGGTTTCTCCATGGAAATTCCATGGCACTTCAGCTGATAATACAAGCAGTGATGATTTCCTTTGAAATAATCCCCTGTTAGTGGAGGGGATTTTCCTTTTTCCTGTTTATCTGAAGAGTCCGATGACAATTAATTCCCCTGGCAAATCGCGTTTCCACTGGCTGAAATGGCTACTCATTTTACTTGTTGTGTTAATCGTGGCTGGCGTGATTTGGCGCGTTGTCGGCGGCCATGGCGGTGCGCCGGGCGGCATGCCACCAGGAGGTGGAAAAGGCGGTCATCGCGGGGGCGCAGGTGGACCTCCGGGCATGGCGATGATGGGCGGCAGTGCCACGCTGGTGCACAGTGGCGTGGCCACCACGGCCAACGTGCCGGTGTATCTCAATGCGCTGGGCACGGTGATCCCCAATGCCAGCGTTACCGTGACCAGCCGCGTAGCGGGTCAACTGGAAAAAGTGTTCTTTACCGAAGGGCAAAAAGTCGAGGCCGGACAGCTGCTGGCGCAGATCGATCCACGCAGCTATCAGGCGACACTGGCGCAGTATCAGGGCGATCTCAATCAGAACCAGGCATTGCTGAAAAGCGCCGAGTTGACGCTGGCCCGCTACAAAAAACTGGCGGCCCAGGACTCGCTGTCACGCCAGGATCTTGATACGCAAACCGCTACCGTCGGCCAGTATAAAGGCGCCGTAGCGGCCGATCAGGCGCAGATCGCCAGTGCAAAGCTGGATATTGAATACGCGCGCATCACCTCGCCAGTCAGCGGCCGTGTTGGCCTGCGTTTGGTTGATCCGGGCAATATGGTGCAAACCACTGATACCACGGGCATTGTGGTGGTGACGCAGATGCAGCCCGCAGCCGTGACCTTCAGCGTGCCGCAGAGCAATATCGCGCAGCTCACCAAAGCGCTGCATAACGGGCAGAGTTTACCGGCGGTGGCTTTTGATCAGGACAACAGCACCCAGCTGGCTCAAGGCAGCGTGCAGTTCATTAGCAACCAGATCGATACCAGCACCGGCACCATCGAGTTGAAAGCCACCTTCCCGAATGAAGATGAGTCGCTGTTTGCCAATCAGTTCGTCAACCTGCGTCTGCAAACCAATATTCTGAATAACGCCACGGTGATCCCGGCGCAGGCGCTGCAACTGAGCAGCGACGGCAGCTTTGTGTTTGTGATCAATAAAGACAACACCGTGACGCGCAAAGCCGTGACCACCGGCCCGGCGTTTGGTGAAGATCAGCAGTCGATCCTGAAAGGTGTCGAGCCGGGCGAGCGTCTGGTCACCGAAGGCATCGATCGTCTGACCAACGGCAGTAAAGTCTCTCTGGCCGATGACAGCAAAACTGCCACAGCGGCCAAAAAATGAATCCGTCTCGTCTGTTTATCCAGCGTCCCGTCGCCACCATCTTGCTGATGGTGGGCGTACTGATTTCCGGGATTTTCGCGTATAAATTCCTCTCCACCTCGGCGTTGCCGCAGGTGGATTATCCGACCATTCAGGTCACTACCCTGTATCCCGGGGCCAGCCCGGATGTGATGGCATCGTCTGTGACCTCACCGCTGGAACGCCAGCTGGGGCAGATGGCCGGTTTAAGCCAGATGACCTCCACCAGCTCCGGTGGCTCCTCGATCATCACGCTAAAATTCAGCCTCGATCTGTCGCTGGATGTCGCCGAGCAGGAAGTGCAGGCGGCGATCAATGCCGCCAACAACCTGCTGCCGAGTGATCTGCCCAATCCGCCGACCTATAAAAAGGTCAACCCGGCCGATACGGCGGTGATCACGCTGGCGGCCAGCTCGGACAATCTGCCACTGACGCAGGTGCAGGATCTGGTGAACACCCGCGTGGCGCTGAAGCTGTCGCAGATTAACGGCGTCGGCATGGTGACATTGGCGGGCGGTCATCAGCCGGCTATCCGCGTGCAGATGGACCCGAAAGCGCTGGCGGCACACAAGCTGTCGCTGGAAGACGTGAATACGTTGATCAGCAACAGCAACGTCAATGGCTCAAAAGGCGGCTTTGACGGCAAATATCATTCGGTCACCATCGATGCCAACGATCAGCTGCGCACCGCCGATGAGTACGGCAATCTGATCCTCACCTATCAGAACGGTGCCGCACTGCGCCTGAAAGATATCGCGCACATTGAACAGGGTCCGGAAAACAGCTTCCAGTCGGCGTGGGCCAATAACAGCCCGGCGATTGTGATCAGCGTGCAGCGCCAGCCTGGTGCCAACGTGATTCAGGTGGTGGACAGCATTAAGGCGCAGCTGCCGACTTTGCAGGCCGCGTTGCCCGATGGCGTGAAAATGAGCATCTTGTCGGATCGCACCCAAACCATCCGTGCATCCATCAGCGACGTGCAGTTTGAGCTGATGCTGTCGGTGGCGCTGGTGGTGATGGTCACCTTCCTGTTCCTGCGCAATGTGGCGGCCACGCTGATCCCGAGCGTGGCGGTACCGCTGTCACTGATTGGCACCTTCGGCGTAATGTATCTGGCCGATTTCAGCCTGAATAACCTGTCGCTGATGGCGCTGACCATCGCCACCGGCTTCGTTATCGATGATGCGATTGTGGTAGTGGAGAACATTTCACGTCGGCTGGAAGAGGGCGAAACGCCGATGCAGGCGGCGCTGAAAGGCTCGCAGCAAATTGGCTTCACCATCATCTCACTGACCTTCTCGCTGATTGCGGTGCTGATCCCGCTGCTGTTTATGGGCGATGTGGTAGGGCGCTTGTTCCGCGAGTTCGCCATTACGCTGGCGGTGTCGATTCTGGTGTCGATGGTGGTGTCACTGACGCTGACGCCAATGCTGTGCGCTTACCTGTTGCAGCATATCCCGGAAGAGAAGCAGTCGCGCTTCTCGCGCAAGGGCGGACAAATATTCGATAAGTTGGTGCACGGTTACGACCGCTTGCTGACGGTGGTGCTGAATCATCAGAAACTGACGTTACTGGTGGCGCTGGCAACCTTTGCGCTGACGGCGCTGCTGTATATCGCCATCCCGAAAGGTTTCTTCCCGACGCAGGATACCGGACTGATTCAGGGTGTCACCGTGGCGTCGCAGGATGTGTCATTTAGCGAGATGTCGAAGCGTCAGCAGGCGCTGGCAAAAGTGATTCTGCAGAACCCGTCGGTGGACAGCCTCTCTTCCACCATCGGTATCGACGGCAGTAACACCAGCCTCAACAGTGGCCGTATCCAAATCAACCTGAAGTCGTTTGATGAGCGCGATGACAAAGCCGATGTGGTGATCAAGCAGCTGCAGCAGGCGGCGGAGCAGGTGGCGGGCATTCAGCTCTATCTGCAACCGGCGCAGGATTTGACGGTCAACGATCAGGTCACGCCGAGCCAGTATCAGTTCACGCTGGATGACGCAGACAGTGAAAACCTGGTGAGCTGGACGCCGAAGATGGTGGCGGCTTTGCAGCAGCGCCCGGAATTTAACGGCGTGGTGAGTAACCTGCAGGATCAGGGCCGTGTCGCCTATGTCGAACTGAACCGCGACAAAGCCGCGCGCTACGGCATTACCGCCTCGGATGTGGATACGGCGCTGTACAACAGCTTCGGTCAGCGTCTGGTTTCCACCATCTTTACCCAGGCTAACCAGTATCGCGTAGTGCTGGAAGTGGCACCGCAGTATCAGCAGTCTCCGGCGTCGTTTGATGATGTTTATCTGCCGGTGAGCAGCAGTTCCAGCACATCAACCAGCAGCAGTTCGGGCAGCACATCCAGCAGCAGCTCAACCACCAGTTCCGACAGCGACACCACTACCGGGATGGTGAAACTGACCTCGATTGCCACCATTCACCAGCGCACCGGTTCACTGATGCATATGCGTCTGAATCAGTTCCCGGCGGTGATGGTGTCGTTCAATCTCAACAGCGGTTATTCGCTGGAGGATGGGCAGAAGGCGATTGCCGAAGTGACGCAGCAGCTGGATCTGCCATCCAGCATTACGCTGCGCTATCAGGGGGAAACCTCGGCATTCCAGAGCGCGACCGGTAACACGCTGTGGCTGATTCTGGCCGCACTGATCACCATGTATGTGGTGTTGGGCATCCTGTATGAGAGCTTTATTCATCCGGTGACGATTCTCTCGACGCTGCCATCAGCGGCGGTGGGCGCACTGTTGACGCTGTTGCTGGCGGGCAGTGAATTCAGTTTGATTGCCTTGATCGGGGTGATCCTGCTGATCGGTATCGTGAAGAAGAACGCGATTATGATGATCGACTTCGCGCTGGAAGCCGAAAACAAGCAGGGCATGAGCGCGCGTGATGCGATTCATCAGGCCTGCTTGCTGCGCTTCCGTCCGATTCTGATGACCACCATGGCGGCGCTGCTCGGTGCACTGCCGCTGATGCTGGCTTCGGGCTCGGGTGCGGAGCTGCGTCAACCGCTCGGTCTGGTGATCGTCGGGGGGTTGATTGTCAGCCAGGTGCTGACGCTGTTCTCCACGCCGGTGATTTATCTGTGGTTCGATGGCATTGCGCAGCGCGGCAAGCGCTATATGCAGCGTAAACAGCAGCAGGCGCGGAGCGAGTAATGAACCTCACCAGACTCTTTATCTTTCGCCCGGTCACCACGTTGCTATTAACGTTGTCGATCATGCTGCTCGGTTTGCTGGGTTATCGGCTGTTACCAGTGGCTCCGCTGCCGCAGGTGGATTTCCCGACCATTATGGTCAGCGCCAGCTTAGCCGGTGCCAGCCCGGAGACCATGGCGGCCACGGTGGCGACACCGCTGGAGCGCTCGCTCGGGCAGATCGCTGGCGTCACCGAGATGACCTCGACCAGCTCGCAGGGCTCCACCAGCGTGATTTTGCAGTTTGATCTCGACCGCGACATCAACGGTGCGGCGCGTGATGTGCAGGCGGCGATCAACGCCGCACGCAGTCTGCTGCCGAGCGCGATGGAATCACTGCCGACCTATCGCAAAGCCAACCCGTCTGATGCGCCGATTGTGATGCTGGCGTTGACCTCCGCCACGCGCACGCCGGGTGAACTCTACGACCTCGCTGAGAGCAAAATCGAGCAGGCGATGGGGCAGGTCAAGGGCGTGGGCGAAGTGTCACTAATGGGCAGCGCCTTGCCCGCCGTGCGTATCGATCTGCAACCGCTCAAGCTGGCGCAATACGGCATCTCGCTGGACACGGTGCGTGAAGCCATCGCCAACAGCACCACCAACAAACCCAAAGGCATTCTGCAGGGTAGCCAGCAATCATGGGTGGTGGACAGCAACGGTCAGTTAGATAAAGCGGCACAGTATCAGGATCTGATCGTCAGCTATAAAGACGGCAAAGCGGTACGTCTGCACGATGTCGCCACCGTCTACGATTCGGTGGAAGATCAGTATCAGGCCGGTTTCCTCAATTCGCAGCCGTCGGTGATGGTGGGCATTAAGCGCCAGGCCGGTGCCAATATGCTCGACACCATTGATGCCATCAAAGCGCAGTTGCCAGCGCTGGAAAAAGATCTGCCTGCGGATACCCAGTTGAAAGTGGTGGTGGATCGTTCGCCGACGGTGCGTGAATCTTTGTACGACACCGAAGAGACGCTGCTGATCGCCATGCTGTTGGTGATCGCGGTGGTGTTTGTGTTCCTGCGTAACGTGCAGGCGGTGGTGATCCCGGCGCTGGCACTGCCGGTGTCGTTGATTGGCACCTGTGCGGTGATGTATCTGCTGGGCTACAGCCTCGATAACCTTTCGCTGATGGCACTGATCATCGCCACCGGATTTGTGGTCGATGATGCCATCGTGGTGCTGGAAAACATCACGCGCCATATCGAAGAAGGTTTGAGTCCGCTGCGGGCGGCGCTAAAAGGCGCGCAGGAAGTGAGTTTCACTGTGCTGTCGATGACCATGTCGCTGGTGGCGGTGTTTATCCCGATCCTGCTGATGGGCAGTATTGTCGGTCGTCTGTTCCGCGAGTTTGCGGTGACGCTCACCGTCTCGCTGCTGATCTCGATGTTTGTCTCGCTGAGCCTGACGCCGATGCTGTGCGCGCGGCTGCTGAAGCCAAAGCCGAAAGTCAGCAAGCGCCCCCATCCGCTGTATCAGTTTATCGAAAATCAGTTGAACGCTTTGCTGGCGGCCTATTCGCGTGGTCTGGCGTGGGTGATGGCGCACCAGAAGATCACCATGTTCAGCCTGGTGCTGACGGTGTTGCTCAACCTGTTTCTGTTCACCGTGGTGCAGAAGGGCTTCTTCCCCAATCAGGATACCGGCCTGCTGATGGGCGCACTGCGCGCCGATCAAAACATCTCGTTTCAGGCGATGAAGCCGAAGATGCTGGAGTTCACCAAAATCATCCAGTCGGATCCGGCGGTGGACAGCGTGATGTCGTCGATGGGCAGCGGCATGTTTGGCTCGCGCAACAGCGCCAACTTCTTTGTGCGTCTTAAAGACTTTAGCGATCGCGATGCCACGGCCACCGAAGTCGCCAATCGACTGAGCCTAAAGACCAGCCATATCGCCGGGGCGCAGATGTTCCTGATGGCGGCGCAGGATCTACATATCGGTGGGCGCAGTGCCAATGCCACCTATCAATACAGCTTGCAGGCGGACGATCTGGATGTGCTGCGCGAGTGGACGCCGAAAGTGCAGGCCGCGCTGGCGGCGATCCCACAGCTCAACAGCGTGGACTCCGATTCGCAAACCGGCGGCCAGGAAGTGGTGATCAATATCGATCGCGACCGCGCGCAACGCCTTGGCGTGAATGTGCAGATGCTGGATACCATGCTGAACAACGCCTTTAGCCAGCGCCAGGTCGCCACGCTCTATCACACGCTAAATCAGTATCATGTGGTGATGTCATTGCAGGACAGCTACACGCGCGATCCTGAAATTCTGAAAGAGCTGTATGTGATTAACGACAGCGGCGATCGTGTGCCGCTCTCCGCTTTCGCCAGCTTCAAAGGCGGTAACGCGCCGCTGTCGGTGGCGCATCAGGGCCAGTCAGCCACCAGCACCATAGCATTCAACCTCAACGATGGTGTGTCACTGGAGCAGGCACAGGCACTGATCAAGCAGGCGATGGCGCAGCTCGGTTTACCGTCCACCATTCAGGCCGGATTTGCCGGTACCGCAGCCGCCTTTGCGCAGCTGACCGCCACTATGCCGTGGCTGATTATTGCCGCGCTGGCGGCGGTGTATATCGTGCTGGGCGTGCTGTATGAGAGCTACATCCATCCCATCACCATTCTCTCCACGCTGCCGTCGGCGGGGGTTGGCGCGCTGCTGCTGCTGCTGCTCACCAATACCCAACTGACAGTGATTGCCCTGATCGGCATCATTCTGCTGATTGGCATCGTGAAGAAGAACGCCATCATGATGATCGACTTTGCAATCCATGCTGAGCGCACGCAGGGCATGTCGCCGAAGCAGGCGATCACGCAGGCCTGTCTGATGCGTTTCCGTCCGATCATGATGACCACGCTGGCAGCCTTCTTTGGTGCTTTGCCGCTGGCATTAGGCAGCGGCGGCGATGCGGATTTACGCAGCCCGCTCGGCATCGCGATTGCTGGTGGTTTGGCGCTGAGCCAGTTGTTAACCCTGTTTACCACGCCGGTTGTTTATCTCTGGCTCGATAGTTTAAGCCGTGCCACCAAACGTCAGTGGCAGCGGATGCGTCATGCGGAATCCTGATCGATGAAAAATGTTCTGAAATTTACCCCGATGGTAGCGGCACTGTTGCTGGCAGGTTGTGCGGTGGGGCCGGATTATCAGCGCCCGACCATGGCGATGCCGACCCACTTTAAAGAAGCCAAAGGCTGGCAGCAGGCCGCGCCGCAGGATGAGCAGAGCAAAGGCGACTGGTGGTCGGTGTATCACGATGCCACGCTGGATAGTCTGTTGCGTCAGGTGAGCATCTCCAACCAGAATGTGGCGAGCTATGCCGCGCAGTACCGTGAAGCGCAGGCGCTGACCTCGCAGTCGCGCGCGGCACTGTTCCCGTCAGTAAGCTACGACGCCAGCAGCACGCGCAGCGGTAGTCGCGCCAGCACCACCGGGCAGCGCAGCGTCAGCAACGCGCATGCCGCCGATCTCAGCGCCAGCTGGGAGCTGGATTTGTGGGGCAAACTGCGCCGTACGCTGGAAGAAAACAAAGCCAGCGCGCAGGCGAGTAAGGCCGAACTGGCGAATATCACCCTTAGTGCCCAATCGGAGCTGGCGCAGGATTACTTCCAGCTGCGCATCCTCGACGAAAAAATTGCCCTGTATCAGCGCAGTATCGATGCCTATCAGCGCTATATGACGGTGATTCAGAATAAGTACTCGGCGGGCAGCGAATCACGCGCCACGCTGGCACAGGCGCAGATGCAGCTGGAGAGCGCGCGCGCCTCAGCACAGGATTATCAGTGGCAGCGCGCGCAGTCGGAACACGCCATTGCGCTGTTGCTGGGCCGTGCACCGGCTGATTTCTCGCTGCCAGTGGCGAAGCTGGATGCCACGCTGCCAGCCATCCCTAACAGCCTGCCTTCTGCGTTGTTGCAGCGTCGTCCGGATATTGCTTATGCCGAGCGTAACGTGGCAGCGGCCAATGCGGCGGTGGGCGTAGCGATTGCCGGTTACTATCCCGATCTGACGTTAAGTGCCACGGGCGGCGTGAGTTCATCGGCCATCAACAGTCTGTTCTCGCTGCCAAACCGCGTCTGGTCATTAGGGCCGGAGTTAAGCGGCACGCTGCTGGACTTCGGTGCCACCTCAGCCAAAGTGGAGCAGGCCCGCGCCGCCTATGACGCCAGCGTGGCGGATTATCGCCAGTCGGTGCTGACGGCGATGGGGGAAGTGGAAGATTATCTGGTGCAGCTGAATACGCTGAAGGGTGAGATAGCTTCACAGCAGCTGGCGACCAGCGCTGCGCAGGAGTCAGCACGCGTAACGCGCAATCAGTATGATGCCGGGATGATTGATTACCTTGATGTGGCCACCACGGAAAACAGCAGTCTGAGCGAGCAGCAGAGCTTACTGTCACTGCAGAGCACCCAGTGGGTGAGCAGCGTTGAGTTGATCGCCGCGCTGGGCGGGGGTTGGCAGGGATAAGTGTTATTCGTTCTGGCAGGGATGAGTTTTAGCAGCATAGATGAAGATTGTCTGGCAGTTTAGAACAGCTGAGTTTGAGGCTGTTGATTCTGTTGTGGGCTTTTTTGGGTGCGGAGTGGTGGGCTATAGCGTCTCTGTTCAGTGGACTGCTTTGGTGCGCGGATGGGCCATAGCCCCTCTGCGGCGGCCGGGCCGTCCTCGCGCCGCTGACGCGGTGCCTTCGTCTTCCACGTCGTGCCTACGGACCGTTCGGGTAAGGCCGTCCTGGCCAACCCGAACTGCCAGTCGCATCCATGCGACTGGCTCCTGGCCCAACGTAAAAGCCTCAGCGCTGCGGATAGCCCGACCGCCGTAGAGGGGCTTTGGCCTTGAGCATTGTGCTTTTTTGAACGAAACACCGAAAAAATACACGCTCCGCTTGCCTTCTTTCCTAACAGATATGAGCCAATGTGCAGCCTGTTCCCTCTTTGGCAAAACGCATCGATACTAATAGTCTTATTTTCAACAACACGCACTGATGCCAAAGCGCCCACAGTCTGCATTAGCACTGAGCAGCATTTCACAATAAACAGCACCCCAACGGCACATTTTTACCGGCTACACACCACACCCACCTCAATTCCTCACCATAAATCACCGCAGCACTTGTCGAAAATCGCCAGATATTGCAAGGTAAGCGCCATATTTTACCGCTGCTAAGGAGCTGGCATGCTTTTCACTGTTCTGCGTTTCCTGTTTCGCCTGTTATGGCGGGTGGAACTGCGTGGCGATCTCACCGCACTGCACAAAGAAAAAGTGCTGATCACCCCTAACCATATGTCATTCCTTGATGGCATTTTGGTGGCGCTGTTTTTGCCGATTAAACCGGTGTTCGCCGTCTATTCCTCGATCAGCGATCAATGGTTTATGCGGCTCCTGAAGCCGATTATCGACTTCGTGCCGCTCGATCCCACTAAACCGATGTCGATCAAACATCTGGTGCGCATGATCAATGAAGGTCGTCCGGTGGTAATCTTCCCGGAAGGCCGTATCACCGTGACCGGATCGCTGATGAAAATCTACAGCGGGGCGGGCTTTGTCGCGGCGAAATCGGGTGCGACCGTGGTGCCCATGCGCATTGAAGGCGCGGAGTACACGCCGTTTGGTCGTCTGGCGGGCGTATTTAAACGTCGCCTGTTCCCACGTATTACCCTGAGCGTATTGCCTGCTACCGTCATCCCGATGCCGGAAGCCAAACGCGCACGCGATCGTCGCGTATTGGCGGGTGAGCACTTACATCATGTGATGATGGAAGCGCGTATGGCGGTGCGTCCACGGGAAACGCTCTTTGAAGCCTTTCTCAATGCACGCCAGCGTTATGGCCTGACTAAACCTTGCATCGAAGACATCAACTTCAAGCCGGACAGCTACACCGGGCTGCTGAAAAAATCGCTCGGCGTCGGTCGAATTCTTGAGCGTTACAGCCAGCAGGGGGAATACGTTGGTCTGCTGCTGCCCAATGCCACCGTCACGGCGGCGGCTATCCTCGGGGCGTCACTGCGCGGGCGTATTCCGGCGATGCTCAACTACACCGCGGGCGTCAACGGCATGCGTGCAGCGCTCACCGCTTCACAGGTCAAAACCGTGTTCACCTCGCGCCAGTTCCTTGAGAAAGGCAACCTGGAGCACCTGCCGCAGGGCTTAACGGAAGTCCAGTGGATCTACCTCGAAGACCTGAAAGATACCGTCACACTGAAAGACAAGTTGTGGATTCTGGCTCACTTGCTGATGCCGCGTCGCGCACAGGTCAGGCAGCAGCCGGAAGATGCCGCGATGGTGCTGTTCACTTCGGGTTCGGAAGGCAATCCCAAAGGCGTGGTGCACTCGCACAAAAGCCTGCTGGCTAACGTTGAACAGATTCGCACCGTGGCGGATTTCACCCCGCGCGATCGCTTTATGTCGGCGCTGCCGCTATTCCACGCTTTCGGCCTTACGGTCGGCCTGTTTACGCCGCTGCTGACCGGCGCGCAGGTGTTCCTCTATCCGAGCCCGCTGCATTACCGCATCGTGCCCGAACTGGTGTATGACCGTAACTGCACCGTGCTGTTTGGCACCTCGACTTTCCTCGGCAACTATGCGCGCTTTGCCAATCCGTATGATTTTGCACGCCTGCGCTATGTGGTAGCGGGTGCAGAGAAGTTGCAGGAAGGCACGCGCCAAATCTACGCCGAGAAGTACGGCATTCGTATTCTTGAAGGCTACGGCGTCACCGAGTGTGCACCAGTGGTGGCAATCAACGTGCCGATGGCGGCGAAACCTCACACCGTGGGTCGTATTCTGCCCGGCATGGATTCACGTTTGATCTCCGTGCCGGGTATTGAGCAGGGCGGTCGTCTGCAACTGCGGGGTCCGAACGTGATGAACGGTTATCTGCGCGTCGAGAATCCTGGCGTGCTGGAGAAGCCAGTAGCCGATAACGGTGAAGGCGAGATGGAAGCCGGTTGGTACGATACCGGCGACATTGTTAGCTTCGATGAAGGTGGCTTCTGTCAGATTCAGGGCCGTGCCAAACGCTTCGCCAAAATTGCCGGTGAGATGGTGTCACTGGAAAGCGTCGAACAGATCGCTTTGAAAGCCTCGGGCGAGAAGCAGCATGCCGCGTCACTGCGCCCTGACGGTCATCGCGGTGAAGCCTTAGTGTTGTTCACTACTGACAGCGAACTGGGGCGTGAGCAACTGCTTAAAGCCGCCCGCGATATCGGTGCGCCAGAATTGGCTGTGCCGCGTGACATTCGCTTTATAAAACAGCTGCCGCTGCTGGGTAGCGGTAAACCAGACTACGTCAGCCTGAAACAGCTGGCCGAAGAGGATCAAGCATGAGTCAGGCGGTTAATCCCGATTCACCGTTACTGTCACGCAATATGATGGCGGTGATTGTGGCGCAGTTTTTCTCCGCGTTTGGCGATAACGCGCTGCTGTTTGCCACGCTGGCGGTGCTGAAAAGTCAGCTCTATCCCGACTGGAGCCAGCCGATTTTGCAGATGATGTTTGTGGCCACTTACATTCTTCTGGCACCGTTTGTCGGGCAGATGGCTGACAGCTTTGCCAAAGGCCGGGTGATGATGTTCGCCAACAGCCTCAAGCTGCTGGGCGCACTGGTTATCTGTTTTGGCTTCAATCCATTCCTTGGCTATACGCTGGTGGGTATTGGTGCGGCATCCTACTCGCCTGCTAAGTACGGCATCCTCACCGAGATCACTAGCGGTGAACGACTGGTGAAGGCCAACGGTCTGATGGAGTCCTCTACCATTGCTGCCATCCTGTTGGGTTCAGTGGCGGGCGGTATTCTGGCGGACTGGAATCTACTGGCCGCACTGATTGTGTGTGCACTCACTTACGCGTTGGCAGTGGTGGCGAATATCTTTATTCCTAAGCTGTTAGCGGCACGACCGGGTCAGAGCTGGCAGTTTGGTGCCATGTTCCGCAGTTTCAAAGAATCCGCTTTGCTGTTGTGGCGTAACGGCGAGACGCGTTTTTCCCTGCTCGGCACCAGCATGTTCTGGGGCGCAGGCGTGACGCTGCGTTTCCTGCTGGTGCTGTGGGTGCCCGTGGCGCTCGGTATCACCGACAATAAAACGCCCACCACGTTAAATGCCATGGTGGCGATCGGGATTGTGATTGGTGCTGCCGCGGCGGCGAAACTGGTGACGCTGCAAACCGTGCGCCGCTGCATGCCCGCCGGGATATTAATTGGCGTGATGGTGGTGGTGTTCTCACTGCAAACCAGCTTGCTGAATGCCTATCTGGTACTGATGGTGTTGGGTGCGCTCGGTGGCTTCTTCGTGGTGCCGCTTAATGCGCTGTTGCAGGAGCGCGGCAAAGAGTCGGTGGGCGCGGGTAATGCGATTGCCGTGCAGAACTTCGGTGAAAACATCGCGATGTTGGTGATGCTGGCGCTGTACACCATCGCTGTTAAGTTGGGTGCACCTGCAGTGGCAACCGGTATCGGGTTCGGTGGGATTTTTGCTGTGGCGATTGCGTTGCTGTGGTGGAAATCGCGCCGTTAAGGCGGTGCGTTGAAAAACCAGGTCGCCAGCAATGGCGACCATAGATCCGAAATGCGCGCATTCGGGTGCACACAATCAAAAACCGCGTCATACGCCTGTAGGGTGTGCATCCAGGCACATCGGGCCAAAGTCTTAGCCACCAGGCAATCAATGCTGCAGGTCGTTGCGACGCAAACCGTTGCGCCGCAACGATGACATCCCGTTAGGGTGCCGGGTAAGTATACTGACGATGAATCGCTTCCAGTTCCTCTAACACATCGGCATTCAGCGTCAGGTTGAAACTCTCCACGTTAATCTTCAGCTGTTCCAGCGTCGTCGCGCCCAGCAGGGTACTGGCGACAAATGGCTGCTGACGGACGTAAGCCAGTGCCATCTGTGACGGATCCAGATTGTGCTTCTTCGCCAGACCAACATAAGCGGCAATCGCCTGATTCGACTGCTCACCGCTGTAGCGGGTGAAGCGGCTGAACAGGGTGTTACGCGCACCGGCGGGTTTAGCACCATTCAGATATTTGCCGCTCAAAGTACCAAATGCCAGGCTTGAGTAGGCCAGCAGTTCAACGCCTTCGTGCTGGCTGATTTCCGCCAGGCCAACTTCAAAGCTGCGGTTCAGCAGGCTGTACGGGTTCTGAATGGTCACAATACGCGGCAACTCGTGCTTCTCAGCCAGCTGCAGATAGCGCATCACGCCCCATGCGGTTTCGTTAGACACGCCGATGTAGCGAATCTTACCTGCGCGCACCTGCTCATTCAGGGCTTCCAGCGTTTCCAGCAGCGTCACGTTGGCGGTGGTTTCGCTGTACTGGTAGCCCAGTTTGCCGAAGTAGTTGGTTTGACGTTGCGGCCAGTGCAGCTGGTAGAGATCGAGATAGTCGGTGTTCAGACGCTTCAGGCTGGCATCCAGCGCTTCGCGAATGTTTTTGCGATCCAGCGCCTGGTTAGGGCGAATCGACGCATCTGCGCCGCGCACCGGACCGGCAATTTTGCTGGCCAGAATGATCTTGTCACGGCTGCCGCGCTTCTTCAGCCAGCTGCCAATGTACTGTTCGGTTAATCCCTGGGTTTCCGGGCGCGGCGGCACCGGATACATTTCAGCGGTATCAATCAGGTTGATGCCACTGCTAATCGCGTAATCGAGTTGCGCGTGGGCGTCGGCTTCGCTGTTTTGCTCACCAAACGTCATGGTTCCTAACCCCAGTTGGCTGACTTCCAGCGTACTGTGGGGGATGCGGTGATAATGCATTGCCGGCTTCCTTTTTTCATTATGAAAGGGAATGTTGTGTCCTCTGGGACTATATCCTGTGAAGCGGCGCGGAAGGAAGGGGGGAAAGTTCGGGAAATCGCCTGCACTGGGGAAAAAACCGTGCAGGCAATCGAATTTGGCACTTAACGCTCAATGATGGTGGAGACCTCGTCACCATTGATCTGCATCACATGACCTTGATCGTCAGTGTACTGCACCAAACCTGTCTCTTTATCGATGGACGGTTTGCCATCAGTCTTAATCATACGGCCATCTTTGGTCGCCATCACGTAATCACTGCTGCAACCACTCAACGTCAGCGCGACCAGCATAATACCCACGACACTCACCAACCCTTTCATTCTTATCTCCCTCAACCTACTTCAACTGCAAAAGTGTAGTAATAAATGCTTTCGCTGGCTGACGTAATCGCATCATTCCTAAAATTAAAGGGCGAGATGCGCTCGCCCTTGACATCGTTAAGCCGCGCTTTTCTTGCTGCGCATGAGGTTCAGGCACTCCACGGCCATGGAGAAGAACATGGCAAAATAAATGTAACCTTTTGGTACATGGATACCGAAACTCTCCAGAATCAGGGTAAAGCCGACCAGAATCAGGAATGCCAGCGCCAGCATTTTCACCGATGGATGGCGCTCAACAAATTCACCAATGGCGCGTGCGGCAAACATCATCATCAGCACCGCTATGACCACGGCAGCCATCATGATGAACAGATGATCGGACAAGCCGACAGCGGTGATCACCGAATCGAGGCTGAAAATAATGTCCAGCAACATGATCTGAACGATCGCGCCGAAGAAGGAGTGGACGTTGGTTTTGTGCTCACCTTCGGCGCCTTCGATGGTTTCATGAATCTCCATGCTGGATTTCCACAGCAGGAACAGACCACCAAACAGCAGGATCAGGTCGCGCGCAGAGAAGCTGTGATCCATCAGGGTAAACAGCGGATTGGTGAGACGGACTACCCAGGCAATGGACGCCAGCAGACCCAGTCGCATCAGCATGGCACCCATTAAACCGAGGCGGCGAGCTTTGTTTTGCTGGTGTTTCGGCAACTTAGCGACAACCAGCGACAGGAAGATAATGTTGTCGATACCCAAAACCACTTCCAGAATGGTCAATGTTCCCAGTGCCAGCCAGGCATTGGGATCAGCAATCCAGTCAAACATGAATCATTCAATCCTAAACGAAAATTAAACGGCGATTATACACGTCCTGTTTCGGCTTGCAGCTGCCTTGGCTGCTCACGTTCACCCCAGTCACTTACTTATGTATGCTCCCGGGGATTCGCGTACTTGCCGCCTTGCTGCACCAAAAAAAGGCCCCATCAGGGGAACCGAACCAGTCGTGTAAGGAGTCGAGTCATTTACAGTAGAAAATGGCGTGCCAGCAGCGGTCCGGTGAAGCTTTTCTTGAGATAAAAACCGCGCGGTAGCGTCATTATAGGCTCTCCATGCTCACCGATGGCTTCCGTCAGCGCTTTGCTGTTGGCCGCTTTCGGGCGGATCTGCAGCCAGGCGCCGTGACGGGCAGTAATGCGTTCCACCTGGCCCAGCACGATCATATCCATCAACTCTTCCCAGTCTTCACGCAACTGCTGATCTTCTTCTTCGCTCGGTTGCCATAACATCGGCGATCCCACTCGACGATCCGCGAGGGGCAAAGCACGGTCACCCTCAATCGGGATCCACAAAACGCGAGCCAGCTTGTGGCGCACATGGCTGGTCTCCCAGGTTACGCCGCTGTTGCCGGTCAGAGGCGCAACGCAGACAAAGGTGGTTTCCAACGGTTTGCCCAGCGCATCCACGGGGATGGTCTTGAGTTCGATACCGAGATGGGCGAAATCCTGCTCCGCTTTGCTGCCCGCGCTGGCACCAAGGTGCAGCTCAATCAGCATGCCAACCCAGCCCTTATCCCGCCTCAAATCGGCTGGCACCGGCAAACCCAGCTGAGCTGCCAGTGCGGCAAACGTCTGGCCTGCCAGCTGTTGTGCACGTTGCAGTAATTCCGCTTCATTTTGTGGTGGCGGCGGCAATAAAACGGGGGAATTCATGGCAAAACTCATATTGGTTAAAGGATGTACAGCGCTGGCGGGGACGAGTTTTCCACATGCGCGCAGCGTGAATAACCGTGATAATAGCATGATTAAGCGTGCTTTTTTATTTGCATTGCCGGACGGGTGTGGATGCTATGGCAAGGTTATCCCAGTTTGTTATCGACAATGAACAGGATCTCCAGACTACTTATCCACAGAATGGTGGGATAACCTCCCTCACAGAGCACCCCTGTTTCGATTTACAGCCTTGACTTTAGCGATTTGAACGCTTTTTTTCCTTTCTTTGACCAGGTTTAGGGCATTATCTGTGGATAAAAGCGACGGTGGTGGATCTTTGAGCAGCGAATGGAACCTGAGGATAATTAGAAAGTGATCCGCGTTGAAATAACACTGTCATTTTTTCCTATCACTATGATTAATGGTGTTTTTAGTGCTATTCTTTGTCTGCCTTATGAGAATTTTCCGAAGTGGTTATTCAACTCATTCCCGTGTTCTGCACAAAGCTATCCACAGAAAAGGTGAATAAGATCGCCCTGAAAACCGCTCAGCTGTTTATAACTTGGCTAAACTCTGTGAGTTATCCTGTTTTTATTCGGCTATCGCCCCGGATATCCAGTGGTTTACCGCCTGTAAGGAGTGTGAAACAATCAGGCTATTCAAATTTAGCTTTGAGGTAGTCCA
Source organism: Candidatus Pantoea communis (assembly GCF_011752685.1). Lineage (NCBI taxonomy): Bacteria > Pseudomonadati > Pseudomonadota > Gammaproteobacteria > Enterobacterales > Erwiniaceae > Pantoea > Candidatus Pantoea communis. The sequence goes on from NZ_VWXC01000004.1 coordinate 171,500, forward strand.
GTGATCGATGATGATGGCTACCGCCCGAATGTTGGTATCGTAATCTGTAACAGGCAAGGACAAGTGTTATGGGCCAGGCGCTTTGGACAGCACTCCTGGCAATTTCCTCAGGGAGGCATCAATCCGGGTGAAACCGCTGAACAGGCGATGTATCGCGAACTGTTCGAAGAAGTGGGTTTACACCGCAAAGATGTTCGAATACTTGCTTCAACCCGTAACTGGTTACGTTACAAGTTGCCAAAACGTTTGGTGCGTTGGGACACAAAGCCGGTGTGTATCGGCCAGAAACAAAAGTGGTTTCTTCTGCAGTTGATGTGTAGTGACGCGGAGATCAATGTGCAACACAGCAGCACGCCGGAGTTTGATGGTTGGCGCTGGGTCAGCTTTTGGTATCCGGTGCGTCAGGTCGTCTCTTTTAAGCGCGATGTCTATCGCCGCGTGATGAAAGAATTCGCTGGCGTGGTGATGTCTATGCAGGAGAGTGCGGGGCAGCGTAATAACAATGCCGCTCATCGACGTAAAAGAGGATAGGCCACGCCCTTTATGCTCACTCAGTTGCGCGAAATAGTAGAGAAAGTGGCGAGTGCTCCGCGTCTGAATGAAGCACTCGACATTCTGGTAAACGAAATTTGCCTTGCGATGGAAACCGAGGTCTGCTCGGTTTATCTCGCAGATCACGATCGTCGTTGCTACTACCTGATGGCGACGCGCGGGCTGAAAAAGCCGCGCGGTCGCACTGTCACGCTGGCGTTTGATGAAGGTATTGTCGGGCTCGTCGGACGTTTAGCCGAGCCGATCAACCTTGCCGATGCGCAAAGCCATCCCAGCTTCAAATACATTCCTTCTGTTAAAGAAGAGCGTTATCGCTCTTTCCTTGGCGTGCCGATCATCAGCCGTCGCCAACTGCTTGGCGTGCTGGTGGTTCAGCAGCGCGAACATCGTCAGTTCGACGAAAGCGAAGAATCCTTCCTGGTGACGCTGGCCACGCAGATGGCGGGCTTGTTATCGCAATCACAGCTCGGCCAACTGTTTGGTCAGTTCCGTCAGACGCGAGTGAAAGCCATCGCGGCGGCGCCTGGCGTGGCGGTCGCGCCCGGTTGGGTTGATGAAACCCAGCCCTTGCTGGATCAAGTCTCTGCGGCCTCCACGCTGGATGTGCAGCGTGAACGCGAGCGTCTGGTGCTGGCAATGGGCGAGGCGGGCAATGAATTTCGCCGCTTCAGCAAACGCTTTACCGCCAGCGTGCAAAAAGAGAGTGCGGCGATCTTTGATCTCTACTCGCACCTGTTAACCGATGCCCGTTTGAAAAAAGATCTGTTTGCCGAGATTGATCGTGGATCGGTTGCCGAGTGGGCGGTGAAAACGGTGATCGAGAAGTTCGCCGAACAGTTTGCCAGCCTGCAGGATCAATATTTACGCGAGCGTGCGGGCGATTTGCGCGTGCTCGGACAACGTCTGCTATTCCATCTCGACGATACGCTGGTCGGTACTAATGCCTGGCCTGAGCGCTTCGTGCTGGTGGCGGATGAACTCACCGCGACCACGCTGGCAGAGCTGCCACCGGAGCGTTTAGCCGGTGTGGTGGTACGCGACGGTGCAGCCAATTCCCACGCGGCTATTCTGACGCGCGCCATGGGCATTCCCACCGTCATGGGTGCGGATATCATCCCTGCGCAGCTCAACAAACGCCTGCTGATTGTCGATGGCTATCGCGGCGAGTTGTTAATCGATCCTGAACCCGTGCTGGTGCAGGAGTATCAGCGTTTGATCAGCGAAGAAAATGCGCTGAGCAAAATGGCTGAAGGTGTGGTGGAGCAGCCCGGCGAGCTGAAAAGCGGCGAACGGGTGCAGGTGATGCTGAATGCGGGCCTGAGCCCTGAGCATGAGCAGAAGCTGGATAACTGGGTGGATGGCATCGGCCTGTACCGCACAGAAATTCCTTTTATGCTGCACAACGGATTCCCGTCGGAAGAGGAGCAGGTCGCGCAATATCAAGGCATGCTGCAACTGTTCTACGATAAGCCGGTGACGTTGCGTACGCTGGATGTCGGCGCCGATAAACAGCTGCCTTACATGCCGATCAGTGAAGAGAATCCTTGCCTTGGTTGGCGCGGTATCCGTTTGACGCTCGACCAGCCAGAAATTTTCCTGGTGCAGGTACGTGCCATGCTGCGTGCCAACGTGGCCTCCGGCAATCTCAGCATTCTGCTGCCGATGATCAGCCATATCGATGAGATCGACGATGCGCGTCGCCTGATCGATCGTGCCGGTCGCGAAGTGGAAGAGATGCTGGGCTATGTGATCCCGAAACCGCGTATTGGCGTGATGATCGAAGTGCCCTCCATGCTTTTCATGATCCCGCATCTGGCGGATCGCGTGGACTTTATTTCGGTGGGCACCAACGACCTGACGCAGTATCTGCTGGCGGTGGATCGCAACAATACCCGTGTGGCGAATCTCTACGATCCGCTGCATCCGGCGATGCTGCGCGCGCTGCAGAGCATTGCCCACGAAGCCCGTCAGGCCAAACTGGAACTCTGCCTGTGTGGTGAAATGGCCGGCGATCCGATGTGCGTGGCGCTGCTGGTGGGCATGGGTTATCACCACCTCAGCATGAACGGTAAAAATATTCCGCGCGTGAAGTATCTGTTGCGCCACCTCGATCATGAGGAAACGCAGAAGCTTAGTGAAAATGGCGTGGCGGCCCATACCGCTTCAGAAGTGCGCCATCTGGTGTCCGCGTTTATGGAGCGACGTGGCCTGGGCGGTTTGATTCGCGGCGGCCGTTAACGGCGTTTACATTTCCGCGGCAATTGTGAAAAGCGGCTGTGCTATCATGCGCAGCCTTTTATGGTATGACCCCTTAGCCAGACCCGTTTCAGGGCAGAAAAAACGATGGTGAAAGATGACTAACGGCTACATTTCGTTTCCCCAATTCGATCCGGTAATTTTCTCCATCGGACCGATTTCGCTTCACTGGTACGGTTTGATGTATCTGGTGGGCTTTGTATTTGCTATGTGGCTGGCGGTGCGCCGAGCCAACAAACCCGGCAGCGGCTGGAAAAAAGAAGAAGTGGAAAACCTGCTGTATGCGGGCTTCCTCGGCGTGTTCCTCGGTGGCCGTATCGGCTACGTGCTGTTCTATAACCTGCCGCTGTTCCTCGATAATCCACTCTATCTGTTCAAAGTCTGGGATGGCGGTATGTCGTTCCACGGTGGCTTGATTGGGGTGATCGTGGTGATGCTGGTGTTTGCGCGTCGTACTAAACGCACTTTCTTCCAGGTATCTGATTTCATTGCACCATTGATTCCGTTTGGTTTGGGTGCCGGTCGTCTCGGTAACTTCATCAACGGCGAGCTGTGGGGCCGTGTCGATCCCAATTTCAAATTTGCGATGCTGTTCCCGGGTTCGCGCAGTGAAGATATCGCGCTGGCGGCCAACAATCCGCAGTATCAGCAGCTGCTGAGCACTTACGGTGTGTTGCCGCGTCATCCTTCGCAGCTGTATGAGCTGTTCCTCGAGGGTATCGTGCTGTTCATCATCCTCAACCTGTTTATTCGCAAGCCGCGCCCGATGGGCAGCGTCTCTGGCCTGTTCCTGATTGGCTATGGCGCTTTCCGCATCATCGTCGAGTTCTTCCGTCAGCCGGATGCCCAACTTGGCCTGTTTGAAGGCGGCATCAGCATGGGGCAGATTCTCTCGATCCCAATGATTCTGGCCGGTGTGATTATGATGATCTGGGCGTTCCGTCGTCGTCCGCAGCAACAAACTCGTGAGGTAAAATGAAACAGTATCTGGATTTAATGCAACATGTGCTGAATGAAGGCGCAGAGAAAGCCGACCGTACCGGTACAGGCACCCTGTCAATTTTCGGCCACCAGATGCGTTTCAATTTACAGGACGGTTTTCCGCTGGTCACCACCAAGAAAGTACACCTGCGTTCGATCATTCATGAGCTGCTGTGGTTCCTGAAAGGTGAAACCAACATCAGCTACCTGAAAGATAACAAGGTGACGATTTGGGATGAGTGGGCGGATGAGAACGGCGATTTAGGTCCGGTCTACGGTAAGCAGTGGCGCAGCTGGGGTAGTGCGTCAGGCGAAGAGATCGACCAGATTAGCAAAGTGATTGAGCAGTTGAAGCGCGATCCCGATTCACGCCGCATCATCGTATCGGCATGGAACGTGGGCGAGCTGGATCAGATGGCGCTGGCACCCTGTCATGCCTTCTTCCAGTTCTACGTGGCAAACGGCAAGCTCTCTTGCCAGCTCTATCAGCGCTCATGCGATATCTTCCTTGGTCTGCCGTTCAATATCGCCAGCTATGCGCTGCTGGTGCATATGATGGCGCAGCAGTGCGATCTGGAAGTGGGTGATTTTGTCTGGACCGGTGGCGATACCCATCTGTACAGCAATCATCTGGAGCAGGCACAGCTGCAGCTGACGCGCGAGCCACGCCCGCTGCCGAAACTGGTGATCAAACGTAAACCTGCTTCTATCTTCGATTACAACTTTGAAGATTTTGAGATTGAGGGTTACGACCCGCATCCGGCCATTAAAGCGCCGGTTGCGGTGTAAACGCATGCGTCATCACGCTGAAGCCCTGCCACTGTGCGGGGCTTTTTTATCTCTGTTATCTGTATCCTCCTCGCAAAAATTTGTCTCTGCCTGTACCGCGCGAAAACAGCCTGCGCGACGCTTTCCATCCTGCCGCTTGATGCCTTGTTGCCTGTTCGATTGAAGCGCACATTGGCTGCCATGAACAAACACGCAAACCTCGGTTTCACCCTACCGGAGCTGCTACTGGTGATGGTCATCGCGGGAATACTCAGCCTCGGTGCTCTTCACAGTTGGCAGCGCTGGCAACAGCATCAACAACTGCGCGATAGCGTGCAGCAGCTGCAGGGTTTTCTGTTACGGCTGCGCGCCCATGCGAACGGGCATAACAGCGATCTCAATTTGTGGCTGATTCCCGGCGAGCGCGGCTGTTTGGGCGTAGGCGTAAAACCGGCAGGGGGCTGTGAACTGCCTTCACGCTGGTGGCTAGCACCGCCGCATGCCGGGGTACGCTTCAGTGCCATCATCGGCGAGCCGGGTTTCTTTGGACGGCGTGACGTGGCGCGCCCTGGCAGCATTGAGATTGAAAATGCGGCCGGTCGCTGGCGGGTGATTATCTCTGCGCGAGCACGTATTCGCGCCTGCCAGACCGGAGAAAAAGGGTGCGAGTAGCGGAGGCCGGTTTCAGCCTGCTGGAAATGCTGATTGCTCTGGCAGTAGGCGCGATATTGATGGTCAGCGTGGGGCGATTTTTGCCGCTGCTGCTGGAGCAAAATCTGCGCCTGCAGCAGCGCGTGCAATTGCAACAGGAGCTACAGCAGCTTTCACATACGCTGCAAAAGGCTTTACAGCGTGCAGGATACTGTCGTGGGCAATGTAACGGACCGGCACTCACACTCGTTGCAGGTGGCAGCTGTGTCCTGTTGCGCTGGGATGAAAACAGCAATGGGCGCTGGGAAGATGTGGGCAGCAGTGACAGCGACTTTTACGGCTATCGGTTGCGCAGCGGGCAGCTGGAAATGCAGCGCGCGGTGGATAACTGCAACGGCAACGGTTGGGAACGCCTAACCGATCCCGCTTTCCTCACCATCGAACATTTTAGCGTGGTGCGGCAAGGCACCCGATTAATGCTCCATCTGACGGGGCGATCGGGTACACAAAGCCTGCAGGTGGAGCACTGGATTGAAGGACGAAACTTATGAGCCAGCACGGCAACAGCACGCTGGGCATGGTGCTGATGCTGTTACTGCTCGGCAGCCTGACGCTGCATGCCACACGCACGCAGTTGTCACAGGGCATGGTGCTGGTGGCCGATACACAGAAGCACCATAAAGATTTTGCGCAGGCACAGGCTGCGCTGCAATGGGGACTGATGCAGAGTTGGCCAGAGGCGTCCGGCTGGCAATGTCAGCAACAGCCCATACACCAGTGGTTAAGCTGCTTATTGCAGATGGAGGAGGGCAATGCGCTGTTATCGGGTCAGGATGAAAAGAGTGAACTCCGCCTCTGGCAATGGGTCTCGCCACGCAACCAACGGCTGCATCCCCAGGCGCACGGCTGGATTGACTACTGTCCATTGTCTAAACCTGAGCACTGCCAGCCGCAGGCAGGAGGAGCAGGGCTTTAGCCTGGCAGAAACGCTGGTGGCGATGCTGCTGCTGGCGATGACCATTAGTACGCTGATGCAATACCATCGCGCGCTGGCCTTAGGGTTTAGTCAGCAGTGGCAGCAGCGCCAGGCGTGGCAGGTTGCCGGACAAGCCTTGCTGGGGCGTGAGGTGGCGGGCTGGCAGATCGATCGTCAGCAGCAGAGTGTGGGCATAGGATGCGTGCTGGAGCGCATCACGGTGACGGGCTCACAACAGCGCAGTGCCAGCCTGGCTCAGCTCAATTGTCACTAAGGTGACCTCGGCGATAGGCATCGTTAGCGATACAGGGTAGAGTGACCAGGCTGCGCTGTTTTCCCTCTCAAGGAGATTTATGTTCCGGGTTTACCACTCCAATCAGCTTGATCTGTTGAAAAATCTGGCAGGTATTCTGATTGAAAACCAGCCGCTGAACGATGCGTTCGCGGCCGAACAGGTGCTGGTGCAAAGCCCCGGCATGGCGCAGTGGCTGCAGATGGAACTGGCAAACAGTTTTGGTATTGCAGCGAATATCGACTTTCCGCTCCCTGCGACCTTTATCTGGAACATGTTTGTCAAAGTGCTGCCCGGCATTCCAGAGGAGAGCGCTTTCACTAAAGCCAGCATGGGCTGGAAATTGATGCATCGCTTGCCCACCTTGCTGGAGCAGGAGGCCTTTCAGCCGTTGCGTCACTACCTCAATGATGACGATGACAAGCGCAAGCTTTATCAGCTCAGCGCCCGCGTGGCCGATCTGTTTGACCAGTATCTGGTGTATCGATCTGACTGGCTCAACAGTTGGGAGCGCGGAGAACTCATCGACGGCTTGAGCGATGCCCAGCAGTGGCAGGCACCGCTGTGGCGCGATCTGGTGGCGTTCACTGAACAATTGGGCCAGCCGATGTGGCACCGTGCCAACCTGTATGCGCGCTTTATCCACGCCCTGGAGCAAGCAAAGACGGCACCGGCGGGGTTGCCGCAGCGCGTGTTTATTTGTGGTATCTCCGCTTTGCCGCCCGTGTATTTGCAGGCGCTGGAAGCGCTTGGCCGCCATATCGATATTCATCTGCTGTTTACCAACCCCTGCCGCCACTACTGGGGCGATATTCAGGATTACGCTTTCCTCGCCAAATTGCAGAGCCGCAAACGTCGCCGCATGCAGTCTGAAGAGGCACAGCCGCTGTTCCGCGATCCCGAAGCAGCGCCGACGCTGTTCAATGAACTCGGCGAGCAACAACTCACCAATCCGTTATTGGCCTCGTGGGGCAAACTGGGGCGCGATAATCTGTTTCTGCTGAGTCAGATGGAATCCGCCGCTAACGATATTGATGCCTTTGTTGAGATGCCGCAGGACAGCCTGCTGCACAGTCTGCAAGCCGACCTGCTCAACCTGGATGACCACGCCGTGATCGGTTTGCACGCCGATGAACTGGGTAACAGCCACAAAAAACGGGTGCTCGACCCTGATGATCGCACCATCACGCTGCAGGTATGTCATAGCGCTCAGCGTGAAGTGGAAGTGTTACAGGATCATCTGCTGGCGCTGATGGAGGCCGACCCCGATCTCAAACCGCGCGACATCATCGTGATGGTGGCGGATATCGATAGCTACGCGCCCTTCATTCAGGCGGCGTTTGCCAGTGCGCCTGCGGATCGTTATCTGCCGTTTGCCATCTCGGATCGCCGCGCCAGCCAGGCACATCCGGCGATTCTGGCCTTATTAAGCTTGCTGGCGCTGCCAGACAGCCGCTTTGCTTCCGAAGAAGTGCTGGCACTGCTGGAAGTGCCTGCGCTGGCGCAGCGCTTCTCGGTGGATGAAAGCGGTCTGCGCCTGCTGCGCCGTTGGGTGATGGAATCCGGTATTCGCTGGGGGCTGGATGATGCCAGCGTCGAAGCATTGGCACTGCCTGCCACCGGTCAACATACCTGGCGCTTCGGCCTGCAGCGCATGCTACTGGGTTACGCGCTGGAAAGCCGCAACGGTGACTGGCAGGGCATTCTGCCTTACGACGAATCCAGCGGATTGATTGCCGAACTGGCCGGGCATCTGGCCGAATTGCTCTCTCGCTTAGAGTCGTGGCGCACCCGACTGACCGGCGAGCGTACGCTACCGGAGTGGTTGCCGCTGTGCCGCGAGCTGATCGACAGCTTCTTCAACGGCGATGCCGAAAGCGACGCAGCATTACTGCTGGTTGAAACCCAGTGGAAACAGATTATTGAGCAGGGCACGCAGGCTGATTATCAGCAACCGATTCCCGTCACCTTACTGCGTGATGAGTTGCGCTCGCGCCTCGATCAGCAGCGTATCAGTCAGCGCTTCCTGGCCGGGCCGATAAACTTCTGTACCCTGATGCCAATGCGTTCGATTCCGTTCAAAGTCGTCTGCTTGCTGGGGATGAACGATGGCGTCTATCCGCGCACGCTGGCGCCGCTCGGTTTTGACCTGATGCAGCAGCAGGCACGCAAAGGCGATCGCAGCCGCCGTGATGATGACCGCTATCTGTTCCTTGAAGCCCTGATTTCGGCACAGCATCAGCTCTACATCAGCTATATCGGCCGCGCGATTCAGGACAACACCGAGCGTTATCCCTCAGTGCTGGTGACAGAGTTGGTGGATTATCTTGGTCAGAGTTTTTGTCTGCCAGGCGATGAAGCGTGCGAACCCGACGTCAGCGAGCAGCGTGTACGTGAGCATTTACAGAAGCTCCACAGCCGCATGCCCTTTGCAGCGGAGAACTTCCGCCCTGACGCTTACGGCCAGAGCTTCGCCGCAGAATGGTTGCCCGCTGCCACCGACAGTGGCGTGGCACAGCCAGACTTTGTGCAACGGTTGCCGCCACTGCCGCTGGAAACGCTCTCGCTTGAACAACTACTGCGCTTCTGGCGTCATCCGGTACGGGCCTGGTTCCAGCAGCGGCTGGGCGTGGCTTTCTGGATGGAAGAGAGCGAACTGCCGGACAGCGAGCCGTTTGCCCCGGATAGTCTGGAGCGTTATCAAATCAATGCGCAGCTACTGAATACCCTGGTCAACGGTGAGGATCCCGCGCAGCTTTATGCGCGTCATCGCGCTGCGGGCAATCTGCCTTATGGTGCTTTTGGGGAACTTTTCTGGCAGAGCCAGACCGAAGAGATGCAGGAAGTGGCTGCGGAAGTGAGTGGACAGCGTCAGCCCTCAGAGAGTTGGGAAATCAATCTGCCGCTGAATGGGGTGCAGTTGACCGGTTGGTTAACCCAGGTGCAAGCTGATGGACTGTTACGCTGGCGTCCGGGTGTGCTGAACATGAACGATGGTCTGCTATTGTGGCTGGAGCATCTGGTGTACTGCGCGTTGGGCGGCACAGGTGAAAGCCGCATGTACGGGCGCAAACAAAGCCGCTGGCGTTTTAAAGCCATCGACGCTGAGTCTGCGCTGTCACTGTTGAACGAATACGTGACGGCTTATCAGGCGGGGATGACGGAACCGTTGATGTTGCTGAACAAATCGGGTGGCGCGTGGCTGGATGCCAGTTTTGATCGAAAATCCGGCCAGTTGCTGGACGATGACGCCACGCAGAAAAAGGCATTGAACAAATTGCTGCAAGCCTGGCAGGGTGGTTTTCAGGTGGAGGGCGAAGGCAGCGATCCTTATCTGCAGCGCCTGAGCCGTACGCTGGATGATGAGGCGGTGCAGGTAATTGTTGCCGCCGCTCGCCAGTGGTATTTACCGGTGCGCCTTGCGCATCAAGATGATGAATAGCAATTGGGTAACGCCGCTTTTGCGGGTGTTCCCAAAATCATAAAAAGTTGTCTATTGCGCCGCTGGGCACACAGCCAGCGGTAAAGGGTAAAGAAAGGGGTTTAAATGCGGATTTACGCACGCTGGATGGGAGCGCTGCTGCTGAGCATGCTGGCGCTGAATGCCTTTGCCGATAGCGATCGCGGCTGGCAGCCCATCAATGAAACGATTCGAAAAAGCGATCACGATCCGCGCAGTTATCAGGCCATCACGCTAACTAACGGTATGACGGTGTTGCTGGTGTCTGACAAAGAAGCGCCTAAATCACTGGCCGCACTGACGTTGCCTATCGGCTCGCTGGACGATCCGAATCAGCAGCTAGGGCTGGCGCACTATACCGAACATATGGTGTTGATGGGCTCAAAACGCTATCCGCAACCGGATAATCTGGCCGAATTCCTGAAAAAGCACGGCGGCAGTCACAATGCCAGTACCGCGTCTTATCGCACCGCGTTCTATCTGGAAGTGGAGAACGATGCACTGCAACCGGCGGTGGATCGTCTGGCCGATGCCATTGCAGAGCCTTTGCTCGATCCGGTCAACGCCGATCGTGAGCGTCATGCAGTTAATGCAGAGCTCACTATGGCGCGTTCGCGCGACGGCCTGCGTATGGCGCAGGTCGGGGCGGAAACCCTGAATCCAGCGCATCCAGCTTCCCGCTACTCAGGCGGTAACCTTGATACGCTGCGCGATAAGCCCGACAGCAATTTGCATCAGGCGCTGACCGAGTTTTATCACAGCCACTACTCCGCCAATCTGATGAAAGCGGTGATATACAGCAACAAATCGCTGCCAGAGATGGCCGATATTGCGGTACAGACGTTTGGACGAGTGGCTAACCATCAGGCTATCGTACCGAAAATCGAAGTGCCGGTGGTGACCGATGCGCAGAAAGGCATCATTATTCACTACGTGCCCGCTCAGCCGCGTAAACAGCTTAAAGTTGAATTTCGCATCGCTAACAACAGCGACCAGTTCCGCAGCAAAACCGACACGTTGATCAGCTACATCCTGGGCAACCGCAGTAAAAATACCCTCAACGACTGGCTGCAAAAGCAGGGGCTGGCCGACGGGGTGAATGCCGGTGCCGATCCGATGACGGACCGCAACAGCGGCGTGTTTGCCATCACGGTCTCCCTGACCGACAAAGGCCTGGCACAGCGTGATGAAGTGGTGGCGGCGATCTTTAGCTACCTCGACATGTTGCGTAGTAAAGGCATCGATAAGGGTTATTTCGATGAGGTGTCGCATGTGCTGGCGCTGGATTTCCGCTATCCGTCGATCACCCGTGACATGGATTATATTGAATGGTTAGTGGATACCATGCTGCGCGTGCCAGTGGATCATACGCTGGATGCACCTTATCTCGCGGATAACTTTGACCCTGCGGCAATCAAATCTCGTCTGGATGAGATGACACCGCAAAATGCCCGCATCTGGTATATCAGCCCGAATGAGCCGCACAACAAAGAAGCCTATTTTGTCAATGCGCCTTACCAGGTCGATAAAATCAGTGATACCCAGTTCAGTGACTGGCAGCAGCGCGGCAAGCAGATTCAACTGTCGATGCCGACGCTGAATCCGTATATCCCTTCTGATTTCTCCATTATGCCTGGTGATGGCAAAACGTATACGCATCCGGTGGCGCTGACCGACGGTGACAGCATGCGCATCTACTGGATGCCAAGCCAGTTCTACGCCAGTGAACCAAAGGCAGCCATTACTCTGGCACTGCGCAACAAAGCGGCAATAAGCGACGCGCGTCAGCAGGTGTTATTTGGCCTGAATGATTATCTCTCAAGCGTGGCGCTGGATGAGTTGAACTCGCAGGCGTCAGTGGGGGGGATCAGTTTTTCTACCGGTGAAGATGACGGCATTGTGTTCAGCGCCAGTGGTTTTACCCAGCGTCTGCCGGAGTTACTGAAAAAACTGGTTGAGGGCTACGCCAGCTTCCAGCCGGACGCACAGCAACTGGAACAGGCAAAATCCTGGTATCTGGATCGACTGGAAGCCGCCGAGAAGGGCAAAGCCTTCGAGCAGGCGATTCAACCGATGCAGATGCTGTCACAGCTGCCGTATACCCAGCGTGAGACGCGCCGCAAGTTAGTGAAAGATCTGACGCTGAAAGACGTGACGGATTACCGTGATGCCTTACTGCGCAACGCCACGCCGGAAATGATGGTGGTGGGCAACCTCTCCGCCGATCGCGTTAAACAGCTGGGCACCGATCTGCAACAGCAGTTGCACAGCGATGGTCACAGTTACTGGCACAGCGATTACGTGGTGATCGATAAAGCCATGAAGGCCAACCTGCAAACCGCAGGAAGCAGCACGGATTCTGCACTGGCAGCACTCTACGTGCCACTGGGTTACGACGAGTATCAAAGCATGGCCAACAGCACCATGTTGAGCCAGATTGTCCAACCCTGGTTCTATAACCAACTGCGCACCCAGGAACAGTTGGGCTATGCGGTGTTCTCGTATCAGATGCCGATTGGTCGCCAGTGGGGGATTGGCTTCCTGCTGCAAAGTAACAGCAAGCAGCCAGCCTATCTGATGCAGCGCTTTGAGGCGTTCTATCCGCAGGCTGAGCAACGCCTGCGCGACATGAAACCGGAAGATTTTGCCCAGTATCAGCAGGCGCTGATCAATGACTTAAAACAGCGCCCGCAAACGCTTGATGAAGAAGCGAATCGCTACAGCCGTGACTTCAACCGGCAGAATTTTGCTTTCGATACCCGTGAAAAAGCCATCGAGCAGATTCAAAAGCTCACGCCGCAGGGCGTGGCCGATTTCTTCCATAAAGCGGTGCTGGAACAGCAGGGCATGGCGATGATTTCGCAGATTGGCGGTAGCCACGATGGCGCCACTAAAGATGATTATGCGCAACTGCCTGGCTTCACCACCTGGGATCAGGTGGAGAAGCTACAGCAATCCCTGCCGGTTAAGAGTGACGCGCAATGAGTCTGATTCAGCCGCCAGAACCGCTCAATCCGCTGACGCTGCCGTTGCGTGGCGAGCGGCTGATTGAGGCGTCTGCTGGAACCGGCAAAACCTTCACTATTGGGCTGCTTTATCTGCGGCTTTTGTTGGGGCTGGGCGGGCAACATGCCTATGCCCGGCCACTGTCGGTCGAAGAAATTCTGGTCGTGACCTTTACCGAGGCGGCCACCGCAGAGCTGCGCGGACGTATCCGTGCCAACATCCATGAGCTGCGGCTGGCCTGCATTCGCGGTACCAGCCGCAATCCGATGCTGATGCAGTTGCTACTGGAGATGCCGCAGCCAGCAGAAGCGGCATCGCTACTGCTGGCTGCAGAGCGGCAGATGGATGAAGCAGCTATCTTTACCATCCACGGCTTTTGTCAGCGCATGCTCAATCTCAACGCCTTTGAATCCGGCATGCTGTTTGAACAGCAGTTGATTGAAGATGAACAACAGCTGCTGCGTCAGGCCACGGCTGATTTCTGGCGTCGCCACTGTTATCCGCTCTCGCTGGATATTGCCCGCGTGATTGTCAACGAGTGGAGTGGCCCGGAGCAGTTGCTGGCGACGTTGCGGCCGTGGCTGCAAGGCGAATCACCTAACCTGCGTTTAGCGCCCGCTGACGACGAAACGCTGACGATGCGCCACAACGAAAACCTGGCGCGCATTAACGCGATGAAAACCGAGTGGCGCGCGGTGGGTGAAGAGGTGCTGACGCTGGTGGGGCAGTCCGACGTGGACAAACGCAGCTACAGCAGTAAAAATCTGCCGGTGTGGGTGAATAAAGTCAGTTTCTGGGCACAGAGTGAAACCCTGGATTATCAGGTGCCCGCAGAGCTGGCGCGCTTTGGTCAACGGGTGCTGGAGGAGAAAACCAAAAAAGGCCATCCTCCGCACCATGCCCTGTTTGCGGCCATCGACCTGTTTCTGACTCAGCCCATTTCACTACGCGATTTGCTGATTGCGCGCGCGCTGGTGGATATCCGCGCCGCCGTACGGAAAGAGAAACGCCAGCAGGCGCTGCTGGGTTTTGATGATCTCCTGAGCCGACTGGATGATGCCCTGCAGCAGCCTGCAGGAGAAATGCTGGCGCAGGCGATTCGTCAGCGTTTCCCGGTGGCGTTAATTGATGAGTTCCAGGATACCGATCCGCAGCAATACCGCATTTTCCGCACGCTGTACGGTAATCAACCCGAGCATGCGTTGCTGTTGATTGGCGATCCAAAACAGGCCATTTACGCCTTTCGTGGCGCAGACATCTTTACCTATATCCGCGCGCGCAATGAAGTGAGCGCGCATTACACCCTCGACACCAACTGGCGCTCTTCGCCAGCAATGGTGGAGAGCGTCAATCAGCTGTTCAATCGGCTCGAAGCGCCTTTTGTCTTTGATGCTATCCCTTTCTTGCCGGTGCACTTCGCTGAGCCAAATCAGACGCTTTCTCTCACACTGGATAATCAGCCGCAGGCGGCACTGCGTTTCTGGCTGCTGCCGGGCGACGGGTGCAGCGTCGGCGATTATCAGCAGGCGTTAGCGCGACAGTGTGCCGCGGATATCAGCCACTGGTTACAGGCGGGGCAGCAACAGAGTGCGCTGCTGGGTAAAGCGGCCGCGCAACGCCCGGTGCAGGCATCGGATATCACGGTGCTGGTGCGCAGCCGCAACGAAGCCAATCCGATCCGCGAAGCACTTAACCAGCTTGGCATTCCCTCGGTCTATTTATCGAACCGCGACAGCGTCTACACCACGCCCGAAGCGCGTGAGTTGCTGTGGTTACTGCAGGCGGTGCTGGCACCCGAACAGGAGCGAATGCTGCGCACGGCGCTCGCTACCTCGCTGTTTGCCTTTGATGCGGCACAGTTGGATGCATTGGATCAGGATGCGCGCGGCTGGGATGAGCTGGTAGAGACTTTTGCCCGCTGGCAACTGCTGTGGCAGCAGCGCGGCGTACTGCCGATGCTGCGCCAGCTGATACAGGAACGCCAGCTTGCGGAAAACCTGCTCGCCTCAGAAAATGGCGAACGCCGCCTGACCGATTTGCTGCATCTGGGTGAACTGATGCAGGAAGCGGCGGCGCAGCTCGACAGCCCGCACGCGCTGGTGCGTTATCTGGCGCAGCAGATAGCCAGCCCGGACAGTCAGTCGTCCAGCCAGCAATTGCGTCTGGAAAGCGATCGCCATTTGGTGCAGATCGTCACTATCCATAAATCTAAAGGACTGCAATATCCGCTTGTGTGGCTGCCGTTCGCCGCCGGATTCCGCGAGGCGGATACCGCGCTGTATCACGATCGCGACAACTTTGAAGCGGTGCTGGATCTGCAGGCCGATGACGCAAGCCTGGCGATGGCCGAGCAGGAGCGTTTGGCCGAAGACCTGCGCTTGCTGTACGTGGCACTTACCCGTTCGGTGTATCACTGTAGCGTAGGTGTGGCACCGCTGTTTCGCGGCACGCGCAAAAAAGAAGGCGAGAGCGATCTGCATAAAAGCGCACTGGGCCATCTTTTGCAGCGCGGTGAAGCGGCGACAGCGGAACAGCTGGACATGTTACTCAATCAGATCAATGTCGCGGGCACTGAAGTGATGCGCGTGCAGGATCAGGAAGCCGAACGCTGGCTGGCGCCTGATGCCGCTCATGACGCGCTGGCCGCCCGCACCGTCAGCCGCACGCTGGTGGAACCCTGGCGTGTCACCAGTTACTCCGGTTTGCAGCAGCATGGCAGCCAGCGACTACTTGATGTGATGCCACGTTTCGATCTGGAAGCCGCAGGCGAAGAACAGCAGGAAGAGATCGCTGAAGCTGCACTGACACCGCACCATTTCCCGCGCGGCGCCGCGCCGGGGACTTTCCTGCATGAACTGTTCGAATCTCTCGATTTCCCACATCCCCCCACGGCCGCATTGCTGGAGCAACATCTGCAGCAGAATGGGTATCCATTGTACTGGCAACCGATACTGACGGATTGGATTGCGCGAGTGGTGAGTACGCCGCTCAACGATCAGGGGATACAGCTCGGTCAGGTACAGACCAGCGATCGACTCGTGGAGATGGGCTTCTACTTGCCGATTGACGGTTTGCTGACCGCGAATGATCTGGATGCGCTGATCCGTCAGGATGCTTTATCGTCCGATGCGCCGCCGCTCGATTTTCGTGAGGTACAGGGCATGTTGAAAGGCTTCATTGACCTGGTGTTCCGCTGGCAAGGCAAATATTACCTGCTGGATTACAAATCCAACTGGCTGGGCGACAGCCACGAAGCTTATACGCCAGCAGCGATGAGACAGGCGATGATCGACCACCGCTATGATTTGCAATATCAGCTCTACACGCTGGCGCTACATCGCTATCTTCAACATCGCGTGGCAGATTATGACTACGAGCAGCACTTTGGCGGCGTGTTTTATCTGTTCCTGCGTGGCATGGATGGCACTTCACCGGCCAACGGCGTATTCCACACACGGCCAACTCTGGATTTTGTTTCACAACTGGATAGCCTGTTTCGCGGGCAGGGAGCCTCGGCATGAGTGGCATTACAGCGCTACTTCAACAGGCGGTTGAGCTGCGTTTGCTGCGCTCACTGGATGTTCAGTTCGCCCTGTTGCTGGCGGATGACACGCAGCCAGCACGCCTCCTGGCGGCTGCCTGTCTCAGCGCGGAAGCGGGTGAGGGGCACGTCTGCTTACCGCTGTCACAGCTGAGCCGTGAAGGGTTATTCAATGGCCGCCATTCTGAACTGGCGCAGGCTATCTGGCTGGCGGCGGGTGAACCGCAGGACTGGACGCAAGTGATGGCTGGCTGGCCTGCTCTGATTAACAGCAACAGCAACAGCAACAGCAACAGCAGCGAGCAGGCAGCGCCGATAGTTCTCAGCGATGGGCGTCTTTATCTGCATCGTCTCTGGCATAACGAAGGGCAGGTGGCACACTTCTTTCAGGCGCAGTCTGCAACCCAGCAGTTTGCCAGTGAAACCGTGCGCGACGTGCTGGATAACCTGTTTGGTACTGAACCCGATGACTGGCAAAAAATCGCGGCAGCGGTGGCGCTAACGCAGAAAACTGCAGTCATTTCCGGCGGCCCAGGCACCGGGAAAACCACCACCGTGGCAAAACTGCTGGCGGCATTGATTCGCCTGAGCCAGGGTGCACTGCGCATTCAACTGGCAGCCCCGACCGGCAAAGCGGCGGCGCGTTTAACCGAATCACTCGGTAAAGCGCTGCAAAAACTGCCGGTCAGCGACACCGAGCGCCAACGCTTCCCAGCGGAAGCTACCACGCTGCACCGTTTGCTCGGTGCCCAGCCCGAAACCCAGCGCTTGCGCTATCACGCCGGTAACCTGCTGCATCTGGATGTGCTGGTGGTGGATGAAGCCTCAATGGTTGATTTGGGCATGATGGCTAATCTCATCGCCGCACTGCCACCCCAGGCACGCGTGATTTTTCTTGGTGACCGCGATCAGCTGGCGTCAGTAGAAGCCGGTGCGGTACTGGGCGATATTTGCCGCTGTGCGGAAGCGGGATACAGCGTCGCGCGTGCAGCCCAGCTGAGTGCGTTAACCGGTTGCCAGGTTGAAGGCCACGATGATGACAGCGCGCCAGCCGTGCGCGACGCCATCTGCCTACTACGCAAGAGCTATCGCTTTGATGCTAACTCGGGCATCGGCAAGCTGGCGGCTGCGGTCAATGCCGGTGAGCCAAAGGCGGTTGAGGCCGCATTTAACGCGGGCTTCAGCGATATATCACGCCAGCCACTCAATGATGGCGAGGCCTATCAGGCAATGCTGAATGATATCGCGGAAGGCTACCGTCCATTCCTGCGGCTGGTGAGCCAGCGAGCACAGCCCGCAGAGATTCTGCACGCATTTGGGCGTTATCAGCTGCTGTGCGCATTGCGCGAAGGGCCGTTTGGCGTGCAGGGATTAAATCAGCGTATTGAGCAAAAACTGATGCAGATGCAGCTGATTCGTCGTCCGCTGGGGGGGAGCCGCTGGTATCAGGGCCGTCCGGTGATGGTGACTCGCAATGACAGCGCGCTTGGGCTGTTTAACGGCGATATTGGCATTACGCTGTTTGATGATGAAGGGCTGCTGAAAGTTTTCTTCCCGTTGCCGGATGGCAGCATCAAAGCCGTACAGCCAAGCCGGTTACCGGCGCATGATACGGCCTGGTCGATGACGGTGCATAAATCGCAAGGATCGGAGTTCGACCATACCGCGCTGGTGATGCCGGCACAGTTTTTACCGGTACTCACCCGCGAACTGATTTACACCGCCATTACGCGTGCGCGCAAACAGTTAACCCTTTACAGCGATGAAGGCGTATTTCGTCGTGCGGTGCAATTACGCACTCAGCGTCGCAGCGGATTGTTGGACCGGTTAAGCGGAGAGTCATTCTGAGCGAGAGTTGAGGTCGGTAAAGAAACCGACCGCAGGCAATGCAGATGTTTTATTGGATGCGCGTGGATGCGCATCCTGACAACGTTATCAGTTTAAGACGTTGGGCAATTCCAGACCGTTTAGCGAAACCTTCCCTACGCTGCCTTTAACTGCCTTTAACTGCCTTTAACCGCGCTAGCTGGCATTCCCCGCCGTTAGCGCAAATCCGCCATCAACACTTTCGAACGGCGCTGATAGTTATACATCTGCTTCTTACTCTCCGGCAGTGATTCAATATCCACCGGCGTAAAGCCGCGTTCCTGGAACCAGTGAATACTGCGGGTGGTCAGCACAAACAGCTTCTTCAATCCCATCTGGCGTGCCTGTAGCGCCACGCGCTCCAGCAACAGCTCGCCGCGTGAAGAACTGCGGTAATCGGGATGCACCGCCACGCAGGCCATTTCACCAATCTGCTCATCCGGGAACGGATAGAGTGCGGCACAAGCGATGGTCAGATTGTCGCGCTGAATAATGGTGAATTTGTCGATCTCCATTTCCAGCTGCTCGCGCGAACGACGCACCAGAATGCCTTGCTGCTCCAGCGGGCGAATCAATTCGAGGATGCCGCCGATATCGTTGATGGTGGCGCGACGAATCTGCTCAGCGGACTCCATCACAATCTGCGTACCAATACCGTCACGCGAGAACAGTTCCTGAATCAATGCGCCATCTTCCTGATAGCTGATCAGGTGGCTACGACGCACGCCGCTGCGGCAGGCTTTCACCGCGCCGCGCAGGAAACGAACGGTACCTGACAGGAAATCACCGTCGTTCTCCATCTCATCGATACGCGCCTGCGCTTCGTTGGGGAACAGCTCAGAGATAATGGTACCTTCGCGGTTGGTGACGCCTTGTTCAGAGCAGAAGCCAATCATTTTCTCGGCTTTCAGCTTAATCGCCAACTGCGTGGCCACTTCTTCTGATGTCAGGTTAAAGCTTTCACCGGTCACCGACACCGCGACTGGGCCGAGCAGCACAATGGCATCATTATCCAGCTGACGATGGATGGCTTCTTCATCGATACGACGAATACGGCCGCTGTGGCAGTAGTCCACGCCATCATCGACGCCCAGCGGCTGGGCAATAATAAAGTTACCGCTCACCACGTTGATGTGCGCACCTTGCAATGGGGTGTTATTCAGGCTCATCGACAGCCGCGCGGTGATATCCAACTGCAAACGTCCGGCGGCCTGCTTCACCAGTTCCAGTGATTGGGCATCGGTTACGCGCGTGTGTTTGTGGTAAATCGGTTCCAGCTGCTGTTGCGCCATGCTGGCATCAATTTGCGGTCTGGCACCATAGACAACCACCAGGCGAATGCCGAGACTATGCAACAAGCCAATGTCGTTAACGATGTTGGAAAAGTTCTCATGCTCGATAGCTTCGCCGCCAAGCATAATGACAAAGGTCTTGTCACGGTGGGCATTTATATAGGGAACGGTATGGCGAAAACCCTGAACCAGTTCAGTACTACGTTCCTTCACGGCAAACCCTCTGTGAATGTTTATTCGTAATTTGTGTATTTTTATGCTCTTTTGCCAGCTAATGCAAGCGCCGGGCCTGACGTTACTTTACGATTTTCCTGATGCAACCCATGCTAACAGCCTGCATTATCTGGTTTTTCTGGCAAAACAACCCACGGCTTGCTAAGCAAAGTTTTCGCCTTCCTCTCGTCAATTGACGATATTTTAGACACTACACGGCAGTTGGAGCGGCATGTCTCAGGCTTTTACACGACGACGATTATTACAGGGTGCGGGCGCGCTCATGCTATTAAGCGTAACGCGAACCGGGCTGGCGGCCAGCCAGCATATTGTGGCGGTGCGCATCTGGCCTTCGTCAACCTACTCCCGCGTGACGCTGGAGTCGAACGTCCCCCTCAAGTACAAACAGTTCACGTTGAGCAATCCCGATCGTCTGGTGATCGACATCGATAACCTGCATATCAATCCGGTCCTGAGAGGGGTGGATAAGCAAGTGCGCGTTGACGATCCCTATATCAAACATGCGCGAGTTGGCCAGTTTGATGCCAACACGGTGAGGGTGGTGCTGGAGCTGAAACGCAACGTGGCGCCGAAGATCTTCACGCTGGCACCGGTGGCAGGCATCAAACATCGTTTAGTGGTCGATCTCTATCCGAGCCAGCCCTCGCCGGAAGAGGATCCGCTACTGGCGTTACTGAACGATTACAACCAGGGTGACCTTGAACGCGATCAACCGGCGCAAGCTCCTTTGCCGGGCAAAGCGGGGCGCGATCGCCCGATTATCATCATGATCGATCCCGGTCACGGTGGCGAAGATCCCGGTGCGCATGGCAAATACAAAACGCGCGAAAAGGACATTGTGTTGAAGATTGGTCGCTATCTGAAGGCGCTGATCGACAAAGAGCGCAACATGAAGGCGTATATGACGCGCAACGAGGATGTGTTTATCCCGCTGCGCGTGCGGGTAGCGAAAGCACGTAAACAGCGCGCCGATCTGTTTGTCTCGATTCACGCCGATGCTTTTACCAGTCGTGCGGCGCGCGGTTCGTCGGTGTTCGCCCTTTCGACCAGCGGCGCAACCTCAACCGCAGCGCGCTTCCTGGCACAAACCCAGAACGAATCGGATTTGATTGGTGGGGTGAGCATGAGCGGTGACCGCTATCTGGATCACACCATGTTCGATATGGTGCAGCGGCAGACCATCAGCGACAGCCTGAAGTTCGGCAAAGAGGTGTTATCGCGCATGGGGCACATTAATCACCTGCATAAACGCACGGTGGATCAGGCGGGGTTTGCGGTGCTCAAAGCCCCGGATATTCCGTCGATTCTGGTGGAGACTGCGTTTATCAGTAATGTGGAGGAGGAGCGTAAGCTGCGCACGCCGCGTTATCAGCATCAGGTGGCTGAGGCGATTCTGCATGGGATTAAGGCGTATTTCGATAAAGGTGCGGTGCTGGCGCGTCGCTGAGAGGAGGGCGGCCACTGCGCCGCTTTTTTATCGGAAGCCAAAAACAAAAAAACACCCGTTAAGGTGCTTATCTGTAATTGGTTGCGGGGGCCGGATTCGAACCGACGACCTTCGGGTTATGAGCCCGACGAGCTACCAGGCTGCTCCACCCCGCGTCCGTCTGCCGCGTTAAGCGACTTTTCACATTGTATTCTTCTTAAGTCAATTGGTTGCGGGGGCCGGATTCGAACCGACGACCTTCGGGTTATGAGCCCGACGAGCTACCAGGCTGCTCCACCCCGCGTCCGTCTGACGCGTTACACGACTTTCAAATTGTCTCTTCACTTAAGAAGAATTGGTTGCGGGGGCCGGATTCGAACCGACGACCTTCGGGTTATGAGCCCGACGAGCTACCAGGCTGCTCCACCCCGCGTCCGTGGATGCGCACTATACTCTCGACGCGCGGCGATGCAACCCCTTTTTGTGTTAAAGCCTTAAATTTACAGCCAGTTGGTGATTAATAGTGCCATTGGGCGATTAATTGTACAGATGTGAGCGCGGTAACTCGTGGCGGATTTCATTCTCTCTGCCCCTTTGCTATCGTCGCGGTGCAAACAACCGAGAAAAAGAGAAAGTGATGAAAGGACATTGGGCGAAGTATGCACTTACTGGCGCGTTTCTCGCGCTGTTAGCTGGTTGTAGTTCTAAACCGACTGACCGTGGTCAGCAATATATTGATGGCAAGCTGGAGCAACCGCTTGGGCTGGTCAATGAACCGAATGCCAAAGGGCGTCCGGTGAATGGCAGAGATTTTGGTGTGCAGATTCAGCAGATTCAGAGTGCCTCCAGCGGCTTATACAGCCGCAACACCGGCACTTACAGCGCTATTCAGAACTGGCTGCTCTCCGGTGCCGATACCCGTCAGTTGAGCCAGTTTGGACTTAACGCTTATCAGATGGAAGGCACCGATAATTACGGTAACGTGCAGTTTACCGGCTACTACACCCCTGTGGTGGAAGCACGCTACACGCGTCAGGGTGAGTTCCAGTATCCCATTTATCGCATGCCACCACGCACGCGCGGTCAGAAACTGCCGAGCCGTGCTTCTATATATAGTGGCGGACTTGATGATCGTTACGTGATTGCCTGGAGCAACTCGCTGATCGACAACTTCATGATGGACGTGCAGGGCAGCGGCTACGTTGATTTCGGTGACGGCCGTCCACTGCGCTTCTTCGGCTACGGCGGCAAAAATGGCTGGGCCTATCACAGTATCGGCAAAGAACTGATCGATCGTGGTGAAGTGAAGCGAGAAGATATGTCGATGCAGGCTATTCGCCAGTGGGCACAGGAACATACGCCGGAGCAGGTGCGTGACGTGCTGGAGACCAATCAATCCTTCGTGTTCTTTAAGCCAGAAGAGTATGTGCCGGTGCGCGGTGCCAGCGCAGTGCCTTTGATTGCCAAAGCGTCTGTCGCATCCGATCGTTCATTGATTCCCGCAGGCACGGCGCTGTTAGCCGAAGTGCCGCAGTTGAACGAGAAGGGCAAATTTAACGGCAAGTATGAGATGCGCCTGATGGTGGCACTGGATGTGGGTGGGGCGATCAAAGGTCAGCACTTCGACATCTATCAGGGTGTGGGTCCAGACGCTGCGCATCTTGCCGGATTTTATAATCACTATGGCCGCGTTTGGGTGCTGAAAGCCGCGCCAGGTGCAGGACAGCCGCTGTTCAGCAATCCGCAAAATGGCAATAATGGTTCACTGATTATCGGGGCGAATTGATATTCTTCCCTGCAGCAAATCAGCGGGAGTATTCAGCTGATTTGCCATGGGTCGCCAGTCTTCGCGATCCAATGCGTCCATCACTGTTTCTGTAGGGTGCGTATTCATGCGCACCGCATCAAAAGGTTTGATATGAAAGTAGTCAGCGATGCCTGGCGGCAACGTTTTGGCGGTACGGCACGTCTGTATGGGGAAGAGGCGCTGCAGCGTTTTGCCGACGCCCATTTTTGTGTGATTGGTATCGGCGGTGTGGGTTCGTGGTCTGCCGAAGCGTTAGCACGCACCGGGATTGGTAAAATCACGCTGATCGATATGGACGACGTCTGCATCACCAACACCAATCGCCAGATCCACGCCCTGCAAGGAAAAGTAGGACAAGCGAAAACCGAGGTGATGGCGGAGCGTATTCGCGCCATAAATCCTGAGTGCGAAGTGATCTGCATTGATGATTTCATCACGCCGGATAACACCGCTGAAATGCTGTCAGCCGGTTTTGATTACGTGATTGATGCGATTGACAGTGTGCGCCCGAAAGCCGCGCTGATTGCCTGGTGTCGTCGTAACAAGATTCCGTTGATCACCACTGGCGGTGCGGGCGGGCAGATCGATCCGACGCAGATTCAGGTCAGCGATTTAGCCAAAACCATTCAGGATCCGCTGGCGGCAAAACTGCGTGAGCGCCTGAAGAGTGATTTTGGCGTGATCAAAAACAGCAAAGGTAAGCTGGGCATTGATTGTGTGTTTTCGACGGAAGCGCTGGTATATCCGCAGCTGGATGGCAGTGTCTGCACTTCCAAAAGTACCGCTGAAGGCCCGAAACGTATGGATTGTGCGGCGGGCTTCGGTGCGGCCACCATGGTGACCGCCACTTTCGGGTTTATCGCGGTGTCGCACGCGTTGAAGAAATTCCTCGCGCGTGCGGCGCGTCAGGCTGCTTGATGCGCGCGTGCGTGGCGCTGCACTGCATCCGCCAACGCTTTTAAGCCACTGCTGCGTGAGGCGCTAAGCTGCGCACGCAGGCCTAAAGTATCAAACAACGCCAGCGGATCCTGTGCTAACAGATCGGCTGGCGTTTTGCCTTCCACCGCCGTCAACAGCACCGCCAGCAAACCGCGCACGATGCGGCCTTCACTGTCGCCGTAAAAGTGTAGTTTGCCGTTGGGTAGCCGTTGGCTGCTCAGCCAGACACGATTTTCGCAACCGCTCAGCTCAATCTCTGCCGTCTTCACGTCATCTTCCAGAGCGGGTAACTGGCGGCTGAGCTGGATCAGCTGGCGATAGCGATCTTCCCACTGATGAAAATGGGAAAATTTTTCGGTCAGGCTGGCTTCAGTAATCACATCGCCAAACGGATGTGGGCCGATCAGGGTGGTCATAACGTTATTCACTCAACAGGTCTACGGCATGATGCATGGCGCGCACCAGCGCATCCACGTCCTGCAAATTATTATAGGGGGCGAATGATACGCGCAGGGTGCCGCTAACACCCAGTGCCGCCATTAATGGCTGTGCACAGTGCTGTCCGGCGCGCAGCGCAATATCCTGCTCTGCCAGCAGCGTGACAATATCGCTGTGATGAATGTCCGCGATATCAAACGCCAGCAGACTGGCATTACCACAACGGAAACTGCGAAAGCCGGGAATCTCGCCTAATTGCTCTTCGGCGAGGCTGGCCAGTTGCTGGCTCCACATCTCTGCTTTTTCAGCGTGGTGATGCGACAGCCATTCCAGCGCCGCGCTCAGGCCCACCACGCCCGCGACATTGGGCGTGCCGGCTTCAAATCGCCACGGTACCGCCTGCTGCGTGAAGCCATTAAAGTCGACGTGCGTTAACATCTTGCCGCCGCCTTGCCACGCATCCATCTCTTCCAGCAGCTCGGCTTTGCCGTACAGCGCACCAATCCCCATTGGGCCATACAGCTTGTGCGCGGAGAAGGCGTAAAAGTCGATGTCCAGCGCCTGAACGTTGGGGGGCGCGTGCACCACGCCCTGTGCGCCATCTACCATCACTTTGGCGCCAACATGATGTGCCAGGGTAATCGCCTGTGCCAGATCCGGACAGCCACCGGTGACATTCGACATCTGCCCAATCGCCAGCAGCTTAGTGCGTGCGTTTAGCAAATCAGGCAGTAGACGAATATCGGGCAGACGATCCGCGCCAATCGGCCATTTCACCACTTTCGCGCCTGCGGCTTTTGCCACCTTTAACCACGGCACCAGATTGGCGTGATGCTCGGCTTCGCTGACTACGATTTCATCGCCAGGTTGTAAGCGCGGTGCCAGCCAGCTGTGCGCCACCAGATTGATGGCCTCCGTGGTGCCACGCGTCCAGACAATCTGACGGTCATCGCCCGCGTGCAGCCATTTGGCCACCCGGCCGCGCGCCTGTTCATACTTCTCTGTCAGGTCGCGTGCTGATTTGAACTGGCTGCGATGCACGGTGCCTGCGCTCAAGCTATAGAACTGCGATGTGGCGTCGATCACAGCCTGAGGCTTCAGGGCAGTGGCTGCGCTATCAAGATAAACGCCCGCATCGCTTAATGCCGGAAACTGCGCACGGAAGGCGGTTGGGGAGAAGATGGTCATACGAAACCCACTGTATTCAATTTTAGGACCAGGCTGAAACCCGGCCGATTCGCTGGCAAAGCTGGAAAAGCGCGTTATGCTATTTATTGCAAGGTTTGAACCGCAACCCGCATAACGAATCGACCTTTACCAGTCGATTTCACTTTTTGCTGCCTCTGGTCAGCGCTTGCGGGTGGTTTAATGCAATCAATCTGCAAGGAGATAGAAGATGAAAAAACTCGCCGCAGTGCTGGCCGTGTGTACCATGGCCTTTACCCTGGCTGCTTGTTCCAGCAATTATGTCATGCATACCAATGATGGTCGCACCATTGTAGCGGACGGGAAACCGAAAGTTGACGATGAAACCGGTATGATCAGTTATAAAGATGCCAATGGCAACGAGCAGCAGATCAATCGTACAGATGTGAAAGAGATGGTTGAGATGGGTCAGTAAGCAGCAAGCCAAAAAATTTCCCGGAGAAATTTTTACGTCGCTTCAGTGACGGCCCGAAAGGCGTACACAGGGATGTGTAGGACAAAAAAAAGCACCGCAATTTGCGGTGCTGCATAAAATCACTTGGACAGACAGGGTAAATCTACAGGAATTAAAAGTTTGATCTGCAATCGTCAGATCAAAATGCAAACACAACATCACGACCACAAGCCAAAAGCTCTCCAAAAGTCTGCGATCTCTCGCACGTTTCCAGAAATCTTTTCGTTCCGGCTCAGGAAGTGCGGCAACTATAGGTATTTGCTGGAGCTTCCTCAACGGACAAATTATAATGTCTCGGATTAAAATAACTAATACGTAACGACCTTGTATAAGTCGGACTGTTACCTTGTGAATCCGCTGATGGAAAACCATGTCTAAACGCCTTCCACCGCTTAATGCTTTACGCGTCTTCGATGCTGCAGCCCGCCATTTAAGCTTTACAAAAGCCGCTGAAGAGCTGTTTGTCACCCAGGCAGCAGTTAGCCACCAGATTAAATCTCTGGAAGATTTCCTCGGTCTTAAGCTATTTCGACGGAGGAATCGTTCGCTTTTACTGACAGAAGAAGGTCAAAGCTACTATCTGGATATTAAAGAGATCTTCTCGGCTATCAACGATGCGACGCGTAAACTTCAGGCGCGTAGCGCGAAGGGTGCCTTAACCGTCAGTCTGTTGCCCAGCTTTGCCATTCAATGGCTGGTGCCCCGTCTTTCCAGCTTTAATATGGCTTATCCGGGCATCGATGTGCGTATTCAGGCGGTGGACCGTGATGAAGAGAAACTGGCCGATGATGTTGATGTGGCGATTTTCTATGGGCGCGGTAACTGGCCGGGTCTGCGCGTTGAGAAACTGTATGCCGAATATTTGCTGCCGGTCTGCTCGCCCATGTTTCTGACTGGCGACCATCCGCTTAAAACGCCCGCCGATCTGGCACACTTTACGCTGCTGCATGATGCTTCGCGCCGCGACTGGCAATCCTATATCCGTCAGCTAGGATTGCAGCACATTAATGTGCAGCAGGGGCCGATCTTCAGCCATAGCGCGATGGTGCTGCAGGCGGCGATTCACGGCCAGGGCGTGGCGCTGGCTAATAATGTGATGGCGCAGAGTGAAATTGAAGCTGGACGGCTGGTCTGTCCATTTAATGACGTGTTAGTCAGTAAAAATGCTTTTTATCTGGTTTGTCATGACAGTCAGGCAGAACTGGGTAAAATAGCCGCCTTTCGTCAGTGGATCCTGGAAAAAGCCGCAGCTGAACAAGAAAAATTCCGCTTTCGCTACGATCACTAACGCGTTGAGTGCTGCACAGTGATGTGCAGTTTCATCCTGAGGAACAATGAATGTCCAGTCGTGCCATGTTTGTGTTTGCCGCCATCAGCGGATTTCTGCTGGTGGCCTTTGGTGCTTTTGGGGCTCACGTGCTGAGCAAATCGCTCGGCCCGGCCGAAATGGCGTGGATCCATACCGGCCTTGAATATCAGGCCTATCACACATTGGCGGTGATTGGTTTGGGTGCGGCAATGCTGCGTCGCGCCAATATCTGGTTTTACTGGAGCAGCGCTGCGCTGGCGCTTGGCACCGTGTTGTTCAGTGGCAGCCTGTATTGTTTAGCGTTGTCGCACTTGAAGTTTTGGGTTTTTGTTACGCCAGTGGGAGGGTTGTTCTTCCTGATTGGCTGGTTCTTGATGTTGATTGGCGCATTGCGTCTTAAACGAAAGGCGGATCGCCATGAATAAAGTTTTGCTCTATTGCCGTCCTGGCTTTGAGAAAGAGTGTGCGGCAGAGATCAGCGCCAAAGCCGCTGAACGTGAAGTTTACGGTTTTGCCCGTGTCAAAGATGATTCTGGTTACGTGATCTATGAGTGCTATCAGCAGGAAGATGCCGAAAAGCTGATTCAAACGCTGCCGTTTGCCGAGCTGATTTTTGCCCGTCAGATGCTGGTGGTGGGTGAACTGCTGCGCGATTTGCCGCCAGAAGATCGTATTACCCCGATTGTCGGCATGCTAACCGGTGTGGTGGAGAAGGGCGGCGAGCTGCGTGTCGAAGTGCCGGATACCAATGAAGCGAAAGAACTGACCAAGTTCTGTCGTAAGTTAACCGTACCGCTGCGCGCCAGCCTGCGTGAGAGCAAAATCCTGCTCAACTACGAATCGCCGAAACGTCCAGTGATTCATGTGTTCTTTATTGCTCCGGGTACCTGCTATGTCGGTTATTCGCTGCCAGAGAACAACTCCCCGTTCTATATGGGTATCCCGCGCCTCAAGTTCCCATCAGATGCGCCAAGCCGTTCAACGCTGAAGCTGGAAGAGGCGTTTCACGTCTTCATCCCGGCCGATGAGTGGGATGAGCGCCTGGGCAGCGGCATGTATGCCGTGGATCTTGGCGCGTGTCCTGGCGGCTGGACCTATCAGCTGGTTAAACGCAGCATGTGGGTGTACGCCGTAGATAACGGCCCGATGGCGCCCAGCCTGATGGATACCGGGCAAGTCACGCACTGCCGTGAAGACGGTTTCAAATACCGCCCATCGCGCAATAACATTAGTTGGCTGGTGTGTGACATGGTGGAAAAACCCGTTCGCGTCGCCAGTTTGATGACGGAGTGGCTGGTCAACGGCTGGTGCCGTGAGGCGATTTTCAACCTCAAGCTGCCGATGAAAAAGCGTTATGAAGAAGTGACGCAAAATCTGGCCATGATGGATGCGGCATTGAAAGAGAAGGGCGTGAATGCCCAGATTCAGGCGCGCCAGCTGTATCACGATCGGGAAGAGATTACTGTACATGTGCGCCGGCTTTGGGCGGCTGTAGGCGGCCGTCGCGACGAACGCTAAATTTCCCGTCATACTTCGCGCCACAGGTGCGTTGGCTACGTTTATACGCCCCAGTCACATACTGATGTATGCTCCTGGGGACTTAATAAACTTGCCGCCTTCCTGTGACACGAATTATTTAGGGAAATGCTGCGCACTCTTTTAATTCTTCCTGATCTTCCGTGATACTTCACGCCACTGGTGCGCTTGCCGCCTTGCTGTAGCACAAATTATTTCGCAGGATGCATTTCCCGTCATACTTCGCAGGATTCCTGGGATCAAATCGTAGCGGAGCAATTTATTGCGCATGTTGCGAGGCTCGCAGATGTGTGCAGCAGAGACGTCGCACACATCATTCAAGCCTTATACCGCAACGTATTTAAATTCCCCTTCAGAACCAAATCACGTTTTAACGTTGAGACCTGGCGGCAAATCTCTGCTATCTGCTGGTGGTCGCGCAATTTCTTTTGCCACTTTTCCGGAACCTGATCGAACTGCTGATAAAGAGCTTCCAGGGTGCCGAACTGCGTGAGTAAATCGCGGGCGCTTTTGGGACCGATGCCGGTAACGCCGGGGATTTTGCTGCTGCTTATGCCGCACAGTCCCCAGTAATCGGGTAATTGTGCGGGTGTGACGCCAAACTCGTGCTCGATGAAAGGCACGTCCAGCCAGCGTTTTTGGAAATAATCACGGATGCGGATATTCGGCGCTAAAAGCTGGCAATAACCTTTGTCGGTGGAGACGATAGTTGCCTGATGTCCGGCATCGGCCATTTTCACCGCCAGCGTGGCAGCGAGATCGTCAGCTTCATCGAGATCGGCGACCCAGCAACGCACGCCGACAGCCTCAAAGGCCTGCTGGATAACGGGCATCTCCATCTGCAAATCATCCGGCATCGGTGGGCGGCCCGCTTTGTAATCGGGCAGCAGCTGATGCCGCCAGCCAGGGTGACGATCGTGGCTATCGAATACCGCCACGACGTGCGTCGGTTGCGTGTGGCCTAAAAGCTGATGCAGCGCGGCAACGCAGGCTTCGCGGCAGGGCGTGCCTTGCACGGCATGCAAACGGCGGATCAGGTTCAGCGCATCAATAATCAGAAGATGAAACGACATAGTGATAATGGCAGCCCGCAGGCTGCCTTCCTGATGGGTTATTTAATGATTTCGTAGCAGGGGATGTAGGCGCTGCCTGGCAACTTCATACGCTGCTGGGCGACGAAGCCCTGCAGCAGTTCATCCATGCGATGCATAATGTCGGCGTCGCCGTGCAGTTTGTAAGGCCCCTTCTCGCGGATTTCGCGAATACCGACCTCCTTAACGTTGCCGGCAACAATACCAGAGAAAGCGCGACGCAAATCAGCAGCCAGTTTTTCCGCTGGCTGGTTCGGGAACAGCTTCAAGTTAGCCATGTTTTCGTGCGTCGGTACAAACGGTACCTGCAACTCTGGCGCGATGCGAATCGACCAGTTAAAGCTGTAGGCATCGCCAGTTTCGCGGCGATACTCTTTCACCTGCGGCATGGCTTTCTTCATCAGACGCGCCACTTCAGCAGCATCATCAATGATGATCTTGTAGTGCTTACGCGCGGTTTCACCCAGCGTATTAACAATGAAATCATCCAGAACGCGGAAGTAGTCGGCGCTCTCTTTCGGGCCGGTGAGAATCAGCGGCAGAACCTGATCGCTGTTGTGTGGATTCATCAGAATCCCCAACAGATACAGCAACTCTTCTGCGGTGCCAACACCACCCGGGAAGATCACGATGCCATGCGCAATACGCACAAACGCCTCAAGACGCTTTTCGATATCTGGCATGATGATCAGTTCATTCACCAGCGGATTTGGTGGCTCAGCCGCGATAATTGACGGTTCGGTCAGGCCAATGAAACGGCTGTCATGATAGCGCTGCTGGGCATGACCCACCGCGGCACCTTTCATCGGCGCTTCCATCACGCCAGGCCCACAGCCGGTGCAGATGTTGAGTTCACGCAGGCCCATTTGCGTACCGACATTGCGGCAATACTGATACTCCACCGCGTTAATCGAGTGACCACCCCAGCACACCACGGTGTTGGGATATTCGCCAATGTGCAGCGCACGCGCGTTACGCAGAATCGAAAACACCTGATTCGTGATGTGAGCGGAATCATCAGCGTTTTGCTGATCGTTGCGCTCAAGCTGGCCATTCACAAACAGAATATCGCGCAACACGGCAAACAGGTTGGCCTGCAATGAGCGGATAATACGGCCATCAACAAAGGCTTCTTCCGGAGGATTAATCAGTTCGAGTTTGACGCCGCGCTCACGGCGCAGCACGTTGATGTCGAAATTTTCAAAACGGGAGAGCAGTTCCTGACTACTGTCGGTCTGGCTGCCGGAGTTGAGCACCGCGAGTGAGCAGTTGCGAAAAAGCTGGTAAAGGTCGCTGCTGGCCGTTTGCTTCAGCATGTCGACTTCCAACTGGGAGAGCAGATCCATTGAGCCAAGCGGGCTGATATGTGTAATCAAGAGAACTCCTTTACACGCAAATGCGTGGCGGGTGACGCTGCGCTTAACTTGCTGAACGCAGTGACGAAAATCCTTCGGGACGCAGGTTTAGACCTTAGCGCCTTTGACAGAGTAACGTTGTACGCAGTGAATGCTCAAGTGGAACCGCGCATCCGTGCTGCGGCCTGCGAGGCGTCTCGCAATCTGTTACTGACGGACCAGGCGGGAAAACCCGGGAGAGAAGGGGACGTTGCTGCGCCACGGATTGATATCCAACCCACCACGGCGCGTATAACGTGCATAAACAGTCAGGGCTTCTGGTTGGCAAAAGCGTTGAATGTCGTTGAAAATGCGCTCAACGCACTGTTCATGGAATTCATTGTGCTGACGGAATGAGATCAGGTAACGCAGCAGGGCTTCACGATCGATACGTGGGCCTTTGTAGCGAATCATCACAGAGCCCCAATCGGGCTGATGAGTGATCAGACAGTTGGATTTCAGCAAATGGCTCACCAGCGTTTCTTCCACCACTTCACTGCCTGCAGCCTGGGCTAAATAATCTGCGTTGAAAGCATAGTCGTGAATCTCGATATCCTGCTCGTCAATGACATCGCCATTGAAATGGCCGATCGGCTGTCCTTCGACTTCGCCCAGACGGAACAGCGCCACGCTGACCTCGCCATTGGCACAGGCGCGCAAATCGCGCTCGAGTGTCTGGCGTACTTCTCCCCAGTCCGCGAAACGCGTCTGGTTAAAACTGTTAAGATAGAGCTTAAAGCTCTTGGACTCGATCAGGTTTTCGCTGTCCGCGCGCAGTACCACTTCGCCTACCGCCACCTGCGGCACGCCTTTGCTGTTGAGCCAGGAGAGTTCGTACAGCGTCCAGATATCTGCGCCCTGGAACGGCAGATTATCCGGGTAGAGCCCCAGCGGTTCGCGATTCAGGCTGCGCGGCACCGATTGCAGCAGCGTGTTATCGTAGCGATCAACATAAGCCGTGGGCTTACCTAACGTCAGGCCGCTTAACGCCTGATCGCGGTTTTCAGAAGACATATCGGTTACCACTAAATTCCATCAAAGTGGCTAAGTGTAACCGATCACAAGCGAGAAGAAGAATGATGCAGCAAACCGCAGATGCCCTGCGTGAGTTTACCGCCCGTTATGTGCAACATTGGCAGCAGCAGGCTGGACATCTGCCCGCCAGTTCGGATCTGCTGGGTGTGCCATCCCCTTGTATTGTCAGCACGCTGGATGATTGTGTGCTGTGGCAACCACAGCCCTTCACCTTGCCAGCCACGCTGGAAGCCGTCGAGCGGGCACTGGATATTCAGTTGCAATCGGAAATCAGTGCTTTTTACACCTCGCAGTTTGCCGGCGATATGACCGCAACCTTTCAACAGCAGCCGATAACGTTGTTACAGGTGTGGAGCGAATCAGACTTTACCCGCTTGCAGGAGAATCTGATTGGCCATCTGGTCATGAAGCGCCGCTTAAAACAGAGTCCAACATTATTTATTGCGACTACTGAATCGGAGCAGGATGTGATTGCTCTGTGTAATCTTTCCGGTGAAGTGATTCTGGAACAGCCTGGTAGTAAAAAGCGTCAGGTGCTGGCGGCAAGCATTCAGACATTTCTTAATGATTTACAACCGGTTAAAGCCTGATTAGCAGATTTCACAGGTTAAGTTTGTAAGAGATCTCTCACATCAGGTGTGAGAGATCGCTAGATCATCTTGCAGCTATCCGGAAAACAAAGATGTAAAAATATTGTGAATCATAAGCTTATGGCATCACTCCTAAAATTAGTAGTGTGAGAAATCTATTAACGCGTCTTACTAACTTGTTATTACGATGGTTTCTGACAGAATAGTCACCACTGGCAGGATGCTGGAGATAGAGAGACGTTCAGGAGAATGTCAGCCAGGAGGCAGGAACGTAACGGAGTTTACGGCACATGGAAGGCTTCAGGATGAAGCAGGACACTCAGGATTGAGTCAGGGACACCTCCAGGACGGAGAATGAGAGCCACGTGGATGGTGGTGGGCCAGGATGCTAAGGATATCTGTCACGATGACAGGCAATGGAAAGCAGAGGACAAGTTGTCATGGATGAGCAGGGAGCACAGCGGTGGCGGGAATGCTGCGAACGAAACCGGGAGCACTGTAATCACAGTGCTCCCTTTTTTTATGCCTTTTTTGCACGTTGAACGACTAATGGTATGCTTGCCGCCCAATTTTTCTCTGGAGGTGGCGTATGTCGTCGCAAATGATTATTCAACAGCTGCAGCAGATCGAAGCGGTGATGCGCGAACACGGCCACTGGCAGACGCAATCCCCTGAGCCGGCAGCCTTCGCCAGCACCGAGCCTTTTTGCCTCAATACCATGGAGCCGCTGGAGTGGCTGCAGTGGGTACTCATCCCACGTTTCCATGCGTTAATCGAAGCCGGAGTGCCGCTTCCGCAAAATTTCTCTGTCACGCCTTACTATGAAGTGGCGTTACCTGCGACCACGCCAGGCCATGCGGTCCTGTTGCTGACATTGGGCCAGTTTGATGCGCTTTTTCAGGACCCGACCTCTTAATGCTGGAAATCCTTTATCAAGATGAATGGCTGGTCGCCGTCAACAAACCGTCCGGCTGGCTGGTGCATCGTAGCTGGCTCGATCGCGACGAAAAAGTGGTGGTGATGCAAACGGTACGCGATCAAATTGGTCAGCACGTATTTACCGTGCATCGCCTCGATCGCCCCACCTCCGGCGTACTGTTAATGGCGCTCTCCAGCGAAGTGGCGCATCTACTGTCACAGCAGTTCGAGCAGCATAAAATGCAGAAGACCTATCATGCGGTGGTGCGCGGTTGGCTGGATGGCAGCGCGACGCTCGATTATCCGTTGGTCGAAGAGCTGGATAAGATTGCCGATAAGTTCGCCACTCAGGAACGTACTGCACAGGAAGCCGTCACCGACTATCGCTCACTGGCGCAGGTAGAGATGCCCGTGGCGATCAGTCGCTACAACAGTGCGCGCTACACCCTGGTGGAGATGTCGCCGCATACCGGCCGTAAACATCAGCTTCGCCGCCATATGGTGCATCTGCGCCACCCGATTATTGGCGATAGCGCCCATGGTGATTTGCGGCAGAATCGGGGGGCAGCAGAGCACTTTGGTATGAATCGATTGATGCTGCATGCCAGTGCGCTGAGTCTGACGCATCCGGTCACCGGAGAACCTCTGGTGATTCGCGCCGGGCTCGATCGCGTCTGGCAAGGCATGCTGCAACAGTTTGGCTGGCAGGATCAGATCCCTGAGGTTCCCAGGGTTGAGTTTGCCGACGAGGCAGTCCAGGATAAGCCAACAGAATAAAGGAGCGGCAAGATGGCAAAGATTGGCATTTTTACAGGTACGGTTTACGGCAATGCATTGCTGGTGGCGGAAGAAGCGCAGCCGGTACTGGAAGCGCAGGGCCACGAAGTGAAAGTTTTTGAGGATGCGTCACTGGCGGATTGGCAGGCTTACAGCAAGGAGGTCATTCTGATTGTCACCTCCACCACCGGCCAGGGCGACTTCCCGGACAATATTGCCCGCTTGTATGTGCAGATACGCGATGAAGTGGGTTATCAACCAGAGCTTCGCTACGGCGTGATTGCACTGGGTGATAGCAGCTACGATAACTTCTGCGGTGCAGGAAAAACCTTTGATGCCACCTTGCAGGAGCAAAGTGCCAAACGCATCGGTGATGTGCTGCTGGTGGATGCCACTGAAGATCCTGAGCCTGAGTCAGTGACCACGCCGTGGGTTGAGAGCTGGGGTAAGCTGCTGTAATTCTGCCTTCGCTTCGTCTTTGGCAAGCGGCAATCTGAACGGCCTGAAAATATGATGATGATGTTTCAGGCGCGCCAGATTGCATCCTCTCCCTTGTTGGGAGAGGGTGAGATCGCACTCAGGTCACCGGAGCCGGATTAAATACTGCCAGCTGATTGCGAATGCCCCAGCGATCAGACCAGGTTTGTTTGCGACCACTGGCAATCTCCAGTATCAACTCAAACAACCGCCAGCCCACCTGCTCGATACTCTCTTCACCCGTCGCAATGGTGCCTGCATTAATATCCATCAAATCGTGCCAGCGTTCAGCCAGGGCATTGCGCGTCGCCATTTTAATCACCGGAATCGCAGCCAAACCGTAGGGTGTGCCGCGCCCAGTAGTAAACACCTGCAAGGTAATACCTGACGCCATCTGCTGGGTGCCGCAGACAAAATCACTGGCCGGTGTCGCCGCGTAGATTAAACCGCGCTTTGTTGGGCGCTGCCCTGGTGACAGCACTTCCACAATCGGGCTGCGGCCTGATTTGGCAATCGATCCCAGCGCTTTCTCCACCACATTCGCCAGACCACCTTTTTTATTGCCTGGCGAAGGGTTGGCGCTGCGGTCGGTTTGTCCCTGGCTGAGGTAATCGTCATACCACGCCATCTCTTCCAGCAGACGTTTACCCACATTTTCATCGACCACGCGCGGCGTCAGCAGATGTATTGCATCGCGTACTTCGGTGACCTCGGAGAACATCACGGTGGCGCCGCAGCGCACCAGCAAATCAGAAGCAAAGCCGACTGCCGGATTGGCCGTCACGCCGGAAAACGCATCGCTGCCGCCGCATTGCGTGCCAATCACCAGTTTTGATGCCGGGCAGGTCTCGCGCTGGCGCAGGTTCAGTTTTTTCAGATGGCGCTCAGCCACCTTGAGAATTTCATCGACCATCGCGCCGAAACCAACATGCCGTTCATCCTGCAAACGCACAATGTCATGATCATCCAGCGAGATGGACTGCACATCTGGCGTGCCGGTCAGCAGACGCTCCGGCTGTAACTTCTCGCAGCCGAGACTGACGATCATCACTTCGCCCCCAAAATTGGGGTTCAGCGCGAGGTTATGGATAGTGCGGATCGGCACCACCGCAGCGGGCGCATTGATCGCCACACCACAGCCATAAAGATGATTCAGTGCCACTACGCCATCAACGTTGGGATAGCGTGGCAGCAGATCGCGCTCGATCATTTGCACCACGTAATCCACGACGCCAGCCACACAGTGCACGCTAGTGGTGATACCGAGCAGATTGCGTGTTCCTACGCTGCCATCGGCGTTGCGATAACCCTCAAAGGTGTATCCTTCGAGCGGTGGCAGAGCGGGGGGCACATTGTTCGCCAGTGGCAAACTGTTGAGCGGAGGCGCTTCGGGTAGCGCCACCAGAGATTCTTCAATCCAGCTCCCTTGCGCAATCGGGCGCAAGGCGGTGCCAATCACTTCGCCGTAGCGCAGGATGACGCCGTTTTGAGGAATGTCCACCAGCGCCACTTTATGTCCTTGCGGCACGTGTTCGGTGAGCTGCAGGCCATCCTCAAAGCGGGTACCCGCAGGCAAACCCTGATTATTCACCACGATCGCCACGTTGTCGGCGTCGTGTACTTTTATATAAAGCGGTTTCTCTGTTAGCGGTCGGTTCATTGCTCACCTTCCAGTTCGTCGCGCTGTACATGGCAGCGCGTTGTAAATGCTTCCGTCACGTCATCATTTTTTGCCAGCCTCAGTATATGCAGGGGTATTGGCCTGCGCATTGTGCAACTGACTGGCTTTTTGGGGTTTTATTACCTGAGTTTGGTTCGTTTATCCAAATACAAGTGAACAGACTCACAAAGCGCACGTTGGCTGGCTGCTTCTTAATCAATCTCTGGGTGAAAAATCAGGTTCCGTGAGCTACGCCGCAGGGATATGTGCAATTGCCATAAAATCAGCATAAATCAACGCTCATCATCATGCGTTCTTCCAATGCCTCGTAGTTGTGCTGTTCCTATACTGATTCTCGTTCTTCAACGTTTGGTTATTCGTCACGACGCATCATCGTTTTGCCATAACAACAATCGCCGTGTTTAACCCGACATCATTCTGATACCCAACGCGATGTGTATGCAGTCAGAGTGAATGTAGCGTTCGCTATATTTCAGGAGTGCATCATGAATAGTTTCAGCCAGACAGCGGAAGCGGTGCAAAAACGCACCAACGCCCGTTACTGGATTGTGGTGATGTTATTTATCGTCACGTCATTCAACTACGGTGACCGTGCAACCATTTCGATTGCCGGTTCCGCGATGTCTAAAGATATCGGCCTCGATTCAGTCGGTCTGGGCTATATCTTCTCCGCCTTCTCATGGGCTTACGTCATTGGTCAAATCCCGGGCGGCTGGCTGCTCGACCGCTTTGGCTCAAAACGCGTTTACTTCTGGAGCATTTTCCTCTGGTCGCTGTTTACCTTGCTGCAGGGCTTTGTCGATCTGTTCAGTGGCTTCGGCATCGTCGTTTCACTGTTCCTGCTGCGCTTTATGGTCGGCCTGGCAGAAGCGCCTTCCTTCCCGGGTAACAGCCGTATTGTCGCGGCCTGGTTCCCGGCACAGGAGCGTGGCACCGCCGTGGCGATTTTCAACTCGGCGCAGTATTTCGCCACGGTGATCTTCGCCCCGATTATGGGCTGGCTGGTGGCCGAAGTGGGCTGGGCGCACGTGTTCTGGTTCATGGGCGGACTGGGCATCATCCTCAGCTTCGTCTGGCTGAAGTTCATGCACGATCCGAACAACCATCCGGGTGTGAACAAAGCTGAGCTGGAGTACATGGAGCAGGGCGGCGCGTTGATCAACATGGATGCCAAAAAAGCCGACCGCAAAGTGAGCTGGGATGAGAAGTGGTATCAAATCAAACAGCTGCTTTCGACCCGCATGATGTGGGGTATCTATCTCGGACAATATTGCGTTAACGCGCTGACCTACTTCTTTATTACCTGGTTCCCGGTGTATCTGGTGCAGGCGCGCGGCATGTCGATTCTTAAAGCGGGGATGATCGCTTCGATTCCGGCCATCTGTGGCTTCCTCGGTGGTGTGTTAGGTGGCGTGATTTCCGATTACCTGATGCGCAAAACTGGCTCGCTGAACGTTGCACGTAAGACCCCCATCGTGGTTGGCATGCTGCTCTCTATCAGCATGGTGATGTGTAACTACACCGAAACTGAGTGGGTAGTGGTGCTGTTTATGGCGCTGGCGTTCTTCGGCAAAGGTATTGGTGCGCTGGGCTGGGCAGTGATGGCGGATACCGCACCGAAAGAGATCAGTGGATTGAGCGGTGGCTTGTTCAACATGTTCGGCAACTTCTCCGGCATCGTGACGCCGATTGCTATCGGTTACATCATCGCCGCTTCTGGCTCTTTCGAAGGTGCGCTGATTTATGTCGGAATCCACGCCTTCGTCGCTGCGTTTAGCTTCCTGTTCATCACGGGTGATATCAAACGTATTGAACTGAAACACCGAGCATAAGGACGAACTATGAATACGCAAAGTAGCCCGGTGATCACCGATATGCAGGTGATTCCGGTTGCCGGTTACGACAGCATGTTGCTGAACATTGGTGGAGCGCACAGCGCCTGCTTCACCCGCAACATTGTGGTACTGACCGACAGTGATGGTCATACCGGCGTCGGTGAAGCGCCGGGTGGCGAAACGATCTACCAAACGCTGGTGGAGGCGATTCCACAGGTCAAAGGCCAGCAGGTGGCGCGCATGAACCGCCTGGTGCAGCAGGTGCACAAAGGCAATCAGTCGGCGGATTTCGATACCTTTGGTAAAGGTGCCTGGACCTTCGAACTGCGTGTCAATGCGGTGGCGGCGCTGGAAGCGGCACTGCTGGATTTACTGGGTCAATGTCTGGGCGTACCGGTAGCCGAGTTGCTCGGTCCGGGACAACAGCGCGATGAAGTCACCGTGCTCGGTTATCTGTTCTATCTCGGCGATCGTCGCAAAACCGATTTACCGTATCTGACGGGCGAAGGTGCCAGCCATGACTGGTATCACCTGCGTCATCAGGAAGCGCTGACGCCCGAGTCGGTGGTGCGTCTGGCGGAAGCCGCCCAGGACAAATACGGTTTCAAAGATTTCAAACTGAAGGGCGGCGTATTGCCGGGCGAGCAGGAGATGGAGTCCGCGGCCGCGCTGAAAAAACGCTTCCCGGATGCGCGCATTACCGTTGACCCTAACGGTGCCTGGGCGCTGGATGAAGCGATTGGCTTGTGCAAAGGCATGGGCGAGGTGCTGACCTACGCCGAAGATCCGTGCGGGGCCGAACAGGGCTATTCCGGCCGTGAAGTGATGGCGGAGTTCCGCCGTGCCACCGGGTTGCCGGTCGCCACCAATATGATTGCCACCAACTGGCGCGAGATGAATCACGCGGTGATGCTCAACTCAGTCGATATCCCGCTGGCCGATCCGCACTTCTGGACGCTGAGCGGTGCGGTGCGCGTGGCGCAACTGTGCGACGACTGGGGCTTAACCTGGGGTTGCCACTCTAACAACCACTTCGATATTTCGCTGGCGATGTTTACCCACGTTGGCGCTGCCGCACCGGGCAAACCGACGGCTATCGATACCCACTGGATTTGGCAGGAAGGCGATCAGCGCCTCACCAAAGAGCCGCTGCAAATCCGCAACGGCAAGATTGCCGTACCGGATAAGCCTGGCCTCGGCGTCGAACTGGATTGGGATCGCCTGCATCAAGCCAATGCCCTGTACAAATCTCTGCCG
Organism: Candidatus Pantoea communis; assembly: GCF_011752685.1. Taxonomy (NCBI): domain Bacteria; kingdom Pseudomonadati; phylum Pseudomonadota; class Gammaproteobacteria; order Enterobacterales; family Erwiniaceae; genus Pantoea; species Candidatus Pantoea communis. The sequence goes on from NZ_VWXC01000004.1 coordinate 211,545, forward strand.
GCAGGTGCGCGTAACGACGCCACGGCGATGCAGTATCTGGTTCCCGGTTGGTCATTCGACCGCAAGCGCCCGGCCTTCGGTCGCCGTCATGCATAAGGAGCAGGAAATGAGTCAGACACCAAAAATCACATCGCTGCAGGTCATTCCGGTGGCCGGTCACGACAGCATGTTGCTGAATCTGAGCGGCGCCCATTCACCGTTCTTCACCCGTAACATCGTCATCATCAAGGATAACGCGGGCCACACCGGCGTGGGTGAAATTCCCGGCGGTGAGAAAATTCGTCAGACGCTGGAAGATGCGGCGGCGCTGGTGGTGCAGAAGACCGTGGGTGAGTACAAAAACATCCTTAACCTGGTTCGCAGTACTTTTGCCGACCGCGATTCCAGCGGACGCGGCAATCAGACCTTCGACCTGCGTACCACCATCCATGTGGTGACTGGCATTGAAGCGGCGCTGCTGGATCTACTCGGTCAACACCTGGGCGTCAACGTTGCCTCGCTGCTCGGCGATGGCCAACAGCGTGACCGCGTGGAGATGCTGGGTTACCTGTTCTACGTCGGTGACCGCAAGAAAACCTCGCTGCCTTATCAGAGCCAGGAAACAGACAAGTGCGACTGGTATCGCCTGCGTCATGAAGAGGCACTGACGCCGGATACCGTGGTGCGTCTGGCGGAAGCTGCCTATGAAAAATATGGCTTCAACGATTTCAAACTGAAAGGCGGCGTTCTGCGCGGTGGCGAAGAGGCCGAAGCGGTCACGGCACTGGCGAAACGCTTCCCGCAGGCGCGCGTCACTCTCGATCCCAACGGTGCCTGGTCGTTGAACGAGGCGATTCTGCTCGGTAAACAACTCAAAGGCGTGCTGGCCTACGCAGAAGATCCATGCGGGGCCGAGCAGGGCTACTCTGGCCGCGAAGTGATGGCGGAATTCCGTCGCGCAACCGGCTTGCCGACCGCCACCAACATGATCGCCACCGACTGGCGCCAAATGGGCCACACGCTGTCGCTGCAATCGGTGGATATCCCGCTGGCGGATCCACACTTCTGGACCATGCAAGGTTCAGTGCGCGTGGCGCAGATGTGTCATGACTTCGGCCTGACCTGGGGTTCGCACTCTAACAACCACTTCGATATTTCGCTGGCGATGTTCACCCACGTGGCCGCTGCCGCGCCGGGCGCGATTACCGCCATCGATACTCACTGGATCTGGCAGGAGGGCAATCAGCGCCTGACCAAAGAGCCGTTCCAGATCAAGGGCGGCATGGTACAGGTGCCGCAAAAACCGGGTCTGGGTGTCGAGCTGGATATGGATCAGGTGATGCAGGCCAATGCGCTGTATCAGAAACACGGTTTGGGCGCGCGCGACGACGCGCAGGCGATGCAGTTCCTCGTGCCGAACTGGACATTCGATAACAAGCGTCCGTGCCTGGTGCGCTAACGTTTCCGGCGCCCCGTGCGGGCGCCTGTTGTAACAGACAGGAGTAAAGACAATGAGCAATGCCTGGCCGAACCACTTTCGTCGCCGTTTGCAGGCAGGGGAAACCCTGATTGGTAGCTGGTGCGCGCTTGCCAGCCCGATTTCCACCGAAGTTCTGGGTCTGGCGGGTTTTGACTGGCTGGTGCTGGATGGCGAACACGCGCCCAACGACATCACCACCTTTATCCCGCAGTTGATGGCGCTGAAGGGCAGCCACAGTGCGCCGGTGGTGCGTCCGCCGTGCAATGAGCCGATCATCATCAAACGCCTGCTGGATATTGGCTTCTATAACTTCCTGGTGCCGTTTGTGGAGACCGAGGAAGAGGCGATTCGCGCCGTGGCATCAACGCGCTATCCGCCAGCGGGCATTCGCGGCGTGTCGGTTTCGCATCGCAGTAACATGTACGGCACGCTGCCGGATTACAACGCCACCATCAATGACAACATCACGGTGCTAGTGCAGATCGAAACGCAGCAGGCGGTGGATAACATTGATGCGATTGCTGCCGTTGACGGCGTGGATGGCATTTTTGTCGGACCGGGCGATCTCTCGGCGGCGATGGGCTATCTCGGTCAGCCTGCACATCCTGAAGTGCTGAAAGTAATCAAACATATCTTTGAACGTGCCAAAGCGGCGGGCAAGCCGAGCGGGATTCTGGCGCCGGTGGAAGCCGACGCACGCCGTTATCTCGAATGGGGCGCCACATTCGTTGCCGTGGGCAGCGATCTCGGTGTTTTCCGCAACGCCACGCAGGCGCTGTGTGACAAATTCAAGAAATAACTGACGAAGAGGAAAGGCAATGAAAATTGGATTTATCGGCCTCGGTATTATGGGCAAACCGATGAGTAAAAACCTGGTGAAAGCCGGTTATTCACTGGTGGTACGTGACCACAACGTCAGCAATGAAGCCGAGCTGGTGGAGCTGGGCGCTACCGTGGCGAAAACGCCAAAAGAGGTCGCCGAACAGGTTGATGTGGTGATCACCATGGTGCCGAACTCACCGCAGGTGAAAGAGGTTTGCCTCGGCGCCAACGGGATTATCGAAGGTGCGAAGCCAGGACTGATTGTGATCGACATGAGTTCGATTGCGCCGCTGGCCAGCCGTGAAGTGCACGATGCGCTGGCAGAAAAAGGCATCAAGATGCTGGATGCGCCGGTCAGCGGCGGCGAGCCAAAAGCGATTGAGGGCACGCTGTCTGTGATGGTTGGCGGCGATAAAGCGGTATTCGACCAGTGCTATGACATCATGAAAGCCATGGCCGGTTCGGTGGTGCACACCGGCGATATCGGTGCAGGTAACGTCACTAAGTTGGCGAACCAGGTGATTGTGGCGCTGAACATCGCGGCGATGTCCGAAGCGCTGTCGCTGGCAACAAAAGCCGGTGTGAACCCAGAACTGGTCTATCAGGCGATTCGTGGTGGGCTGGCAGGCAGCACGGTACTCGATGCCAAAGCGCCGATGGTACTGGATCGTAACTTCAAGCCAGGCTTCCGCATCGATCTGCACATCAAGGATTTGGCGAATGCGCTGGACACTTCACACGGCATTGGCGCGCATCTGCCGCTGACGGCTGCGGTGATGGAAATGATGCAAGCGCTGAAAGTCGACGGCAAGGGCACATCTGACCATAGTGCGCTGGCTTGCTATTATGAAAAATTAGCTCAGGTCGAGATCACCCGGTAGTTTGCCTGTCCGGTGTCTGCGGATGCCGGGCAGCTTACTGCATTAGCAGGACGGAACTCCGTCATCCATCGCGCTCGGATTGCCTATGAAAATTGTCATCGCACCGGATTCATATAAAGAGAGTTTGTCCGCCCTGGAAGTGGCTGCGGCGATTGAAGCGGGATTTAGCGAAATTTTTCCCGACGCCGAATACGTGAAAATACCGGTCGCCGACGGTGGCGAAGGCACGGTAGAAGCCATGGTGGCGGCGACGCAGGGAAGTATTGTCAGATTGACCGTGACCGGACCGCTCGGCGCGCCGGTTGAGGCATTTTATGGATTATCGGGTGATGAGCGCAGCGCCTTTATTGAAATGGCGGCAGCCAGCGGTCTGGAGCTGGTGCCGGCCGCGCAGCGTGACCCGTTGATCACCAACTCTTATGGCACTGGCGAGCTGATTAAAAACGCGCTCGATCGCGGTGTTGACCACATCATTATTGGCATTGGCGGCAGCGCCACCAACGATGGGGGATCCGGCATGATGCAGGCGCTGGGCGCTCGCTTGCTGGACCAGCAGGGCAATGAGATTGCCTTTGGCGGCGGCGCACTGCCGCAGCTGGCGCGGATTGAAATCGATCAGCTGGATAAACGTATTCAGCAGTGCCGCATTGAAGTGGCCTGCGATGTCACTAATCCCCTGACCGGTGAAGAGGGGGCTTCGGCGATTTTTGGTCCTCAAAAAGGGGCCACGCCGGAACTGGTGCAGCAGCTGGATAAAGCGCTGGCGCATTACGCTGAGATTATCCATCGCGATTTAGACATTGATGTGCTGCACATTGCGGGCGGCGGTGCGGCGGGGGGCATGGGCGCGGCACTGCATGCGTTTTGCCAGGCCGAGCTACGTCGCGGTATTGAGATCGTCACGGAAGCCCTTGGGTTAGCGGATCAGGTGCAGGATGCCGATCTGGTGATTACCGGCGAAGGGCGTATTGATAGCCAGACCATTAACGGCAAAGTGCCGATTGGTGTGGCGAAGGTGGCAAAGCAGTTTAAAAAGCCGGTGATTGGCATTGCGGGCAGTTTAACCGCAGATGTTGGCGTGGTGCATCAGCACGGGCTGGATGCGGTATTCAGCGTGTTGTTTAGCATTGGCTCACTGGAGGATGCGTTAGCCAATGCGGCGCAGAATGTGCGACTGACCTCGCGCAATGTGGCGGCAACAATCAAGGTGGGGCAGGCCTTATAGATGCGGCTGATCGCGCGCAATGTCGTGGCAGCGAACAATGTGGGGCAGGCCTTACAGGCGCGCCCCTCTCATCCTAACCCTCTCCCGTTATCGGGCGAGGGGACCGTTGGTGGCGATGATTGAGACGACGAGTCATTCTTTAACCATGCTCGATTAGCGCTCTCTTGTGCTTAAGAGAGGGCATGAAACGTTCCGTTATCCCACACCCAACACTTTCCTGGCCTCACGCGCCACGTTCGCCATCTCATCACTCAACTCCAGCAATTCCGGCTCCAGCGCTTCGATATCACTCTCCTGATGCAGGCTCTTTTCCAGCTGCTGACACAGCTGTTTCAGTCTGGGCACGCCGCTGTAGCTGGCACTGCCGTGCAGCTTATGGATGATCTCGCGTAGGCCATTAACATCGTTACTGGCCATGGAACCCTCCACGCGCGCTTCCACCTCCGGCAGGAAATCCAGCAGCATCTGCAGCAGATCGCGCGCCAGATCCGGTTTGTTGGCGGCCTGACGCAGTGCCAGCGCCCAGTCGAGCGATGGCGCAACATCCGGCAGTAGTGTGGGTGCCGCCGTGGGGTTCGGGGCATAGCGCTGCAACAGCTGGCTCAGTTTGCCTTCGTCTATCGGCTTCGCCAGATAATCATTCATCCCGGCGCCAATCAGCTGCTGGCGCTCGCCATCCAGCGCATGCGCGGTCACCGCGACAATCGGGGTATTGGCATGCAGCGGCAGGCTACGGATAATTTCACTGGCGCGAATGCCGTCGATATCCGGCATCTGGATATCCATCAAAATCACATCCAGCTTGTGTAAACGCGCCTGGCGGATAGCCTGTTCCGCGTTGTCGCACAGAATGATGTGCTGAACCTGCTCCTCCAGCAGCGCACCGATTAACTTCAGATTGGCAGGATTGTCATCCACCGCCATCACCGTCAGTGGCTGGCGGGTACTGTGCGGTAAGGCATCGTTATGCAAACTGTGCAAATCCAGCAGCATCGGCAACAAGCGCGTCAGTGAGACGGGTTTGGCGATACAGCCGGCGATGCCTCGTGCGCGCAAATCGTCGGCGAACAGCATCATCTCGCTGGGCAGCGCCAGCAGTACCGAATCGGCATGGGCGCGCAGCCGTTGAATTAAAGCATCCGGCAGCGTGGCGGGGTGAGGATCGTTCACCGGCAATCCCATCAACAACAGCGGGAAGCGGGTATCCGGCAGCGCTTCCAGTGAAGTGAAATGCTGAACCTGCAGCGGCGTGATGCTGAGCATCTCCTGCACTGCTTTCGCCACCGCCGCATGGGGTTCGATATAGGCTAACGGGATGGCGCGCAGATCTTCCAGCATACGCGGAATGGGCGGTGCGTTGGGATTGAGATCGAGATGAACATGCACCCAGAAAGTGGATCCCTGATTCTGACGGCTGTGGAACGCGATCTCTCCGCCCATCTCCGACACCAGTTTTTGCGTGATCACCAGACCCAAACCAGTGCCGCCGTGGCGGCGGGAAATACTCGCATCGGCCTGACGAAACGCCTGGAACAGCTGTGACTGTTGCTGCTCAGAAATGCCAATGCCGGTGTCGTGTACCTGAATTTCCAGTTCAACGCGCGTGGTGCTCAGGCTACGCAGCTCAACACGCAAATCGATGTGCCCCTGCTCAGTAAACTTAATGGCATTACCAATCAGGTTAATCATGATCTGCTGTAAACGTAGCGGATCGCCAATCACATTATCCGGCACCTGTTTTTCCAGACAAACGGTGATCTCGAGTCCTTTGTCATGTGCCGAAGGTGCCAGCAGCACCAGCGTTTCATCCAGCGTGGCGCGTAGCGGGAAGGGGATCGATTCCAGCACCAGTTTACCGGCTTCGAGCTTTGAGAAATCCAGCACATCGTTGATGATGCTCAGCAGGTTATTGGCCGAGCGTTCAATGGTGCTCATATAATCGCGCTGGTTGGTGCTCAGTCCGGTTTTCAGCATCTGACGGGTAAAGCCAATCACTCCGTTGAGCGGTGTTCGTAACTCATGCGACATATTGGCGAGGAATTCTGATTTAATACGCGCCGCTTCCTGCGCGCGCTTTTTCGCCAAATCCAGCTCGACGTTTTGAATCTCCAGCTGCTCCAGGGTTTCACGCAGATCGTAAGTGGCCTGATCGATATTCTGCTGCATCTCTTCGTGATAAGCGGTGAGCGACATCGCCATGGCATTGATGCCGTTTTTCAGGATGCTCAGTTCGCCCAGCATGTAGCCATCAACGCGGCTGTCGAGTTGGCCGCGACGAATGCGGTCCACGGTGGAAACCATGTTACGAATCGGCCCGGTGACGTCGCGCATCAGACGATAGGCAAACAGCATGGCGATGCACAAACAAAACAGTAAGAGCAAAGTGGCCACAAACACCTCTTTGTACTGCTCCAGCCGCACCGATTGCAGATCGAGTTCAATAGCCACATACCCCAACGGATTACCCGCCGGTTTGGCATCTTCTCCGGGCAGTTCGTCTACGGAATAGCGTTCGGAGATAATCGGGGTTCGCAGTACCATCAAATTGCCGTGGCGCTCGACGGAGACACCCTCTTCCAGCGTCGAGATGTCTTCTTTCTGCAATAACGCCAGATTTTGGTTGTTGTTCGAAGTGACGTAGATGTGATTGTTGTTGTCGAAAACGGTAATGGCACGGACAATATCGGAATGACGACGATGCAGCAGGCTGACCAGCTCGCGAATCGCATCACGATTGTGCCAGGTCATGCCGTATTCGCTGGAGACTGCCAGCGGTTCGATAATGTTCGATCCGGCATCGCGCACCTGATGTTGTAATTCGTTATAACGGTGCACCACGAAGAAGGTACTGAGCAGCAGACCAATCATTAACGTTGGCGCCAGTATCAAAATCATCATTCGCGCCCGCAGGCTATATTTGGTCATAATTGTGGCCTGGCAACTCCTGGCATTGATATCCCTGTGCACAATCCGCTTGCGATGGCACACCCCATTAATTTAGAGAATTCACAACACTATGGCGCAATTTTACTCCGCAAAACAGCGTGTGGCGACAAAGCAGCGTATTACCGTCACTATCGAAGACCTTGACCCCTTTGGACAAGGTGTTGCGCGCCATAATGGCAAAGCGATGTTTGTCTGCGGCGCACTGCCGGGTGAACAGGCCGAAGTTATGGTCGTGGAAGATAAACGTCAGTTCTCGCGGGCCAAAGCCAAAAAGATTATGCAGCCAAGCGCACAGCGGGAAAAACCGCGTTGTGTGCACTTTGGCGTGTGTGGTGGCTGCCAGCAACAGCATGCCGCGATCGCGTTACAGGAGGACAGTAAAGCACGTGCGCTGAGCCGAATGTTGAGCCGGGATGCGCCTTTGCCGGTGCAGGTGAATGAGATCATCAGCGGCAACACCTGGGGCTACCGCCGTCGCGCCCGTCTGGGACTGCAATGGCAGCCTAAACAGCAGCGATTACAAATGGGGTTCCGCCAGGCGGCCAGCAACGATTTGGTTGAGTTAACTCAATGCCCCATTTTGGTGCCCGAGCTTGAAGCGTTACTGCAGCCGTTGCACCAGTGTCTGAGCAGCTTACAGGCCGCACGGCGACTGGGGCATGTCGAGTTAGTGCTGGCAGATAATGGCCCGGTGATGGTGCTGCGTCATCTTAATGCATTGTCCGCAGGCGATCGTGTAAAACTGGAACGCTTTTCGCATGAGCATCAGCTGATGTTGTATCTGGCGGACGGCAGCGAGCATTTGCAGCCGTTGGGGGATTACGCACCTTTCTACCAATCGTTTGATTTGAAACTGACTTTCAGCCCACAGGATTTCATCCAGGTGAATGATGGCGTGAATCAGCAGATGGTGACAAAAGCCATTGAATGGCTCGATTTACAGCCCGAAGATCGGGTGCTGGATCTGTTTTGCGGTATGGGTAATTTCACTTTGCCTGTAGGAAAGTTCGTACAAAATGCTGTGGGTGTGGAGGGTGTTGCAGCATTAGTCCACCAGGCAGCGTATAATGCTGAGCTGAATAATCTTAAAAATGTCCGCTTTTTCCAGCACAACCTGGAGGAAGACGTTGCCCACCAGCCTTGGGCAGCGCAGGGATTTAACAAGGTGTTACTGGATCCAGCACGTGCTGGGGCCGCGGGTGTGATGTCGCATATCGTTAAACTTGCGCCGCAACGTGTGGTCTATGTTTCCTGTAACCCAACAACACTTGCGCGCGACAGTCAGGCATTACTGTCGGCGGGCTACCATTTGGAAAGGGTCGCGATGCTGGATATGTTCCCACATACCAGTCATCTCGAGTCCATGGTGCTGTTTAGCAAAGCATAAGCGGCGTTTTCGTCGTTATGGCAGGAGAGGATATGGTTGCGGTTAGAAGTGCGCATTTGAATACGGAAGGGGAATTTGCCCTTGACCAGTGGATCGCCAGTTTAAATATCAATAATCCGCAATCCTGTCAGCGATTGGCGGATACCTGGCGCTACTGTGAAACCGAAACGCACAACCATCCAGATCAGGCTCTGCTGCTGTGGCGCGGTATTGAGATGGTGGAAATACTCACCATGCTCAGTATGGACAACGATAGCCTGCGCGCTGCCTTACTGTTCCCGCTGGCCAACGCGGATGTGGTCAGTGAAGAAGAGCTGGAAAAGTCGTTCGGCAAAGGCATTGTCTCGCTGGTACACGGTGTGCGCGATATGGACGCGATCCGCCAGCTGAAAGCCATCCACAATGATTCTATGGCCTCCGAGCAGGTGGATAACGTGCGCCGCATGCTGCTGGCGATGGTGGAAGATTTCCGCTGCGTGGTTATCAAGCTGGCAGAGCGTATTGCCCACCTGCGTGAAATGAAGGATGCACCAGAAGACGAACGTGTTCTCGCCGCCAAAGAGAGCACCAATATCTATGCGCCGTTAGCCAATCGTCTGGGTATCGGTCAGCTCAAATGGGAGCTGGAAGATTACTGCTTCCGCTATCTGCACCCCGATGAGTACAAACGCATCGCCAAACTGCTGCATGAACGCCGTATTGACCGCGAAGGTTACATTGATAATTTCGTGAGTAACTTACGTGCAGAGATGCAGAAGGAGGGCGTGCGTGCTGAAGTGTATGGCCGCCCGAAACATATCTACAGCATCTGGCGCAAGATGCAGAAAAAGTCGCTGGCGTTTGATGAGCTGTTCGATGTGCGCGCGGTGCGCATCGTGGCAGAACGTTTGCAGGATTGCTACGGCGCGTTAGGCACCGTGCACACACTGTATCGCCATCTTCCCAGCGAGTTCGACGACTACGTTGCTAATCCAAAACCCAACGGTTATCAATCCATTCACACGGTGGTGCTCGGTCCGCAGGGCAAGACGGTAGAGATCCAGATTCGTACTCGCCAGATGCATGAAGATGCGGAGTTGGGCGTGGCCGCGCACTGGAAGTACAAAGAAGGCCCGACTTCCAGTAACGCGCGCGGTGCGGCAGGGCACGAAGAACGCATTGCGTGGCTGCGTAAGCTGATTACCTGGCAGGAAGAGATGGCGGATTCCGGCGAGATGCTGGAAGAGGTGCGCAGTCAGGTATTTGACGATCGGGTGTACGTGTTTACCCCGAAAGGCGATGTAGTGGATCTGCCATCTGGCTCAACACCGCTGGACTTCGCTTATCACATTCACAGTGATATCGGCCATCGCTGCATTGGTGCCAAAATCAGCGGTCGCATTGTGCCGTTCACCTATCAATTGCAGATGGGCGATCAGATTGAGGTGATTACCCAGAAGCAGCCGAACCCGAGCCGCGACTGGCTGAACCCGAACCTCGGCTATATCACCACCAGCCGTGGCCGTTCAAAAATTCACGCCTGGTTCCGCAAACAAGATCGCGACAAGAACCTTCTGGCTGGCCGCCAGATTCTTGAAAGCGAGTTGAGCCAGCTGGATATCAGTTTCCGCGATGCAGAAAAAATTCTGCTGCCGCGTTATAACGTCAGCTCGCAGGATGAGCTGTTGGCGATGATTGGCGGCGGCGATATTCGCCTCAATCAGATGGTCAACTTCCTGCAGGCTAAGCTCAATAAGCCGAGTGCGGAAGAGGAAGATCGTGAAGCGCTGCGCCAGCTGACGCAAAAATCACATCAGCCTTCATCTGCGCGCAGAGAAAGTGGACGCGTGGTGGTGGAAGGCGTGGGCAATCTGCTGCACCACATTGCGCGCTGCTGCCAGCCGATCCCGGGTGACGATATCGTGGGCTTTATCACCCAGGGGCGCGGTATTTCCATTCACCGAGCCGACTGTGACCAGTTAAGCGAACTGATCTCCCATGCGCCGGAACGGATTGTCGATGCGGTGTGGGGCGAAGATTATTCGAGCGGCTATTCGCTGGTGGTACGCGTCACCGCCAACGATCGCAGCGGGTTACTGCGCGATATCACTACCATTCTGGCGAATGAGAAGGTTAACGTGCTGGGCGTTTCCAGCCGCAGCGACACCAAAAAGCAGCTGGCAACCATTGATATGGATATCGAAATCTACAACCAGCAGGTGCTGGGTCGCGTGCTGGCGCGCCTTAATCAGGTGCCGGATATCATCGACGCACGCCGTCTGAACTGATGTGGCCAGGCCGCCATGAAAGGGCGGCCTGGCATTTACTGTACGCCCGAAATGGCACGTCCAGGTTGTTCTGCGCGTCGACGAGATTTCGGTGCGCCTCAGGGTCGCCATTTTGGCGACCTTTTCCATTTTAACCCCTAAGGATTTCCCCATGACAGCCCTGAATCGTCTGCTCACCATCATGCAAACCTTGCGCGACCCGGAACGTGGCTGCCCATGGGATCGTCAGCAGACCTTCGCCTCCATCGCCCCTTACACGCTGGAAGAGACCTACGAAGTGATCGACGCGATTCAGCGCGAGGACTTTGATGACCTGCGCGGTGAACTCGGTGATCTGCTGTTTCAGGTGGTGTTTTACGCGCAAATGGCCGATGAGCAACAGCGTTTCAACTTCGATGACATCTGCAATGCGATTAGCGACAAGCTGGAGCGCCGTCATCCGCACATCTTTGGTGATGTGCAGGCCGACACCACGCAGGAAGTACTGAAAAACTGGGAAGCGATCAAACACAGCGAGCGCGCAGAGAAGTCACAGCATTCGGTGCTGGATGACATCCCTAAAGCCTTGCCTGCACTGATGCGTGCTTACAAAATCCAGAAGCGCTGTAGCACGGTGGGATTCGACTGGAACAACCTGGGGCCAGTGCTGGATAAAGTGCATGAAGAGATCGATGAAGTGATGCACGAAGCGCAGCAGGCGGTGGTCGACAATGACAAGCTGGAAGAGGAGATTGGCGATTTGCTGTTTGCCACCGTCAACCTTTCGCGCCATCTGGGCAGCAAAGCCGAAATCGCCTTACAAAAAGCCAATGATAAATTTGAGCGTCGCTTCCGTCAGGTTGAATCCATCATCAGCGGGCAGGGACTGGCGATGCAGGATGCGACCCTGGATGAAATGGAAGCCGCCTGGCAGCAGGTGAAATGCAGTGAGAACAAAGACTAAGCGGTTATTCTTCAAATTGTAGATTATTCCTGCATTGCGCATAAATTGTCCGCTTGAGCTTACTCGATTCAGCCAAGCGGCAACTTTGTGACGCACGTCAACATTTCCCCCTCGTCTATTCGCTATGTTATCGGCTGCAATGCGGGGGGGTGATGTGATTCATCAATTGTGGCTGAGGACGACTTCGGGTATACTATTTTCCCGTCTTGGTTATTCCACCGTCTTTAAACCTAAACTCTCAGGTTCAGCATGACAACGAATTATATTTTTGTGACCGGCGGGGTCGTATCCTCTCTGGGCAAAGGCATTGCCGCAGCCTCCCTCGCAGCCATCCTTGAAGCACGTGGTCTGAATGTGACCATCATGAAACTCGATCCGTACATTAACGTCGATCCGGGTACCATGAGCCCAACGCAGCACGGTGAAGTGTTTGTTACCGATGATGGGGCCGAAACCGATCTGGACTTGGGTCACTACGAGCGCTTCATCCGTACCAAAATGTCGCGCCGCAACAACTTTACGACCGGTCGTATCTACTCAGAAGTGCTGCGCAAAGAGCGTCGCGGTGACTATCTGGGTGCCACGATTCAGGTTATCCCACACATCACCAACGCCATTAAAGAACGTATTATTGAAGGCGGCGAAGGTCATGATGTCGTGCTGGTGGAAATCGGCGGTACCGTAGGTGATATTGAATCCCTGCCGTTCCTCGAAGCGATTCGCCAGATGGCGGTTGATGTGGGCCGTGAACACACCATGTATATGCACCTGACTTTGGTGCCGTATATGGCCGCTGCAGGCGAAGTGAAAACCAAGCCAACCCAGCATTCAGTGAAAGAGCTGCTGTCGATCGGTATCCAGCCTGATGTGCTGATCTGCCGTTCTGACCGCGCTGTGCCGGCCAATGAACGTGCGAAGATCGCCCTGTTCTGTAACGTGCCAGAGAAAGCGGTTATTTCCCTGAAAGATGTGGATTCCATCTACAAGATTCCTGGCCTGTTGAAATCACAGGGTCTGGATGACTATATCTGTAAGCGTTTCAATCTGAGCGCACCGGAAGCGAACCTGGCCGAATGGGAACAGGTTATCTATGAAGAAGCCAATCCGGGCGGCGAAGTGACCATCGGTATGGTCGGCAAATATGTCGAGCTGCCAGATGCGTACAAGTCAGTGATTGAAGCACTGAAGCACGGTGGCCTGAAAAATCGTGTAACCGTGAACATCAAGCTGATCGATTCGCAGGATGTGGAATCTCGCGGTGTCGAAATTCTGAAAGATCTGGATGCTATCCTGATCCCGGGCGGCTTCGGCTACCGTGGTGTGGAAGGCAAAATGCTCACGGCGCAATACGCGCGTGAGAACAACATCCCTTACCTCGGTATCTGCCTGGGTATGCAGGTTGCGCTGATGGAATTCGCACGCAACGTGGCCGGGATGGCAGACGCCAACTCAACGGAATTTGTGCCAGACTGTAAGTACCCAGTGGTCGCGCTGATCACTGAATGGCGTGATGAAGAAGGCAACGTTGAGCAACGTACTGAGCAGAGCGATCTGGGCGGCACCATGCGTCTGGGTAGCCAGCAGTGCCAGCTGACGCCGGAAAGTAAAGTGCGCCAGCTATACGGTTCTGACGTGATTACTGAACGTCACCGTCATCGTTATGAAGTGAACAATCTGCTGTTGAAGCCGATTGAAGCGGCGGGTCTGCATATTGCGGGCCGTTCCGGCGACGAGCAGCTGGTGGAGATCATCGAACTCCCGAACCATCCGTGGTTTGTAGCTTGTCAGTTCCACCCGGAATTCACGTCGACCCCGCGTGATGGTCATCCGCTGTTCGCTGGCTTTGTTAAAGCCGCGCAGGAGCACCAGAAGCGGTTAGCGAAGTAAGAGTTTAACGAACAGCGCGCGAACTTTTCGCGCGTTGTTTGTCTTAGGATTGACTAACTTGTACTGAGGAAAATCGAATGTCCAAAATCGTAAAAGTCATCGGTCGCGAAATCATCGACTCCCGTGGCAACCCGACTGTAGAAGCAGAAGTGCATCTGGAAGGCGGTTTCGTTGGTCTGGCTGCAGCGCCATCAGGTGCTTCAACCGGTTCTCGCGAAGCACTGGAGCTGCGTGACGGTGACAAATCTCGTTTCCTGGGCAAAGGCGTGACCAAAGCGGTTGCCGCTGTTAACGGTCCTATCGCTGCAGCGGTAACCGGTAAAGATGCCAAAGACCAGGCGAACATCGATAAGATCATGATCGAGCTGGACGGTACTGAGAACAAATCCAACTTCGGCGCTAACGCCATTCTGGCGGTTTCGCTGGCTGCGGCTAAAGCGGCTGCGGCTTCTAAAGGCCTGCCACTGTACGCGCACATCGCTGAACTGAACGGCACCCCAGGCAAATTCTCTATGCCACTGCCGATGATGAACATCATCAACGGTGGTGAGCACGCGGATAACAACGTTGATATCCAGGAATTCATGATCCAGCCTGTTGGCGCGAAAAACGTGAAAGAAGCCATTCGCATGGGTTCTGAAGTTTTCCACAACCTGGCAAAAGTGCTGAAAGCCAAAGGCATGAGCACTGCGGTCGGTGACGAAGGTGGCTATGCGCCAAACCTGGGTTCTAACGCCGAAGCGCTGGCTGTTATCGCTGAAGCGGTAAAAGCAGCAGGCTACGAGCTGGGCAAAGACATCACCCTGGCGATGGACTGTGCAGCGTCTGAATTCTACAAAGACGGCAAATATGTGCTGGCTGGCGAAGGCAACAAAGCTTTCACCTCTGAAGAGTTCACGCACTTCCTGGAAGACCTGACCAAACAGTACCCAATCGTCTCTATCGAAGACGGTCTGGACGAGTCTGACTGGGCGGGCTTCGCTTACCAGACCAAAGTACTGGGCGACAAAATTCAGCTGGTAGGTGACGACCTGTTCGTGACCAACACCAAGATCCTGAAAGAAGGTATCGATAAAGGTATCGCTAACTCCATCCTGATCAAATTCAACCAGATCGGTTCTCTGACCGAAACTCTGGCTGCAATCAAGATGGCAAAAGATGCAGGTTACACCGCGGTGATTTCACACCGTTCAGGTGAAACTGAAGATGCGACCATCGCTGACCTGGCGGTCGGTACTGCTGCTGGCCAGATCAAAACCGGTTCTATGAGCCGTTCTGACCGTGTTGCTAAGTACAACCAGCTGATTCGTATCGAAGAAGCGCTGGGCGACAAAGCTCCGTTCAACGGTCTGAAAGAAGTTAAAGGCCAGTAAGGGTCTGTTGATGTGGCCTGATGGGCTGCATCATCGCTGATAAAGCCCCGCCTCGTGCGGGGCTTTTGCTTTTTTGGCACGAAGCAGCTGTGAACCGGTGGTGAAAATCTGCCATAATCTGCGCCTCGAATTTAAGACGTGAGTAAAAAATGTTCTACCCGATTAACGAAATGTTCCAGACCCTGCAGGGCGAAGGATTTTACACCGGTGTTCCGGCGCTGTTCATCCGCTTACAAGGATGTCCGGTGGGCTGTAGCTGGTGTGATACCAAGCATACGTGGGAAAAACTGGCCGATCGGGAGACCTCGCTGGGTGACATTCTGATAAAGACCGTAGAAAGTGACGCCTGGGGCAGTGCCGATGCGGCAATGCTGATCGAGACCATTCAACGTCAGGGCTGGACCGCGCGCCATGTGGTGATCACTGGCGGCGAACCGGCTATTTTTGATTTGCGCCCGTTGACCGGGGCGTTGGAAGCGGCCGGATTTGAGTGCCAGATTGAGACCAGCGGTACACATGAAGTGCACTGTTCTGACAGCACCTGGGTGACGGTCTCACCGAAGGTCAATATGCGCGGTGGTTACGATGTGCTGCCTCAAGCGTTGCAGCGTGCCGATGAGATTAAACATCCGGTGGCGCGTGAGCGTGATGTCGAAGCGTTAGATGTGCTGCTGGCGGGTCTGCATGATGACAAGAAGCGCATTGTGGCGCTGCAACCGATCAGTCGTGGCGATGCCGCCACCAAACTGTGCATTGAGACCTGCATTGCGCGTAACTGGCGCCTTTCGATGCAGACACATAAATATCTGAATATCGCCTGATTCATCAGGTGCGCATCCCTGCGGCACCTGACTCAAACCTGTTTGAAGGGGCGCCATTGATGGCGACCCTGTTCATTACCGCACCGGCTAAACGATATGGATAGCGACTTTTGCCATTACCCCGCCGACGCATGCTTAGGTTTTATTGCTTTGCTTTATACGCGTCGAAGGCCTGTTTGATCTCAGCCCTGGCTTTCGCCGCGTCTTCAAAACCATTCAGCTCAACTTTCTTACGGCCATCTGGCAGCTGCTTATACACGCGGAAGAAGGCTTCCAGACGCTCCTGCTCCATTTTCGGCAGGTCTTTCATCTCTTTGATGTCGTCATAGGTTGGGTCGATTTTGCTGGTTGGTACCGCAACAATCTTGTCGTCCACTTCGCCACCATCAATCATTTTCAGCACGCCAATCGGGCGCAGTTTGATCAGTGTGCCCGGTTGCAGTGGCGCGCGGGTGTAGAAGATCACATCCAGCGGATCGCCATCACCGCCCAGTGACTGGGTCAGTGAGCCGTAGTTTGCCGGATAGGCAACCGGCATCGACTGGAAACGGTCAGCCACGATAAAACCGGTTTTCGCGTCGGTTTCATATTTAATCATCCCGCCCGCCGGAATTTCAGTCACGGCATAGAACTCATCCGGTACTTTTTCAGGCTGCGGAAAATCGAGGACGTTTTGCGCCTGAACGGCGGCAGAGGCGGAAACCAGCAAAGCAATAACAGAAAGGCGTTTAACGAAGTTCATTGTTGATTCTCTTGATCTTTAATGAAGGAGACAACAACGTAGAGGGGGCGGATGACATGGAGATGAAGTGAACGTAAAGAAGCGTATAGCTGAAAGTCAGGCTGCACAGCGGCAGCCCGTCAACAGTGATTAACCTTTATAAGTACAACCTGCGGTACAGGTTTCCTTGATCATCACTGCACTCAGTTCTGGCAGCATCGGTTTCATCTGATCCCAAATCCATTTTGCCAGCACTTCGCTGGTTGGATTTTCCAGGCCTGGAATATCATTCAGATAGTGATGATCGAGACGATCATAAATCGGCATAAACGCCGCCTTCAGTTCGGCAAAATCCATGACCCAACCGGTATGCGCATCCACTTCACCGGTAATTTCTAATCGCACCAGGAACGAATGGCCATGCAGACGACCACATTTATGCCCTTCAGGCACATGCGGCAGGCGGTGGGCAGATTCGAACTGGAACTCTTTAAACAGCGTGGTAGACATAATGGCTCTCAGACTTAAAAACCGCCGAATTCTACCTGAATCACAGATTTTTCGCACCCGCTTACGATGAAAAGGGCATTTTGCGCACGCCTATACCGCAACATGTTGATTAACGTATTGAATAAAGGCGACTTTATTTACCACTTTTGCCGATTAACATTACCCGAAAAACCACTTAGTCATTTTGGTTATTAATTATGTCGAAGGCGTATTTAATCGTTAATATACAGCCCGGTAACCTACCCACTCTTCCGCCATTTATCGGTCCGGACTTCAGACACTGGAATTTTTAACGCGATGACGACTCAGGCACCAGGTTCAATGCTCCCGCTTAATCCGGAGCAACTCGCGCGCTTACAGGCAGCGACCACGGATTTCAACACCACGCAGATGGCCTGGCTTTCCGGCTACTTCTGGGGCATGGTCAATCAGACGCCGGGCGCCGTTGCCGCACCTGCACCGGTGCAGGCCGAGGTGCCAACCATCACGCTGATTTCCGCGTCACAAACCGGTAATGCTCGTCGTCTGGCGGAACAGCTGCGCGATGATCTGCTGGCCGCCAAACTGAGCGTCAATCTGGTGAACGCCGGTGACTACAAGTTTAAGCAAATCGGTCAGGAGAAATTACTGGTTGTTGTCACTTCGACGCAAGGTGAAGGTGAGCCACCGGAAGAAGCCGTGGCGCTGCACAAATTCCTGCTGTCGAAGAAGGCGCCGAAATTTGCGGCTGGCTCCGCGTTTGCGGTGTTTGGCCTTGGTGACACCTCATACGAATTCTTCAGCAAAGCCGGTAAAGACTTTGATGAGCGTCTGGCGGAACTGGGCGCAGAACGTCTGCTGGATCGTGTTGATGCCGACGTGGAGTACAAAGAGCAGGCTACGGCCTGGCGTCAACAGCTGACCGAGATTCTAAAAGCACGCGTGCCGAGTGAATCCTCAGTGGTCGCGGCTGTGACGGCTTCTGGCGTGGTGAACGATATCCACAGCAGCCCTTACACCAAAGAAGCGCCGCTGACCGCCAGTTTTGCCGCTAATCAAAAAATCACCGGTCGTGATTCGGATAAAGATGTTCGCCATATCGAAATCGATCTGGGCGATTCTGGTCTGCGCTATCAGCCCGGCGATGCGCTGGGCGTGTGGTTTGAAAACGACGCGGAACTGGTACAGGAACTGCTGCAACTGGTGTGGCTGAAGGGCGATGAGCCGGTTGATGTTAACGGTGAAAACCTGCCGCTCGCAGAAGCCTTGCAAAAGCATTATGAGTTGACGGTGAACACGCCGCAGATCGTTGAACAGTATGCTGCGCTGTCACGCAATGATGCGCTGCTGGCGCTGTCGGGTGATAAGCCGAAATTACAGAGCTATGCGCAGAGCTTCCCGATTGTCGATATGGTGCGTCAGGCACCGACTGAACTCAATGCAGAACAGCTCACTGGCCTGTTGCGTCCTTTAACACCGCGCCTCTATTCGATTGCTTCATCGCAAGCGGAAACGGATACCGAAGTACATATTACTGTCGGTGCGGTGCGTTATGAGATTGATGGTCGTCAGCGCGGCGGCGGTGCGTCAACCTGGCTGGCGGATCGCATCGAAGAAGACGGCGAGATCCGCGTGTTTATCGAACACAACGACAACTTCCGCTTGCCGGCGAATCCGGAAACGCCAGTGATCATGGTCGGCCCAGGCACCGGTATTGCGCCGTTCCGCTCCTTTATGCAGCAGCGTGATAACGATGGCGCAGGCGGCAAAAACTGGCTGTTCTTTGGTAACCCACACTTCACCGATGATTTCCTCTATCAGGTGGAATGGCAGAAATACGTCAAAGACGGCTTGCTGACCAACATTGATTTAGCGTGGTCACGTGACCAGGCTGAGAAAATATACGTACAAGATAAAATCCGCGCCAAAGGGGCGGAAGTGTGGCGCTGGATTGAAGAAGGCGCGCACCTTTACGTCTGCGGCGACGCTAATCGCATGGCGAAAGACGTTGAGCAGGCATTACTGGATGTGGTGGTCGAACACGGCGGCATGGATCGTGAAACGGCTGACGAATTTTTAAGTGAGCTGCGCATTGAGCGCCGTTATCAGCGAGACGTTTACTAATGAGCGAAAAACATCCTGGACCGCTGGTCGTTGAAGGCAAGCTGACCGACGCCGAGCGTCTGAAAAAACAGAGTAACTACCTGCGCGGCACCATTCTCGAGGATCTCGATGATGGCCTGACCGGCGGCTTCACTGGCGATAATTTCCTGTTGATCCGTTTCCACGGCATGTACCAGCAGGACGACCGCGATATTCGTGCCGAGCGTGCGGCGCAGAAACTTGAGCCGCGCCACGCGATGATGCTGCGTTGCCGTCTGCCGGGCGGGATTATCACGCCAACGCAATGGCTGGCGATTGATAAGTTCGCCACCGATAAAACCATTTACGGCAGCATCCGTCTGACTAACCGTCAGACCTTCCAGTTCCACGGCATTCTGAAAAAGAACGTGAAGCCGACGCACCAGATGCTGCATGAAGTGGGTCTCGACGCACTGGCGACCGCCAACGACGTGAACCGTAACGTGTTGTGCACCTCGAATCCAGTCGAGTCGGAATTGCATCAGGAAGCCTACGAGTGGGCGAAAAAGCTCTCCGAGCACCTGCTGCCGCAAACCCGCGCTTACGCTGAGATCTGGTGGGATAAAGAGAAGGTTGCTACCACGGATAAAGAACCGATTCTGGGCGAAACCTATCTGCCGCGTAAGTTCAAAACTACCGTGGTGGTGCCACCGCATAACGATGTCGATCTGCATGCGAATGACCTGAACTTCATCGCTATTGCTGAGAACGGCAAGCTGATTGGCTTTAACCTGTTGGTTGGCGGTGGTTTGTCGATCGATCACGGCAATAAAGCGACTTACGCGCGTACTGCGAGTGAGTTTGGCTTCCTGCCAGTAGAGAAGATCCTTGATGTGGCGGCTGCGGTAGTGACCACGCAGCGCGACTGGGGTAACCGTACCGACCGTAAGAATGCCAAAACCAAGTACACGCTGGAACGTGTAGGTGTCGAGACCTTTAAAGCGGAAGTGGAAAAGCGTGCTGGCCTGACGTTTGAACCGATTCGTCCTTACGCGTTTACCACGCGTGGCGACCGCGTGGGCTGGGTGAAAGGCATTGATAAGAAATGGCACCTGACGCTGTTTATCGAAAACGGCCGTCTGCTGGATTATCCAGGCCGTCCGCTGAAACGCGGCATCGCCGAAATTGCCAAAATTCACCAAGGCGATTTCCGCCTCACTGCCAACCAGAACCTGATCGTGGCTGGCGTGCCGGAGAAGCAAAAAGCGCAGATCGAAGCTATTGCCCGTGAACACGGTTTGATGGAAGCGGTGACGCCACAGCGTGAAAACTCCATGGCCTGCGTGGCCTTCCCAACCTGCCCATTAGCGATGGCCGAAGCCGAACGCTTCCTGCCTTCGTTTGTGACCAAGGTTGAAGAGATCATGCATAAGCACGGCGTCGGTGAAGAGCACATCGTGCTACGCGTTACCGGTTGCCCGAACGGCTGTGGCCGTGCTTTGCTGGCGGAGTTGGGTCTGGTGGGTAAAGCACCAGGCCGCTACAACTTACATATTGGCGGCAACCGCATGGGTACGCGCATTCCGCGTATGTACCGCGAGAACATCAACGAAGGCGAAATTCTGGCCAGCATCGATGAGCTGGTGGCGCGCTGGGCAACCGAGCGTCAGGCCGATGAAGGCTTCGGTGACTTCGTGATTCGCGCTGGCATCATCAAAGCCGTGGTGGATCCCGCCCGTGATTTTTGGGACTCGGAGGCAGTATGACGGTACTTGATCTCGCAGCACTGAATAGTGGCAGCAAAGTCGATCGCATCATGGCACTGGCCGAAAGCAACGTGCAGCTGGAGAAACTCTCCGCTGAGCAACGCGTGAGCTGGGCGCTGGAGAATATGCCGGGCGCGTTCGTGTTGTCCTCCAGCTTTGGTATTCAGGCGGCGGTTCTGCTGCATATGGTGACGCAGCAGAAACCGGATACGCCGGTGATCCTGACCGATACCGGCTATCTGTTCCCGGAAACTTACCGCTTTATTGATGAGTTGACTGAGAAGCTCAATCTCAATCTGCAAATCTTCCGTGCTGAGACTTCTCCAGCATGGCAGGAAGCGCGCTACGGCAAACTGTGGGAGCAGGGCGTCGAGGGGATTGAGCAGTACAACCAAATCAACAAGGTCGAACCGATGAATCGCGCGCTGCAAACCCTGGGTGCGCAGACCTGGTTTGCGGGTCTACGCCGTGACCAGTCAGGCAGCCGCGCCAGTTTGCCGGTGCTGGCGGTACAGCGCGGTGTGTTCAAGATTCTGCCGATCATTGACTGGGATAACCGTCAGGTGCACCAGTACCTAAAACAACATGGCCTCAAGTATCATCCGCTGTGGGATGAAGGCTATTTGTCCGTGGGCGATACGCACACCACTAAGAAGTGGGAACCGGGCATGGCAGAAGAAGAAACTCGCTTCTTTGGCCTGAAGCGCGAGTGTGGATTGCACGAAGGTTGATGCATCAATAAAAGGGTTGCGGCGTGATTTATCGCGCCTCCCTGCAGCGCCTCTAACGCTGACAGGTGCACGATAAATCGTGCCGCTTCCCAATTGTCCTTTAAATCCCTTTTAACCCTTCAAACGCCTCCGCTGCACGCGTCACGTTCACTTTGGTCACGTCATAATGCGCCACCGCGACAAAGGGATCTTCCGCGAGGATAGTATCCAAACGGGCGCGATCCATCTCCTTCACCAGCACCATACCGCCAGTGCGCGGATCTTTACGGCCTGCGGCAATGAAGTCACCACTGTCAAAGTAACGATCCAGCCACTCAATGTGTGGCGCCAGCAGCGCATCGGCTTCTTCTGCCGGACGGAAATAGTTGAGATACACCACGTACATCGCAAATCCTTAAGTTGTTGGGTTAGCCAGCTCAGTGACCAGCGGCAGTAAGATCTTCACGCTATCACGCGTGCGTTGCGTAATCCGGCCCGGTAGCCAGCGATCCAGATAATTGAGGTTATCCCGGTCGGTTTGATGGCGTACGTTGCCCTCCGGGAAGTGGCTGCTGTGCGCCCGTTGCTGCTGTCCATCTTTATTACCCAGCGCCCAGTTGGCGGCGGTGACATCCAGCAGCGGCATGCCGGCTTTATCAAACGGATTCACGCCCGGATAGTCGCGTGCCGTCAGCGTGTGGCTGGCGGCGGAAATACCGTAGCGATGCGCGAGCTGCACGGCGCGCGCGCTGGTCTGCTTGCGTACCGCTGAGGGCGTATTGGCGCCACTGTTAAAATAGAGGTGATCGCCGACGATCAGACTGTTGAGATCAATCACCAGCAGCGTGTTCTTTTTCTCCTGCGCACTCATCCGCGACAGGTAGTCATCCATCCCGTGCAGCCCGGCTTCACCAGCGCTAAGCGCGACAAAGCGCACGCCATAATGCAGTGGGGTTTTACTCAGCTGTTGCGCCAGCTCCAGCATTACGCCAAGGCCAGAAGCATTGTCGTCCACACCTTGTAAACGCAGGCCGCCCAGATTGTTATCCGCTTCATGACGGCTGAGTGGCGTCCAGGTGTCGAGATGCGTGACGATCAGGATCTCTTGCGGCACCGCACCGCTGCGCGCGGCGATCACCGACGTGGCGGAGACTTTACGTGCGCGGGTTTCACCCTTGCGCTCTAACCAGTTGTAGCTGGTATTGAACTGGCGG
The DNA here is from genome assembly GCF_011752685.1 of Candidatus Pantoea communis. NCBI lineage: Bacteria > Pseudomonadati > Pseudomonadota > Gammaproteobacteria > Enterobacterales > Erwiniaceae > Pantoea > Candidatus Pantoea communis. The sequence continues at coordinate 234,538 of NZ_VWXC01000004.1, forward strand.
GTATTACTCTTGTAACCCAGCTCGGTGAATTGCTGTTGCAGATAATCGGCCGTCATCAGCTCAGCAGGGCTGCCGCTCATACGGCCAGGGAAATAGGTGGCGATATGGCGCAGCTGCTGTTCGGCAAAATGCCCCGGCGCATAGGTTGCGGCTTGGGCAAAGAGAGGCAAACCGCCCGCGATCAGTGCAGCCAGCACGGTGCGGCGGAGGGTGGCAAACATAGTTAAGGTCCTTTTGTGACATCCCGTCAGGCTAAAAAAATTCTGGATTAGTATGAAACTGTGACCGCGATTGCACAATTTGAATTGCTCCGAAACACCAGCAATATCATCTGTTAAGCACAAATTGTTATCAGCAATCCTGGGGCGTTATTCCATTCGGTAACTACTAATGCCAATTCGTAATTTCATCTGCCAGAAGGTGGGAAAGTATAGTCGCGTTAACTTATTGTAAAACTAACAAGGTTAACGTGGATTATCTGCCTCTCTTTGCCGATCTCAAAAACCGTCCAGTGCTGGTTGTTGGCGGTGGTGAAATCGCGGCGCGTAAAATCGAACTGCTGCGACGTGCCGGTGCGCGCGTGCGGGTAGCGGCGCGCGACCTTGGCCATGAGTTGCAGGCGCTGCTGGAAATCGACGCCATCGAGTGGATTGCACATCACTTCGATCCGGTTCAGCTGGATGGCGTCTTTTTAGTCATCGCTGCCACTGACGATAACGCGCTCAATGCGCAAGTCTTTGACGCCGCCAATGCCCGCCACAAGCTGGTCAACGTTGTCGACGATCAGCCCAAGTGCAGTTTTATCTTCCCCTCTATTGTCGACCGCTCCCCCTTGGTGGTGGCGATCTCCTCTAGTGGTACGGCGCCAGTGCTGGCCCGCTTATTACGTGAAAAAATTGAGTCGCTGTTACCTGCCAATCTCGGTCAGATGGCTGAAGTGGCAGGACAGTGGCGTGACAAAGTTAAACAGCGCTATCACAGCATGTCGGAACGTCGTCGTTTTTGGGAGCGGGCATTTAACGGTTTGTTCGCCAGCCAGATGTCAGCCGGCAACGTCAACGAAGCGCGCCGCACGCTGGATCGCGAGTTAGAGAACAGCAGCGACAATCAGGGTGAAATCACCCTGGTGGGCGCGGGTCCAGGTGACAGCGGTTTACTGACGTTACGTGGCCTGCAGGTGATGCAGCTGGCGGATGTGGTGCTGTATGACCATCTGGTGAGTGACGAAGTGCTGGAGCTGGTGCGCCGTGATGCTGACCGCATCTGCGTCGGCAAGCGTGCTGGAGCACACTCCGTATCCCAGGAAGAGACCAATGCGATGCTGGTTGAGCTGGCGCAGCAGGGTAAACGCGTGGTGCGTCTGAAAGGCGGCGATCCGTTCATCTTCGGTCGCGGCGGCGAAGAGCTGCAGGCGGCGAAAGCGGCGGGCATTCCTTTCCAGGTGGTGCCGGGCATTACTGCGGCAGCGGGAGCCACTGCTTATGCCGGGATTCCGTTAACCCATCGCGATCACGCGCAGAGCGTGCTGTTTGTCACCGGCCACTTACGCAGTGATAGCGAGGGCATTGACTGGCCGACGCTGGCGCGTGCGCGTCAGACCCTGGCAATTTATATGGGCACGTTGAAAGCGGCAGAAATTGCGGCGGGCCTTATCAAACATGGACGCGCGGCATCAACGCCAGTAGCCGTCATTGGCTGCGGCACGCGTCAGAATCAACAAGTGCTGACCGGTACCTTAGATCAGCTTGAGGCGCTGGCGGTTGCCGCGCCCACACCGGCCCTGATTGTGGTGGGGGAAGTGGTGAATTTGCACGGGCAATTAGCCTGGTTCCAACATTCGGCACAGCAGGGGGCTCGTGAGTCCGCCGTTGTCAATTTGGCTTGAGGAAAAATTATGGACCAAAATCGTCTTACTCATCTGCGCCAGCTGGAGGCAGAGAGTATCCATATCATCCGCGAGGTGGCGGCCGAGTTCAGCAATCCGGTGATGATGTACTCCATCGGTAAAGACTCCTCGGTAATGCTGCATCTGGCGCGTAAGGCCTTCTATCCTGGCACGCTGCCATTTCCGCTGCTGCACGTTGATACCGGCTGGAAATTCCGTGAAATGTACGAGTTTCGCGATCGTACCGTGAAAAACATGGGCGCGGAACTGCTGGTTCACCGCAACCCGGAAGGCGTGGCGATGGGCATCAACCCGTTCGTCCACGGTAGCGCCAAACATACCGACATCATGAAAACCGAGGGCCTGAAGCAGGCGCTGAATAAGTACGGGTTTGATGCCGCTTTCGGTGGTGCGCGTCGTGACGAAGAGAAGTCACGCGCCAAAGAGCGTATTTACTCGTTCCGTGACCGTTTCCATCGTTGGGATCCGAAAAATCAGCGTCCTGAGCTGTGGCATAACTACAACGGTCAGATCAACAAAGGCGAAAGCATCCGCGTGTTCCCGCTCTCCAACTGGACCGAGCTGGATATCTGGCAGTACATCTTCCTGGAAAACATCGAGATCGTTCCGCTGTACCTTGCGGCACCGCGTCCGGTGCTGGAGCGTGATGGCATGCTGATGATGATTGATGACGATCGCATTGATCTGCAGCCTGGCGAAGTGATCAAACAGCGCATGGTGCGTTTCCGTACCCTCGGCTGCTGGCCGCTGACCGGTGCGGTGGAATCCGAAGCGCAAACGCTGCCGGAAATTATTGAAGAGATGCTGGTCTCCACCACCAGTGAACGCCAGGGCCGTGTGATTGACCGCGACCAGGCCGGTTCGATGGAAATGAAGAAACGTCAGGGTTATTTCTAAGGAGACGCAGATGAATACCGTAATTGCACAACAGATTGCCGATCAGGGCGGCGTAGAAGCCTGGCTGACCGCGCAACAACACAAAAGCCTGCTGCGTTTCCTGACCTGCGGTAGCGTCGACGACGGCAAAAGTACGCTGATTGGTCGCCTGCTGCACGATACCCGTCAGATTTATGAAGATCAGCTCTCTTCGCTGCACAACGACAGCAAGCGTCATGGCACCCAGGGCGAGAAACTCGATCTGGCGCTGCTGGTGGATGGCTTGCAGGCCGAGCGTGAGCAGGGCATCACCATCGACGTGGCATATCGCTACTTCTCCACCGAGAAGCGCAAATTTATCATCGCCGACACGCCGGGACACGAGCAGTACACCCGCAACATGGCGACCGGCGCATCCACTTGTGATCTGGCGATTCTGCTGATCGATGCGCGTAAAGGCGTGCTGGATCAGACGCGTCGTCACAGCTTTATCTCTACGCTGCTGGGTATCAAACACCTGGTGGTCGCCATCAACAAGATGGATTTGGTGGAGTATAAACAGGAGACGTTTGAACAGATCAAACAGTCTTACCTCGATTTTGCTGGCCAGCTCCCTGAAGATCTGGATATTCGTTTTGTGCCGATGTCTGCGCTGGAAGGCGATAACGTGGCGACGCCAAGTGTGACCATGCCATGGTACAGCGGCCCTACGCTGCTCGACGTGCTGGAAACCGTGGAGCTGAACCGCGTGGTGGATCATCAGCCGATGCGCTTCCCGGTGCAGTATGTGAACCGTCCAAACCTCGATTTCCGTGGTTATGCCGGTACGCTGGCCTCCGGTACGGTGCAGGTCGGACAGCGCGTGAAAGTGTTGCCTTCAGGCGTCGAGTCTTCGGTTTCACGTATCGTCACTTTCGATGGCGATCTGCAGGAAGCCGCAGCGGGTGAAGCGATTACGCTGGTGCTGAAAGATGAGATCGACATCAGCCGTGGCGATCTGCTGGTGGATGCGGCTGCAGAGTTGCAGGCGGTGCAGTCTGCCACTGTTGACGTGGTGTGGATGGCAGAACAGCCGCTGCAGCCGGGTCAGAGCTATGAAGTGAAGATCGCCGGTAAGAAAGCGCGTGGCCGCGTGGAAAAGATCATTCATCAGGTGGAGATCAACACGCTGGAGAAACGTGCGGTGGAAAGTCTGCCGCTGAACGGCATCGGCTTAGTCGAGATCACGTTTGATGAGCCGATGGTACTGGATGCCTATCGCCAGAACCCGGTCACAGGCGGCATGATCTTTATCGATCGCCTGAGCAATGTCACGGTCGGTGCGGGGATGATCAATCAGCCGCTGAGTGATGTGCGTGGGCAGGCTGGCCAGTTCAGTGAATTCGAGCTGGAGTTGAATGCGCTGGTGCGTCGTCACTTCCCACACTGGAATGCACGCGATCTGCTGGGTGGCAAGTAATGGCCCAACACGACGAAAACGTGGTGTGGCACGATCATCCGGTCACCCGTGAAGAACGGGAACAGCAGCACGGCCATCAGGGCGTGGTGCTGTGGTTTACTGGGCTATCAGGCTCGGGTAAATCCACGGTGGCCGGTGCGCTGGAGCAGGCGCTGCATCGCGCGGGCGTCAGCACCTATCTGCTGGATGGCGATAACGTGCGTCACGGCCTGTGCCGTGACCTCGGCTTCAGCGATGACGATCGCAAAGAGAACATCCGGCGCGTGGGAGAAGTGGCGAAACTGATGGTGGATGCCGGTTTAGTGGTTTTAACTGCCTTTATTTCGCCGCATCGCACGGAGCGTCAGATGGTGCGTGATTTGCTCGGCACCGGGCAGTTTGTCGAAGTGTTTGTCGATACGCCGCTGGCCGTGTGTGAAGCGCGTGACCCCAAAGGTTTGTATAAAAAAGCGCGCGCCGGTGAGCTGCTTAATTTTACCGGTATCGACAGCGTTTATGAGGCGCCAGACGCGCCTGAAATCCATCTTGATGGCGAACAATTAGTTACAAACTTGACCGCCCAATTGTTAGACCTCCTGCGTCACCGCGATATCATCAGATCCTGAACCGACAGCGGCAAATCTCGATTGGTTTGCCGCTTTTTAGCGTCAACAGGATCTCTATGCAGAACGTTACCCCCATGCTGGCACGCAAAGATGAACGCACCCCGGATGAGTCCCGCTCATCACTGCCGGGCGGCGTGATTGGCTTTCTCTCGTACTGGTGCGCGCTGGCGATTCCGTTCATGCTCTACGGTTCCAACACGCTATTCTTCTTCCTCTACACCTGGCCGTTCTTTTTGGCGCTGCTACCGGTATCGGTGCTGATTGGTATCGTACTGAGCTTAATGATTCGCGGACGCCTGTTCTGGAGTGGGGTGATCACCGCCATCGTGGTGGTGTGCCTGTTCTGGTTGCTGTTCTCATTTCTCTCGGGTTGGTAGTCCGATCCTGATGTGCAAACGCATCGGCAGGTTACAAAACTTTACCTGCCGTCCCGCTTTTAGCCTTGCCGTTTTTTGTACAGACAATCGTCTGCTGCTGGCATTTTCGCTGTCGCTGTGGAGTCCTGTGCGAAGTTATGGGATGATTAGGCCGTTTTTCAGGGGGCGGGGATGGGAAAACTGACGTTACTGTTGCTCGTGCTGCTGGGATGGCTCCAATATTCCTTGTGGCTGGGTAAGAACGGTATTCATGACTATACGCGCGTCAATGAAGACGTCGCGTCGCAACAGGCGAATAACGCCAAACTCAAAGCACGTAACGATCAGTTGTTTGCCGAAATTGATGACCTCAATGGCGGTTCAGAAGCAATTGAGGAACGTGCACGTAATGAACTGGGTATGATCAAGCCCGGTGAGACTTTCTATCGTCTGGTGCCAGACCAGAATAAACGTAACGCGCAACAAGCTGCGCAAAATCAACAACGATAAACCATGAACAACCTCTCTTCCCTTGCGGATGTGATTGCCGTGGTGCCTGCCGCAGGCGTGGGCAGCCGTATGCAGGCTGCCTGCCCAAAACAGTATCTGACCATTGGTCAATTTACCCTTCTTGAACACAGCGTTGCGCGCTTGCTGGCTCATCCAGCCGTTAAGCAAGTGATCGTGCCCATCAGTCCTGATGATGGCTGGTTTGATTCGCTGCCACTGGCGCAGGATGCACGCGTGCTGCGCGTGACGGGTGGCGACACGCGTGCTGAGTCGGTGCTGGCAGGTTTGCAGGCGATTAAGCATAGCGAATGGGTACTGGTGCACGATGCCGCGCGGCCATGCTTGCACCCGGATGATCTGGCACGCCTGCTGGCAGTTCGTGAGCACAGCAAAGTGGGTGCGATTCTGGCGGCACCGGTGCGTGACACCATGAAGCGTGCTGAACCTCGTAAAACGGCGATTGCGCATACCGTTGAACGCGAAGATCTCTGGCACGCACTCACGCCACAATTTTTCCCGCATCAACTGCTGACGGCGTGTTTAACGCGTGCACTCCATGAAGGCGCTACCATTACCGATGAAGCGTCGGCGCTGGAATACTGCGGCTATCATCCAGAGCTCGTCAGCGGACGCAGCGACAACATTAAGGTGACGCGGCCAGAAGACCTGGCGCTGGCGGCCTTCTATCTCACCCAGATTCAGTTAAAGGAGAGCGCATGATGCGTATCGGTCACGGTTTTGACGTTCACGCTTTTGGCGGCGAAGGTCCGTTAGTGATTGGCGGGGTGCGTATTCCCTTCGAACACGGTTTTATTGCCCATTCAGATGGCGATGTGGCACTGCATGCATTAACGGATGCACTGCTCGGCGCGATGGCGATGGGCGATATCGGCAAGCTGTTCCCGGACACCGATCCCGCCTTCAAAGGGGCGGACAGCCGTGGCTTGCTGCGTGAAGCCTGGCGTCGTATTCAGCAGAAAGGTTATCGCATTGGTAATGTCGACGTGACCATCATCGCGCAAGCGCCGAAAATGCTGCCGCATGTGCCGCAGATGCGCGTCAACATCGCTGAAGATCTCGGTTGCCATATGGATGATGTCAACGTCAAAGCGACCACGACTGAGAAGCTTGGCTTTACCGGCCGTGGCGAAGGCATTGCCTGTGAAGCCGTGGCGCTGCTGGTGAAGGCCGATTAAGTATGAGTGAACTGCTTTACCTGCACGGCGTTCCGAGCGCCACCGGCGTGATCAAGGCCAATCCCGAAGATTTCGTGGTAATTGAAGACCTCGGCTATCCCTATGATGGCGAAGGCGAGCAGGTGCTGGTGCGCATCCGCAAGATAGGCTGCAATACACGCTTTGTCGCCGAAGCTATCGCGAAATTCCTCGGCGTGCATCAACGTGATATGAGCTATGCCGGGATGAAAGACCGCCATGCGGTGACTGAGCAGACGCTGTGTTTCCGCGTGCCGGGTAACGCGATGCCGAATTTGGCCGGTTTCCAGCTGGAAGGCGTGGAAATTCTGCAGGTGATCCGCCATAAGCGCAAATTGCGCACTGGCGCGCTGGCGGGGAATGCGTTCCGTTTGGTTGTGCGTCAGATTTCGGATCGCGCGGAAGTGGAAGCGCGCTTGCAGCATATCCAGCAAAGCGGCGTGCCTAACTACTTTGGTGAACAACGCTTTGGCCGCGGCGGCAATAACCTGACGCAGGCAAAATTGTGGGCAGAAGATAAGTTCCGCCCGCGCGATCGCAGCATGAAAGGTATTTTGCTGTCTGCTGCGCGCAGCCAACTGTTTAATCAGGTCACCAGTGCGCGTTTGCAGCGTGATGGCGTGTTGGATCAGGTACAAGCGGGTGATGCACTGCAGCTGGCCGGTCGCGGCAGTTGGTTTGTGGCGCAGGCGGAAGAGCTGGCGGAATTGCAGCAGCGTGTGAATCATCATGAACTGCGCATCACCGCGCCTCTCGCAGGGCGAGGTGATCTGGGCCCTCAGGGTGACGCGCTGGCCTTTGAGCAGGCTAATCTGGCACCGGCTGCGGATTTGCTGGCGCTGCTGGAGCGTGAGCGCGTTGATGCGGCACGCCGCGCCATGCTGGTGGTGCCAAAAGATCTGCGCTGGAACTGGTGGGATGACGTCACGCTAGAGATGCAGTTCTGGCTGCCAGCCGGGAGTTTCGCCACCAGCGTGGTGCGCGAACTGCTGAGTAACGGTGCCGCTGCGCCTATCAGCGATGAATAACCCCACTTTACCCGGCCTCAACGCCGGGTAAATATCTGCTCCGGCTGCATAATGTTGCGGCAAACGCCGGAAGTTCCGTGATTTACGCCTACCACTTCCCGCGCCTCACCGCTAGAATGCAAACATCTTCGTCTCGCCAAATCTTGTTTGTGCGGCACCCCAACAGCGGATGCCAGGCGAGTTGAGGACCCGTTGAATGAACAAAGGTCAGGAACAGATGCGGATATTGCTCAGCAACGACGATGGAATTCATGCCCCCGGCATTCAGACGCTGGCTCGCGCACTGCGTGAGTTTGCGGAGGTGCAGGTTGTCGCGCCCGATCGCAATCGAAGTGGCGCATCAAATTCTCTGACGTTAGAAACCCCGCTGCGGACTTTTACCCATGAGAATGGTGACATCGCTGTACAGATGGGCACGCCAACGGATTGCGTGTTTCTTGGGGTTAACAAACTGATGCAACCGCGTCCGGACATTGTGGTTTCAGGCATCAACGCTGGCCCCAATCTGGGTGATGACGTGATTTACTCTGGCACCGTGGCCGCTGCGATGGAAGGACGCCATCTTGGACTGCCTGCGCTGGCGGTTTCACTCAACGGCCATCAACACTATGCCACCGCTGCGGCGGTGACCTGCACGCTGCTGCGTGCGTTGTCCCGCGCACCGCTGCGCACCGGGCGTATCCTGAACATCAATGTGCCTGATCTACCGCTAGCGGAAATCAAAGGTTTCCGTGTGACGCGTTGTGGCAGCCGCCATCCGGCCGATCAGGTGATTTGCACGGAAGATCCGCGCGGCCATACCCTGTACTGGATTGGCCCGCCGGGGGACAAACTGGATGCGGGCCCCGACACCGATTTCGCTGCGGTAGATGCAGGTTACGTGTCGCTGACGGCATTGCATGTCGATCTTACGGCACATGCGGCGCAGGAAGTATTAAGCGACTGGTTGATCGAGGCTGAGGTAAATCTCGCATGGTGAACCGGCGCATCGAAACGCTGTTAGAGCAACTGCGTGCGCAGGGCATTCACGATGAGCACCTGTTAAAAGCCATCGCTGATGTCCCGCGTGAACGCTTTATCGATGAGGCGTTTGAGCATAAAGCCTGGGAAAACGTTGCGCTGCCGATTGGCAGTGGGCAGACCATTTCACAGCCCTACATGGTAGCGCGGATGACCGCGTTACTTGAACTGAACCCGGAATCGCGCGTGCTGGAAATCGGCACCGGTTCAGGCTATCAGACCGCTATTCTGGCCCATCTGGTCAATCACGTTTATTCCGTTGAACGCATTAAAGGGTTGCAATGGCAGGCTAAGCGTCGCCTGAAACAACTCGACCTGCACAATATTTCGACTCGTCATGGTGACGGTTGGCAAGGTTGGGCCGCACGTGGCCCGTTTGATGCCATCATTGTCACCGCTGCACCCCCTGAAATTCCGACTGCGCTGATAGCGCAATTAGGTGAGGGTGGCAAAATGGTGCTGCCAGTCGGCGAAGATCAGCAGGTTTTAAAGCGTTTGCGTCGTCAGGGTGGTGAATTAATTGAAGAAATCATCGAACCCGTCCGCTTTGTGCCGTTAGTTCAGGGCGATCTGGCCTGAGCCATTGCTACGTAAATCTTCACAACTGTTACATGGCATGGCGCAGTTGATATTGTTACTATCCTTGTTAATCAATGTGAAAGACCGTATTCCGCCTGTTGCGCAGTGAATAATGCGGTCACAACCACGACACAGTTACATCCAGGATTGCCATAACGGGGGATCAATGAGCACGGGAAGCACAGTATTTCAATTACGCCGTTTGGCGGCACTTTCACTGGTAGGTTTTTGGCTGGCGGGTTGTAGCTCAGGCGACAACACGCAGGCTCCGATTAGCCAGATTGGCGGCGGTGGCGACAGCGGTATTATGTCCTCTGGCGGCGGCACGACCTCCTCACCGAGCAGCGGTGGCATGCTCTCATCGCAGAATAGCACCGTGCCAGCTATGCCACACGGCGGAATGTTAAGCGGCGGTACACCATCAGCTGCACCCTCCGGGGGAATGGTTAGTGGCAATAATAATGTTGTCACGCAAAATGGTCGTATCGTGTACAACCGTAATTATGGGAATATTCCTAAAGGTAGTTACGGTGGTGAGACTTACACCGTTAAACGTGGAGATACCCTGTTCTACATTGCCTGGATTACCGGCAATGACTTCCGCGATCTGGCGCAACGCAATAACGTCCCGGCCCCGTATGGCCTGGAAGCGGGGCAAGTCCTGCAGGTTGGCAACGGTAATGGCCAGACCATCACCGGTGGCAATGCGATAACCGCAGCGGATGCGACACAGGGCGGCGTGCCGGTGGCATCCAACCAAACGCAAATTAAATCGGCCCCTGTTGCACAGCAACCTGTTATTACGTATTCTGATGATTCGGGTTCGACAGGCGGTAAAATGCTGCCGTCGAAAGGGGCAAATAATGTGGCAACGACCACAGCTCCGGTTACCGCACCACCTACAGTCAGCAGCACGACTAACAGCACAACCCCAGTGGGAAGCTGGCGTTGGCCGACTGATGGGAAGATCATCGATAACTTCTCCGCTGCGGAAGGCGGAAACAAAGGGATCGATATCGCCGGTTCGCGTGGACAACCTGTTGTCGCCACTGCTTCAGGAAGGGTGGTATACGCAGGCAACGCGCTCCGTGGGTACGGTAATTTAATCATCATCAAACACAATGATGATTATCTGAGTGCTTACGCCCATAACGATTCCATGCTGGTCCGGGAACAACAGGAAGTTAAGGCGGGGCAAAAAATCGCTACCATGGGTAGTACCGGAACCAGTTCGGTAAGATTACATTTTGAAATTCGTTACAAGGGGAAATCCGTAAACCCGTTGCGTTATTTACCGCAGCGATAATCCGGCAGAACCTTAGGTGTTCTGCCCTTGGATCACGGGTAGGAGCCGCTTATGAACCAGAATACGCTGAAAGTTAACGAGTTACATGAAGATGCGGAATTCGAGGAGAACGGAGCTGAGGTTTTTGATGAGAAGGCTCTCGTTGAGAACGAACCTGGTGATAACGAAGTAGCTGAAGAAGAGCTGTTGTCACAGGGTGCGACGCAACGCGTTTTGGATGCGACGCAGCTTTACCTTGGTGAGATCGGTTACTCTCCACTACTGACAGCAGAAGAAGAAGTGTTCTTCGCTCGTCGTGCACTACGTGGTGACATTCCTTCTCGCCGCCGCATGATTGAAAGTAATTTACGCCTGGTGGTGAAAATTGCCCGTCGTTATAGCAATCGTGGTCTGGCACTGCTGGATCTGATTGAAGAGGGTAATCTCGGCCTGATTCGTGCCGTGGAGAAGTTTGACCCAGAACGTGGGTTCCGTTTCTCAACCTATGCCACCTGGTGGATTCGTCAGACTATTGAACGGGCGATCATGAATCAAACCCGTACTATTCGTCTGCCGATCCACATCGTTAAAGAGTTGAATGTTTATCTGCGTACCGCGCGCGAACTTTCGCATAAGCTTGACCATGAGCCGAGTGCTGAAGAGATTGCCGAGCAGTTAGACAAGCCGGTTGATGATGTAAGCCGTATGCTGCGTCTCAACGAGCGTATTACCTCGGTTGACACACCGCTGGGTGGAGATTCCGAAAAAGCGCTGCTGGATATCCTGGCCGATGAAAAAGACAACGGCCCGGAAGACACCACGCAGGACGATGATATGAAACAAAGCATCGTTAAGTGGTTGTTTGAATTGAATGCCAAGCAGCGTGAAGTGCTGGCGCGTCGTTTCGGCCTGTTAGGCTATGAAGCGGCAACGCTGGAAGATGTGGGCCGTGAGATCGGGTTGACCCGTGAGCGCGTCCGTCAGATTCAGGTTGAAGGTCTGCGCCGTCTGCGTGAAATCCTGCAGACTCAGGGCCTCAACATTGAAGCACTGTTTCGCGAATAAGCCGTAACCGGCAATAAAAAACGGTGACCCTTGGGTCACCGTTTTTTTATGTGCGTTATCAGGCCGTTACGCTAATGAGCGGCGTCATTACCCGCCGCTCATTAAAATTGAACTAGACCAATGTTTTAAGGCGGTAAATCCACTCCAGCGCCTGTTTTGGCGTAAGACTATCAGGGTCCAACGCTTCCAGTGCGTCTACGGCTGGCGATGTTTCTGCCACCAGCAGCTGCATTTGCGATCCTTCTACCGTAGATGCCGCAGAACTGCCGGAGAGCGCTTCCAGCTCTTTCAACTTGTTGCGCGCACGTTTGATCACGTCTTTCGGCACACCCGCTAATGCAGCAACTGCTAAACCATAGCTTTTGCTGGCTGCACCATCTTGTACGCTGTGCATAAATGCAATGGTATCGCCATGCTCCATGGCATCAAGATGCACATTCACTACGCCTTCCATTTTTTCCGGCAGGGTCGTAAGTTCGAAGTAGTGGGTGGCAAACAGTGTCATCGCTTTGATGCGGTTTGCCAGGCTCTCCGCACAAGCCCATGCCAGCGACAGCCCATCGTAGGTCGATGTGCCGCGACCGATTTCATCCATCAACACCAGGCTGTTCTCCGTGGCGTTATGCAGGATATTGGCCGTTTCCGTCATCTCAACCATAAAAGTTGAACGCCCAGAAGCCAGGTCATCAGCCGCACCGACGCGAGTGAAGATGCGATCGATAGGGCCCATTATGGTTTCTTCGGCTGGCACATAGCTGCCAATCCACGCCATCAGCGCGATCAATGCAGTCTGACGCATGTAAGTACTCTTACCGCCCATGTTGGGGCCGGTGATGATCAACATACGTCGTTGATTCGACAATGATAGCGGATTAGCAATAAACGGCTCTTTCAGGACCTGTTCCACGACCGGATGGCGGCCCGCGGTGATGCGAATGCCCGCTTTTTCCTGCAACACCGGGCGGCAGTAATTCAGTGTCCAGGCGCGTTCTGCCAGGTTAGCCAACACATCCAGTTCAGCCAGCGCCGCGGCACTGATCTGCAGTGCTTCAAGATGTGGCAGCAACTGATCGAGTAACGCTTCGTACAGGCCTTTTTCCAGCGCCAGCGCTTTGCCTTTTGAGGTCAGTACTTTGTCTTCATACTCTTTCAATTCAGGAATGATGTAGCGCTCGGCGTTCTTCAGGGTCTGGCGGCGGACATAGTGAATCGGCACCAGGTGGCTTTGGCCGCGGCTGACCTGAATGTAGTAACCATGAATTGCGTTAAAACCCACCTTTAAAGTATCCAGCCCTAGCTTCTCTCGTTCGCGAATTTCCAGGCGGTCGAGATAATCAGTGGCACCGTCGGCCAGCGCACGCCATTCATCTAATTCAGCGTTATAGCCGGGCGCAATCACACCCCCGTCACGCACCAGCACGGGAGGAGATTCAATGACGGCTAGTTCCAGCAGCTCGCGTAGTTCAGTAAATTCACCCATCTGCGAACGCAGATTGACCAGTTGAGTCGCCTCGACACCTTCCAGCTGATGGTTTAATTCCGGCAGCTGCTGGAATGCATGCCGCATGCGAGCTAAATCACGCGGGCGCGCGGTGCGCAGTGCCAGACGCGCCAGGATGCGTTCCAAATCGCCCACCTGGCGCAGTACCGGCTGTAATGCTTCACTCAGAGATTGCAGTTCGGCAATCGATTCCTGGCGACGACTGATGGTGGTGACATCGCGCAGCGGCATATGCAGCCAGCGCTTCAGCATACGGCTGCCCATCGGGGTAACGGTTTTATCCAACACTGCCGCCAGGGTATTTTCGGTGCCCCCGGCCAGGTTTTGCGTGATTTCCAGGTTGCGGCGAGTGGCTGCATCCATGATTACGCTGTCCTGCTGGCGCTCCATACTTAACGAGCGAATATGTGGCAGGGAGGTGCGTTGGGTATCCTTAACATATTGAAGCAGACAACCCGCAGCGCGTAGCGCCAGATGAGCCTGTTCAACACCAAAGCCGCTAAGATCACGCGTGCCGAATTGCAGGTTTAATTGCTGGCGTGCGGTGTCGATTTCATATTCCCATAGCGGACGACGGCGCAGACCACGACGCTGATCGATCAGCGCCATGGCCTGGAAATCTTCGGGATAGAGCAGTTCAGCAGGATTAGTGCGCTGGAGTTCTGCCGCCATGGTCTCCTGGTCGACAGGTTCGCTCAGGCGAAAACGCCCCGAGCTGATATCGAGGGTGGCATAACCAAACCCGCGCTGGCTCTGGAAGATGGCCGCCAGTAAGTTGTCCTGACGCTCCTGCAGCAGCGCTTCATCACTGATGGTGCCTGGTGTCACAATGCGCACGACTTTACGCTCAACCGGTCCTTTGCTCAGTGCCGGGTCGCCAATCTGTTCGCAGATCGCCACGGATTCACCGAGCTGGACCAGTTTTGCCAGATAACCTTCAACAGCATGATAGGGCACGCCCGCCATCGGGATGGGTTCACCCGCTGACGCGCCGCGTTTCGTGAGTGAAATCTCCAGCAGTTGTGAGGCTCGCCTGGCGTCGTCGTAGAACAGCTCGTAAAAATCGCCCATGCGATAAAACAGCAGGATTTCGGGATGGTCAGCCTTCAGGCGCAGGTATTGCTGCATCATGGGCGTGTGGCCAGTAAAGTCCATTTGCGCTGCTCCTTTCATCTCGTTTTCGCTCAAAATTCACTCGTTCAATCATGGCTGCCCGATATGAGCAGGCCAGTGTGGTGCGTTATCTCACAGACGGATAACCAAGGCGCAGATATTAACATTTTGCCCTGCGCGCATCATCCGGCTGCAATGGATTCTGGCTGCCGACCTTAACAAATTGCGATAAGCAGTAAAAAGTAAAATTGGGCGATAAAGATAAAGTGTGGAGCTGTTCCGCAAATTTTCGCTGCAACCCACTGAAACCAGGGAATAGCGGCGTAAATTTAAGATATTGCTCTGTATCCCGCTTTGATGAACGATTACCATGTTGGCTTCCGGTTTCATCTGGCTTATGGATATCTAATGCGTTTTAAGGTTGCTTTTCTTCCACTTATCGCCTTGCTTGCTGCCTGCAGCAGTAAGCCTGCAACCCAGCAGCAAACCGCCGTTGTGCCTGCACCAAAAGGTGGTTTTTTACTGGAACCTTCACACGCCGTTCAGTCGATGTTTGGTGATTTCGCAGGGAATCCAGCGGCTGAGCAGTTTATTGATCAAATGGTGGCAAAACACGGTTTTAACCGTGATCAACTGCACGCCGTGATTGGCCAGGCGAAGCGTCTTGATTACGTGCTGCGCCTGATGGATCAACAAGCACCAAGCTACACGCCTCCGACGGGGCCAAACGGCGCCTGGATCCGCTACCGTAATAAATTTATCACGCCAGATAATGTGCAAAATGGTGTGGCGTTCTGGGATCAATATCAGGACGCGCTGCAACGCGCTCAGCAGGTTTATGGTGTGCCGCCGGAGATCATTGTCGGAATCATTGGTGTGGAAACACGCTGGGGTCGGGTGATGGGCAAAACGCGTCTGCTGGATGCGCTGGCCACCTTATCCTTTAGCTATCCTCGTCGCGCGGCCTACTTCAGCGGCGAACTGGAAACCTTCCTGCTGATGGCGCGCACTGAACAGGATGATCCGCTGGATCTGCGCGGTTCCTTTGCGGGTGCAATGGGGTACGGTCAGTTTATGCCGTCTTCCTATAAAGAGTATGCGGTCGACTTCAATGGTGATGGCCACATTAACCTGTGGGATCCTGTGGATGCGATTGGTAGCGTAGCAAATTACTTTAAAGAGCACGGCTGGCGGGCAGGGCAGAATGTTGCCGTACCGGCAAGCGGGCAGGCTCCTGCGCTGGAAAATGGGTTTAAAACGCTTTATCCGGTGAATACGCTGATGGCGAGCGGCCTGACGCCGCAAGGATCGCTGGATGGTAATAACCAGGCGAGTCTGCTGCGCCTTGATCTTGGCACCAGTTATCAATATTGGTATGGCCTGCCTAACTTCTATGTCATCACGCGTTATAACCACAGCACACACTATGCCATGGCTGTATGGCAGTTGGGTCAGGCAGTGGCGAAAGCGCGTCAGGGCAACATGCTTTAATGCTGTCCTTATAAAGAGTGAGGGTATAAGATGGCGCCCCTTTTGCGGTGCCATCTTCACCGCCTTTCGACTTCTGAGGAATGCTCATGACAACATTACCTGCTTGCCCTGTGTGTCAGGCTGATTATACCTGGCAGGATGGTGAGAACCTGAACTGCCCATCTTGTGGTCATATCTGGTCACCGAGTGCTGATGCAGCATCGGATGGTTTGGTGGTGCGGGATGCCAATGGCAATCTGCTGGCTGATGGGGACAGCGTTACTGTGGTTAAGGATCTCAAGGTGAAAGGCAGTTCTTCAACCCTGAAGATTGGCACCAAAGTGAAAAGCATTCGTCTGGTTGAAGGCGACCACAACATTGATTGCAAAATCGATGGTTTTGGCCCGATGAAACTCAAATCTGAGTTTGTTAAAAAGAACTGAGAACAGGACGGCTGCCCGGCCGTCCCTTATTGTGATCACATCAGCAAACGATCCAGCTCTGCGCACTGCTCAACCGTGAGTTCACCGCCATAATTACGTGAATGACTGCTCATAGAATCATATTTGCGCGCCACTGCGGTTTTGATGGTCGTGACAAAGTCATCGCCGATGGTGTAAATCGCCATCAGCTTACCAATACGCTGTTGAATTTGTGCCAACTGCGCTAACTCTCCCGCTCGCCATGCGTGCATCGCCTCGGCAAACAACTCCGGTACTATGTTGTTTAAGCCGGAAATCACCCCGGCACCGCCTGCCAGTAAATTGGGCAGCAGATATTCGTCATATCCGGAAAGCACCGTGAAATCAGGGCGTACCTTTTGGGTTTCTTCAATCAGGGCCCGGTTGTGTGAAAGACAATCCATGGTGTCTTTAATGCCGATAAACTGCGGCAGTTCAGCGGCTAATTCTGCTACCAATGCGGGCGTCAAATCGCAGCCGGTGCGCGCCGGGAAATTATAGGCAAACCACTTTCCACCTAGCTGTTTATCCAGTGCTTTAAAGTAGCTCAACAGCTGTTTCTGCGTTTGCCCATAGTAGTAGGGCGGCAAAACCATCACGGCGTCATAACCGTTTTGCCAGGCGGCTTCAGCGAGCTGCAACATGTCGGGAACGCAGGTACTTGAGATATTCGCGACCATGGTCAGTGGCGAAAGCTGACGAGCTTCGCGAATCAGCATCAGCCGTTCCTGTTGGGTCAGCGAAGCAAACTCCCCGATACTGCCCATCAGCAACAGCGTATCAATCCCCGAGGCGTTCAGGCGCGCAAAGTGGCGGCCCAGCGCATCAATGTCGAGCTTATTATCTTGATCGAAAGGGGTAACTGAAGGACACCAGACGCCGGTTAATTCAGGTTGTGAAGCCATAACGCGATCCTCGTTTTTTAAAAATGAAACATTGTTTTAACTTAGTGCTCGTGACTGACATTAACCAGTGACAAAGGGTAAAAAGGTGAGACATCGCACTTTTCTCTTCGCTTAGCGATTGAGAAAACAGGTAGTGTGATGCTCTTCAGCCAGACAGGAGCGTTGCCATGCAAGACTGGAATCCACAGCTGTATCGTCAATTTGAATCGGAACGCACGCGCCCTGCGCGTGAACTCTTAGAACGTATTCCACTAACCGACGTGCATTTCGCGACTGACCTCGGATGCGGTCCCGGCAACAGCACTGAGCTGCTGGCGCAAGCGTGGCCAGGCGCGGTGATTACAGGCATCGATAGCTCTGCAGCCATGCTGGAACAAGCGCAAGAGCGGTTACCAGCCTGCACTTTTCTGCAGGCGGATATTCGTACCTGGCAGGCGAGCCAGCCACAGCAGGTCATCTATGCGAATGCTTCGCTGCAGTGGTTAACCGATCACTACACGCTGCTGCCGCATTTGGTTGAACAGCTGGATATCGGTGGCGCTCTGGCGATACAGATGCCGGACAATCTTGAAGAAGCCTCTCACAGCTTGATGCGTAAAGTGGCGGCCAGTGAACGCTGGCAGGCACATATCTCGCCACAGGCCGCGGATCGCAAACGCCTGCTGAGCACGGAACAGTATTATGACTTGCTGAGTGATGCAGGCTGTCAGGTGGATATCTGGCGTACCACGTACTATCACCCGATGGCCGATGCGCAGGCCATCATTACCTGGCTCCGTGCCACGGGCTTGCGTCCTTTCCTCGCTGGATTGACCGAACAGCAACAAGCGGATTTTCTGCATGACTATCATCAGGCATTAATGCCGGCTTATCCCCCACGCAGCAATGGTCAGGTTTTGCTGGCTTTCCCGCGTTTATTTATGGTGGCAGTGAGAACGCGTTAAAATTGCTGGAAGCGGCTGCGCAAATTGGTGCGACAGAGGTTGAAAAGGGCGCTCTGTTGCACCATTTATGGCTAACGCGCAGCGCCAAAACAGGAGAGGGCGATGAACGACCAACAGTTGCAGCAGCTCAGCCAGCGTATTGGTGAACAGCTCAAGAAACGCAAGGCAACGGTGACCGCGGCGGAATCTTGCACCGGTGGCTGGATCGCCAAAGTGTTTACCGATATCAGTGGCAGCTCTGCCTGGTTTGAGCGGGGTTTCGTGACCTACAGCAACGAAGCCAAACAGCAGATGGTGGGCGTGCAGGCAGCGACTCTGGCGCAGTATGGCGCGGTCAGTGAGCAAACTGTGCGTGAGATGGCTCAAGGTGCCTGCAATGCCGCCGGCGCCGAGTTTGGCATTGCTGTGAGCGGGATTGCGGGGCCAGATGGTGGTTCGGCAGAAAAGCCAGTGGGTACAGTGTGGTTTGCCATTGCCGGACCTGGCGATCGTGTTCTGGCGCAGCGGCAGATCTTTGCCGGAGACCGTGACGCGGTGCGTCGGCAATCCGTCAGCTGGGCGCTGCAAACACTGCTTGATGAATTTCTGACAAATTAAACTTGATACTGTATGGTCATACAGTATAATTACCGGCAACAGAACGAGCAGGCACACAATGATGTCGGCTTACCCAGCATGATTAGGAGTGGAAATGGCGATTGACGAGAACAAACAGAAAGCTTTAGCTGCCGCGCTGGGCCAGATTGAGAAACAATTTGGCAAAGGCTCGATCATGCGCCTGGGTGAAGACCGCTCAATGGACGTAGAAACTATCTCAACCGGTTCACTGTCACTGGATATCGCGTTGGGTGCTGGTGGCTTGCCGATGGGGCGTATCGTTGAGATCTACGGACCAGAATCTTCCGGTAAAACCACGCTGACGCTGCAGGTGATTGCCGCTGCACAGCGTAAAGGTAAAACCTGTGCCTTTATCGATGCTGAACATGCGCTTGATCCGGTGTATGCCAAAAAACTCGGCGTTGATATCGACAATCTGCTGTGTTCGCAGCCGGACACCGGTGAACAAGCGCTGGAGATTTGTGATGCGTTAGCTCGCTCCGGTGCCGTTGATGTGATCATTGTGGACTCCGTTGCGGCACTGACGCCGAAAGCGGAAATCGAAGGTGAAATCGGTGATTCGCACATGGGTCTGGCCGCACGTATGATGAGCCAGGCGATGCGTAAGTTAGCGGGTAACCTGAAGCAGTCCAACACGCTGCTGATCTTCATCAACCAGATTCGTATGAAAATTGGTGTGATGTTTGGTAACCCAGAAACCACCACCGGTGGTAACGCGCTGAAATTCTATGCCTCTGTTCGTCTTGATATCCGCCGTATCGGTGCGATTAAAGAGGGCGATGAAGTGGTCGGTAGCGAAACCCGCGTAAAAGTGGTGAAGAACAAAATTGCTGCGCCATTTAAGCAGGCTGAATTCCAGATTATGTACGGTGAAGGCATCAACACCTTTGGCGAGCTGGTGGATCTCGGCGTGAAACACAAACTGGTTGAGAAAGCCGGTGCGTGGTACAGCTACAACGGCGAAAAGATTGGTCAAGGTAAAGCGAACTCGACCAACTTCCTGAAAGAGAACCCAGCGATTGCTAACGAGATCGATAAGAAGTTACGCGATCTGCTGCTGACGGGTGCAACGGCTGGAGCGGGTGCAGCAGAAATCTCTGCTGATGACTACGAAGAAGCTAGCGAAACCAACGAAGATTTCTAAGATACCCACCACGGGAGCAGCGATGCTCCCGTTTGCTTTTCCCCGTCAACACTTCCCCAGATCGTCTTCTTGCTTTACCCTGCGCAACAGTCAGAACAAGGTCAAATTCATGTCATCATCACCTTCAACGGCTTCGGTGCCGACATTTTCCCGTTTGCTGGATCGTGCCATGCGTGTGCTATCGCAGCGTGACCACAGCCGTGACGAATTGAAGCGTAAGCTGCAACTCTCTTCTCAGCGTGCGGCTTATCTGAAGCAAGAAGAAAATGTGCCGATACCGGATGAGCTGCTGGAAAAGGTGCTCGACTGGTGCCAGGAGAGTGGCTGGCTCAACGATCAGCGCTTCACCGAACGCTTTATCCAAAGTCGCGCACGGAAAGGTTACGGCTCACAGCGCGTGCGTATGGAATTGCAGCAGAAGGGCATCAGCCGCGATGAGATCAATCAGGCGATGATGGATACTGAAGTGGACTGGAGCCAATGCGCGGCCGATTTGGCTAAGCGTAAGTTTGGTGATCCTCTGCCGCAAACCTGGGCTGAGAAAAGCAAAGTACAGCGCTTTTTAATGTCTAAAGGCTTTATGATGGAAGATATTCAGGCAGTTTTCAGAAATATTGACGACTGAAAGGCGATGGGATTTTACTTCCCACTGAAGAAAATTTATCTTATTCCCACTTTTTGTTCCTCAATCAGCGGTAAACCTGCAGATGTGGTTTGCCCGCGAAAGGGAACGTTCGTTAGCGTGATTCCAGGAATTATATGAGCAAGAGCACTGCTGAGATCCGTCAAGCGTTTCTCGACTTTTTTCATAGCAAGGGACATCAGGTTGTAGCCAGCAGCTCCCTCGTACCGAACAACGACCCAACGTTGCTGTTTACCAATGCGGGAATGGTGCAGTTTAAAGACGTTTTCCTCGGTCAGGATAAACGCGATTATGCACGCGCAACCACGTCTCAACGTTGTGTACGCGCCGGTGGTAAGCACAACGATCTTGAGAACGTTGGTTACACCGCTCGTCACCACACCTTCTTTGAAATGCTGGGTAACTTCAGCTTTGGCGACTACTTCAAGAAAGAAGCGATTGCTTATGCCTGGGAACTGCTGACGGGTGAACAGTGGTTCAAGCTGCCGAAAGAACGTCTGTGGGTCACCGTTTATGAAACCGATGATGAAGCCTTCGAAATCTGGGCTAACGATGTCGGTGTGCCGCGCGAACGTATTATTCGCATCGGCGATAACAAGGGCAGCGCCTACGCGTCTGATAACTTCTGGCAGATGGGTGATACCGGCCCTTGTGGTCCGTGCACCGAAATTTTCTACGATCATGGCGACCATATCTGGGGTGGCCCACCGGGCAGCCCGGAAGAAGATGGCGATCGCTACATTGAGATCTGGAACATCGTTTTTATGCAGTTCAACCGTCAGGCCGACGGCATCATGGAACCTCTGCCGAAGCCTTCTGTTGATACCGGTATGGGCCTGGAGCGCATCGCTGCGGTACTGCAGCACGTTAACTCCAACTATGAAATCGATCTGTTTGCCAAGCTGATCAAGGCTGTTGCTCAGGTAACCGGTGCGACCGACCTCAACAATAAATCGTTGCGCGTCATCGCTGACCACATCCGTTCCTGTGCATTCCTGATCGCTGATGGCGTCATCCCGTCGAATGAAAACCGTGGCTACGTGCTGCGCCGTATCATTCGTCGTGCAGTGCGTCATGGCAATATGTTGGGAGCTAAAGAAGCCTTCTTCTACAAACTGGTTGCGCCATTGATCGATGTCATGGGTGATGCCGGTGAAGACCTGAAACGTCAGCAGAAGCATGTTGAAAATGCCCTGAAAAATGAAGAAGAGCAGTTCGCTAAAACGCTGGAACGCGGCCTGGCTTTACTGGATGAAGAGTTGGCCAATCTGCAAGGCGATACGCTGGATGGTGAAACGGTCTTCCGTCTGTATGACACCTTTGGTTTCCCAGCGGATTTGACCGCTGACGTCTGCCGCGAGCGCAATCTGAAGATTGATGAAGCGGGCTTCGAAACAGCCATGGAACAGCAGCGCCAGCGTGCGCGTGAGGCCAGTGGTTTTGGCGCGGACTACAACAGTGTGATTCGCTTTGATGCCGCCACTGACTTCAAAGGCTATGACCAACTGCAGGCTGAAGGCACCGTGCAGGCGCTGTTCGTTGGCGGTCAGCAGGTTGAGCAGATCGCGGCTGGCCAGGAAGCGGTAGTGATTCTGGATCAAACACCATTCTATGGCGAGTCAGGTGGCCAGGTGGGCGATACCGGTGTGCTGACTGGGCAGAATGCTGAATTCAGTGTCCAGGATACACAGAAGTATGGCAAAGCCTTTGGTCATATCGGTAAGCTCAACAGCGGTGAGCTACGTGTGGGTGACCGCCTCAATGCACAAGTGGATGAAGAGCGCCGTGCTCGTATTATTCTCAACCACTCCGCAACGCATCTGATGCATGAAGCGTTACGTGAAGTATTGGGCGATCATGTCGGTCAGAAAGGCTCACTCAACAACGATAAATACCTGCGCTTCGACTTCTCTCATACCGAAGCGATGAAGCCAGAGCAGATTCGCACCGTTGAAGATATCGTTAATACCCAGATTCGTCGCAATTTACTCATCCAGACTGAAGTAATGGATCTGGATGAAGCGAAAGCGCGCGGCGCAACGGCGTTGTTCGGTGAGAAGTATGAACAGCGTGTGCGCGTGGTTAGCATGGGTGAATATTCCGTTGAGCTGTGCGGTGGTACGCACGCAGCGCGCACTGGCGACATTGGCCTGTTCCGCATTCAGTCTGAATCCGGCACGGCGGCAGGTGTGCGTCGTATTGAAGCGCTGACGGGTGAAGGCGCGATTGCTCAGCTGCATGCGCAGAGCGATCAGATATCTGAAATTGCGCAGGTGGTTAAAGCCAACAGCAGTAATCTGAATGAGAAAGTGCGCGGCCTGGTTGATCATGTCCGCGCGCTGGAAAAAGAACTGCAGCAGCTACGCGATCAGCAAGCGGCGCAAGAGAGTGCCTCGCTGAGCAGTAAAGCGATGGACGTGAAGGGGACCAAACTGCTGGTCAGCGAGCTTAACAACGTTGAGCCGAAGATGCTTCGCACCATGATGGATGACCTGAAGAATCAGCTCGGCTCGGCCATCATTGTGCTGGCAACGGTTGCTGAAGGTAAGGTTTCACTGATTGCTGGGGTGACTAAAGACCTGACTGACCGCGTCAAAGCGGGTGAGCTGGTCGGCGAACTGGCCGCTCAGGTTGGCGGAAAAGGTGGCGGTCGTCCTGATATGGCTCAGGCGGGTGGTACAAACCCTGAGGCACTGGCTGGCGCACTGGCTGGCGTGTCGGAGTGGGTGAGTAACCGACTGTAACGAATTAAAATTCAGCATCGTGAGCAGCGCCAGAATCCCCATGTTCTGGCGCTTTTTAACGCGGTGTGCACCCGATAATGACAAAGTCCGGTTGATGTAGTGTATTTCGGCTAAACTAACTATCAGCAGAATGTATTGGCGTGGCGATGCACAATGGTGTATTTGTCATAGACATTGTTCAGCGTTATATGATGGATATGGCCGGGAGACCGAACAGGCCCGACTCTTTTAATCTTTCAAGGAGCAAAGAATGCTTATTCTAACTCGTCGAGTTGGTGAAACCCTCATGATTGGCGATGAGGTGACTGTAACGGTGCTGGGTGTTAAAGGTAACCAGGTCCGTATTGGCGTCAATGCGCCTAAAGAAGTTTCGGTGCATCGCGAAGAAATCTATCAGCGTATCCAGGCCGAAAAAACTCAGCAAACGAGTTACTAACGGATTCAGCGCCTCGCATCCTGCGAGGCGCTACCGCTTTTATCCTCCCATCTTCATTTTTTCCGCCCTGAACCTCATTTTCTTTCTTCCCATTTTGTTAACTGCAACGTGCTTTCGCTGTTGATTAATCACTCTTTTTGTCGGCAAAATACCCTAATTGCGCGTCATTTGTGCAAACAGAACGATATCCAGAAAAAGTCGGGAAAAATTGTTTGACTTATAAGTGCGGGAAAGTAATATGTGCGCCACGCAGTGCCGATGAGCAGAAACAAGTTCAGAAGCACGGTTCGGAAGAACGCGTAAGGTGAGGTGGCCGAGAGGCTGAAGGCGCTCCCCTGCTAAGGGAGTATGCGGTCAAAAGCTGCATCCGGGGTTCGAATCCCCGCCTCACCGCCATTTCCGATGCATCCATAGCTCAGCTGGATAGAGTACTCGGCTACGAACCGAGCGGTCGGAGGTTCGAATCCTCCTGGATGCACCATTCGGAAAACTGAAGTAAGAGTGAACGAGCAGTTCCTTTCATGGTGAGTTGTCAGCACCCTGCGTTGTACAAGAATTAACTCGATGCATCCATAGCTCAGCTGGATAGAGTACTCGGCTACGAACCGAGCGGTCGGAGGTTCGAATCCTCCTGGATGCACCATTCTTCGTATCATTCCCAGGTTGATTGCAGTAAGTCCATCGTAAGAAAATCTCTCAATGCATCCATAGCTCAGCTGGATAGAGTACTCGGCTACGAACCGAGCGGTCGGAGGTTCGAATCCTCCTGGATGCACCATCTCCTGTTCGAAACAATCAACGTCCGCTTTCTGAATTTACTTCCCATTTTTCTTCATCACGCAAAAATCACTTATATAACCGCCATTTATCCCCGGTATCGCTACCTGACCTTTTTCCGAAAACAAAAATAGCTAATGCTTTCAAAGCATTTGCTGTTAAGCACACCTGGCGACAACCTAAGCGCATTACGCTAAAGTAATGGCTCATTTTGTGGTGCTCGATGGAGTGACAATGTACGACCAATATGACGCCCTGATTTTCGATATGGACGGCACAATCCTGGATACTGAGCCGACACATCGAAAAGCCTGGCAGCAGGTGCTGAGCCGTTACGGTTTCACCATGGATGAGAAAAAAATGGTGAGTTTTAATGGCGCGCCCACCTGGCAGCTGGCGCAGTACATTCTTGAGCAGAACAACGCTGAGCATGACCCTCATTTGCTGGCCGCAGAGAAAACCGAAGCGCTCAAGGCGATGTTGCTGGATGATGTACGCCCTTTACCGTTAATGGACGTGGTAAAAGCGTATCACGGTCGTCGTCCGATGGCGGTGGGTACTGGCAGTGAACACAGCCTGGCAAAGGCCCTGCTTGAAGCCTTGGGTGTCTATCATCTGTTTGATGCCGTTGTCGGCGCGGATGATGTGCTGCGCCATAAACCCCAACCCGATACCTTTTTACGCTGCGCCGAGTTAATGGGCGTGGCACCTGAACGCTGTGTGGTATTTGAAGATGCTGACTTTGGTGTTCAGGCGGCGCAAGCCGCGGGCATGGATGTGGTTGATGTCCGTTTACTGTGAATGAATTTCTGACCTATGGATCGTTATTCGGCAGTAGCTTTCTGAGTGCCACCCTGCTTCCGGGAAGTTCAGAGGCTGTGCTGATTGCTTTGCTGATCGCCCAAAAGGGTTCGATCTATGGATTGTTATTGGCCGCATCAGTGGGAAACACGCTGGGCGGCCTGACCAACATTATTCTTGGTCGCCTCATGCCGCCAAAAGGGCAGGGGCGATGGCATGACACAGCAATGACGTGGTTACATCGATTGGGACCTGCAGCGCTGCTTTTAAGCTGGCTGCCGGTAGTGGGCGACCTGCTTTGCGTGCTTGCAGGCTGGTTGCGCTTTGCCTGGCTGCCCTCGGTGCTGTTCCTCGCCATCGGTAAAACGCTGCGTTATATCGTTATCGCGACCGCCACATTACAAACAATGCAATGGTGGCATTGATTCGCACAGATTCGAGGCTACGGTTAACATTATGCTGAACAAAAATAAATTATTCGCACAGCGGGAGGTTAATGTGATCCCGGACGTATCAAAAGCGCTTTCCTGGTTGGAAGCGCATCCCGACGCGTTAAAGGGTATCGGCCGTGGCATTGAACGCGAGACGTTACGCGTCAATCCGAATGGTCACCTGGCAACCACCGGACATCCTGAATCTCTGGGTTCAGCGCTGAAGCACAGTTGGATCACCACCGATTTTGCCGAAACGCTGCTGGAGTTCATTACACCTGTCGATCAAAGCATTGATCGATCACTGGCCTTCCTGCGTGATATACATCGCCACACTGCGCGAGAGTTAGGTCAGGAACGCATGTGGCCGTTCAGTATGCCGGGTTATGTTGAAGATGTTGATAGCATTGAGCTGGCGCAATATGGCAGCTCTAATATCGGCAAGATGAAAACCCTCTATCGGCAGGGGCTGAAAAATCGCTACAGCGCACTGATGCAGATTATTTCGGGCGTGCACTATAACTTCTCGCTGCCACTGTCGTTTTGGCAAGAGTGGGCAGACGTTAAAGATGCGGAGAGCGGTAAAGAGACCATCTCTGCCGGTTATCTGCGTCTGATCCGCAATTACTATCGCTTTGGCTGGGTGATACCATATCTGTTTGGTGCCTCACCGGCGATCTGTTCGTCCTTCCTGCAAGGTCGCGAAAGCAAGTTGCCGTTTGAAACAGACGGCAAGGGTACGCTGTGGCTGCCGTATGCGACTTCACTGCGACTTAGTGATTTGGGATATACCAACAAGTCACAAAGCGGCCTGGGTATCACCTTTAACTCGCTCGACGGTTACGTTGCTGCGCTGAAAGCAGCGATTAAAACGCCGTCAGAAGAGTATGCGGCCATGGGCACCAAAGATGCCGATGGCAACTGGCTGCAGCTGAACACCAACGTGTTACAGATTGAGAACGAACTGTACGCACCTATTCGTCCAAAACGTGTGACGCGTTCGGGTGAAGCGCCTTCGGATGCGTTGTTACGCGGCGGGATCGAGTACATTGAAGTGCGTTCTCTGGATATCAACCCGTTCTCTGCCATTGGCGTGGATGCTAATCAGGCGCGTTTCCTCGACCTGTTCCTGATCTGGTGTACCCTGGCGGATGCCCCTGAAATGAGTTCGGACGAACTGCTGTGCAGTCGTAAAAACTGGAACCGCGTGGTGATGGAAGGGCGTAAGCCAGGCCAGGTGATTGGCGTGGGCTGTAGCGATACCGAACATCCGTTGGTTGATGTAGGTAAAGCCCTGTTTGCCGATCTGCGTCGTGTTGCCGAGGTGCTCGACAGCAATTATGGCAGCACGCAATATCAACAGGTTTGCGATCAACTGGTGGCATCGTTTGATGATCCTGAGCTAACCTATTCAGCGCGTATTCTGCATGCCATCAAAGAAAATGGCTTAACCGGCGCAGGTGTGGCACTGGCTGAACAGTATCGCCATCTGCTGTGTGAAGAGCCGTTAGAGATTTTGACCGAAGATGACTTCAGTCGTCAGGCGTTGGAATCGGTACAGGCGCAGGAAAAGCTGGAACAGAGTGATACGCTGGATTTCGAAAGTTATCTGGCAGGTCGCGAAGGCTAAAAAAGAAAATGGCCACATCATTGTGGCCAAAATTAACATCTCTGTTGTCAGGGATGATGATAACAAATGCGCGTCTTTCATATATTCAGACGTTGGGCGAACGGAAAAGTTTCATCGTTTTAAAAAAAATCTCAAAACAGGAGGTGACGTATGCCACTACTGGATAGTTTTACTGTTGATCACACCATCATGGGCGCACCCGCTGTGCGCGTTGCAAAAACCATGAATACTCCGCATGGCGATACCATCACCGTTTTTGACCTGCGTTTCTGCCGTCCGAATATCGATATTCTGACTGAGCGCGGCATCCATACGCTGGAGCACCTGTTCGCTGGCTTTATGCGTAATCACCTCAATGGTGATGGCGTGGAAATCGTTGATATCTCGCCAATGGGCTGCCGCACCGGCTTCTACATGAGCTTGATTGGTGAACCAGACGAGCAGCGCGTAGCGAAAGCGTGGAAAGGGGCGATGGAAGATGTTCTGAAAGTGAAAGAACAGAGCCAGATCCCGGAACTGAATGAATACCAGTGTGGTAGCTACAAGCTACACTCACTCGACGAAGCGCAGCAGATTGCGCGTAACGTGTTGGCGCATGAGATTGGCGTGAACCGTAACGAAGATCTGAAACTACCGGCTGAGAAGCTGAAAGAGCTGCACATCTAGTGCCTGTCTGAGCAGAAATGAAAACGCCGCGATGTTCGCGGCGTTTTTTTGGCTTCAGGAACCGATGGAGGATTTCAGCGGATGGTGTGGGGTAATGCGCACCTGCTTCACCATGTTGTCTTGCACGTCGAGGATATCCACATCGTACTTCCCGATTTTCACGCGTGTATCGACCAGCGGAATCTCTTCCAGCGCTTCCAGCAGCATGCCATTGATGGTGCGTGCTTCGTCTTCGGGTAACGTCCAGTTAAAGGCTTTATTGATTTCACGCACGTTGGCGCTGCCTTCAATCAGCACTGAGCCATCATTCTGCGGCATCACTTCTTCCGCCAGCGAAGGAGACATAGACGTCGTAAAGTCGCCAACAATCTCTTCCAGAATGTCTTCAATGGTCACCAGCCCTTTGATGTCACCATATTCATCAACCACTAAGCCGACTTTCTTCTTATTACGCTGGAATTTCACCAGCTGGACATTCAGCGGTGTACCTTCCGGCACATAGTAAATTTCATCAGCGGCACGCAGCAGGCGATCTTTGTTGAACTCTTTCTTCTCGGTCATCATGCGCCAGGCTTCACGCACGCGCAGCATGCCAACCGAATCATCCAGCGAATCGCGGAACAGCACAATGCGGCCATGCGGGGAGTTACTCAGTTGGCGAACAATCGATTTCCAGTCGTCGTTGACGTTAATGCCGACAATTTCATTGCGTGGCACCATGATGTCATCAACGCTGACCTTTTCCAGGTCCAGCACCGACAGCAGCATGTCCTGATTACGACGTGACATCAGTGAGCGCGACTCATAGACAATGGTACGCAACTCTTCCTTACTTAGGGCTGAACTGATGGAGCCTTCCGTCTTGATACCAACCATGCGCATCAGAATGCGGGTAATGGTGTTGAGCAGCCAGACCAAAGGCAGCATCACATACTGCAGCGGCGCCAGCAGCACGCTGCTGGGATAGGCGACTTTTTCGGGGTAAAGCGCTGCAATGGTTTTCGGCAGCACTTCAGCAAACACCAGCACCACAAAAGTCAGGATCCCGGTGGCAATTGCCACACCCGCATCGCCGTAAAGACGCATACCGACAATGGTACCCAATGCGGAAGCCAGGATATTCACGAGGTTGTTGCCTATCAGCACCAGGCTGATTAAGCGATCAGGACGGCGTAAAAGTTTTTCGACACGACGAGCCGCGCGATTACCGCTTTTGGCTTTGTGGCGCAATTTATAACGATTGAGCGTCATCATGCCGGTCTCTGAACCGGAGAAGTACGCAGAGACCAGCACCATGATGACCAGCGTAACGATCAGCGTGGTGGTTGAAACATGTTCCAACGCAAAAATTCCTTTAGTGAGAAGTGAGCAGGTGCTGAAGCACGCGACTGCCGAAGTAGGCCATGGTCAGCAGCAGTGCACCACCGCAGTTAAACCAGACGACGCGACGTCCGCGCCAGCCCTCATGATAGTGTCCCCAGAGCAGAACGATATAAACAAACCAGGCAAGAATGGACAGCACCGCTTTATCGACATTCTCCGCGCTAAACAGGTTATGCATGAAGAACAGACCGGTACACAGCACCAACGTCAACAGCACTACACCAATTTGCGTGATATGAAACATCTTACGCTCAATACTCAGCAGCGGCGGCATATCCTGGGTGAAAGCCAGTTTCTTATTTTTTAACTGGTAATCAATCCATGCCAGCTGCAGCGCATACAGTGCCGCGATAATCAGCGTAGCGTAGGCAAACAGCGACAGGCCGATATGGATCATCATGCCCGGCGTGGTTTCGAGATGGGTAATAAAGGCATTCGGCACAAAGGTGGCGAAGGCGAGGTTAATCAAGGCAAAGCCGTAGACAATCGGCAACAGTAACCAACCGCGATTGCGCGATGCAACGATGGTCATGATCGCGCAGATCAGCAAACTCACCAGCGAACCGATATTTAGCAGGCTGAGGTTTTGTCCGTTATCGACGGCAAAAATGCGTTGTTGCAGTGCAACCGCATGGGCGATCAACGCGACGCAAGCAGAAAGTACGGCAAAACGACGCCAGCCACCGTTGCGTTTCAGCAGGCTGGGGATGATCAATGCAAGACTGAGGGAGTAGGCGAACAGCGCCACGATCGCGAAAACGAACATAGATCCTTTCAGGTGTCGGTCAGATAAGGAAAAAACCAGTATAGCGCCAGCTGCATCAGGCTCCAAACGATCTGAAGGTCAATTGCAGAGATCGCTGTGGCTTCGTGCTATAATCCGCCGCATTGTGCCGCCCAGGCGGCCTCGCTACGGTCCTAAGTGAGAGAGCATGTTTGATAATTTAACCGATCGTTTGTCGCAATCCCTGCGCAACATCAGCGGCCGCGGAAGGCTGACCGAAGACAACATTAAAGACACCTTGCGTGAAGTGCGCATGGCATTGCTGGAAGCGGACGTTGCGCTGCCGGTCGTGCGTGAGTTCATCAACCGCGTGAAAGAAGCGGCGGTAGGGCAGGATGTAAACAAAAGCCTGACGCCTGGCCAGGAATTTATCAAAATTGTTCGCAACGAGCTGGTTGCGGCAATGGGTGCAGAAAATAATGCGCTCAATCTGAACGCACAGCCGCCGGCTGTGGTGTTGATGGCGGGCCTGCAGGGTGCGGGTAAAACCACGAGCGTGGCGAAGCTGGGTAAGTTCCTGCGCGAGAAGCATAAGAAGAAAGTGCTGGTGGTTTCTGCCGACGTTTATCGCCCGGCGGCGATTAAACAGCTGGAAACACTGGCGCAGCAGGTTGGCGTGGACTTCTGTCCTTCCGATCTGAGCCAAAAGCCTGTCGACATCGTTAATAACGCCCTGAAAGAAGCGAAGCTGCAATTCTACGACGTGCTGCTGGTGGATACCGCCGGTCGTCTGCACGTAGATGAAGCGATGATGGACGAGATCAAACAGGTACACGCCGCGATCAATCCGGTGGAAACCTTGTTTGTGGTCGATGCCATGACCGGTCAGGATGCGGCAAACACGGCAAAAGCCTTCAATGAAGCGCTGCCACTGACGGGCGTGATTCTGACGAAAGTGGATGGTGATGCGCGCGGTGGTGCAGCGCTGTCTATTCGTCATATTACCGGCAAGCCGATTAAATTCATGGGTATGGGTGAGAAGACGGAAGCACTGGAAGCGTTCTATCCAGACCGTATCGCCTCACGCATCCTCGGCATGGGCGACGTACTGTCGCTGATCGAAGATATCGAGAGCAAAGTTGACCGCGAACAGGCGGAGAAGCTGGCGAAGAAGCTCAAAACCGGTGATGGCTTCGATCTCAACGACTTCCTCGACCAGTTGAAGCAGATGCGCAACATGGGCGGCATGGCCAGCCTGATGGGTAAGCTGCCGGGCATGGGGCAGTTGCCAGACAACGTGAAATCGCAGATGGATGACAAAGTGCTGGTGCGTATGGAGGCGATCATCAATTCGATGACCACCAAAGAGCGTCAGAAACCGGAAATCATCAAGGGCTCACGCAAGCGCCGTATTGCCACCGGTTCAGGTATGCAGGTTCAGGACGTTAACCGTTTACTGAAACAGTTCGACGACATGCAGCGCATGATGAAGAAAATGAAGAAGGGTGGCATGGCCAAAATGATGCGTGGCATGAAAGGTATGATGCCGCCCGGATTCCCCGGTCGCTAAGGCGAGCGGCACACAGCCAGAAAATTAACACGCTCAGGTTGCTTTTTTCGCCAAAATGAGTAAAATTTTCGGGCTTTTTATATTGCGCTCGGGTTCCATCCCTCGATGGAGCCCGAGCGCTTTATTAACTAATGAGGATGTTATGGTTACAATTCGTTTGGCACGTCACGGCGCGAAAAAGCGTCCGTTCTATCAGGTCGTCGTTACTGACAGCCGCAATGCGCGTAATGGTCGTTTCATCGAGCGCGTAGGTTTCTTCAACCCGATCGCTTCTGGTCAGGCTGAAGGTCTGCGTCTGGATCTGGACCGTATTGAGCACTGGGTTGGCCAGGGCGCAACGCTTTCTGATCGCGTTAACGCGCTGATCAAAGAAGCAAAAAAAGCAGCTTAATCTGTCACGGTGGTTAGCATGAGCATTAAACCTGCCGCACAGCCTCTCGTTAACCCAATTGTATTGGGGAAAATGGGGGCCGCTTACGGCATTCGAGGTTGGCTCAAAGTGTTTTCCTCCACTGAAGACGCTGAAAGCATCTTCGACTACCAACCCTGGTTCATCCAGCGCGCCGGTAAATGGCAGCAGGTCGAACTGGAAGGTTGGAAGCACCACAATCAGGACCTGATCATCAAAGTCAAAGGCATTGACGATCGGGACGCTGCGGCACAGTTAACCAATTGCGAAATTACGGTTGATTCTGCTCAGCTGCCAGCGCTGGAAGAGGGTGATTACTACTGGAAAGACCTTATGGGTTGCAAAGTGGTAAACCTCGACGGTTACGAAATGGGCAAAGTCATTGATTTGATGGAAACCGGTTCGAACGACGTTCTCGTCGTTAAGGCAAACCTGAAAGATGCATTCGGTGCGCAAGAGCGGTTAATCCCGTTTCTTGATGAACAGGTTATCAAGAAAGTCGATCTCTCTACTGGCACGATTGAAGTAGATTGGGATCCTGGTTTTTGATCTCCGGACAATCCGGTAACGTAACGGCGAACGCGATGTGGATTGGTGTTATTAGCCTGTTTCCAGAGATGTTTCGCGCTATTACCGAGTACGGGGTAACTGGCCGGGCAGTAAAAAATGGCCTGCTCAACATTCAAAGCTGGAGTCCTCGTGACTTCGCGCACGACCGGCACCGTACCGTGGATGAACGTCCTTACGGCGGCGGACCGGGAATGTTGATGATGGTGCAACCCTTACGGGATGCTATCCACGCAGCGAAAGCGGCGGCGGGAGAAGGTGCCAGGGTGATTTATCTTTCACCTCAGGGTCGCAAACTGGACCAACAGGGCGTTTGCGAACTGGCGACCAACCAGAAGTTGATTCTGGTGTGTGGTCGTTATGAAGGGATTGATGAGCGCGTGATTCATACTGAGATTGATGAAGAATGGTCAATCGGTGATTACGTGCTCAGTGGTGGTGAGCTACCAGCCATGACGTTGATTGATTCAGTCGCCCGGTTTATCCCCGGCGTATTGGGCAAGCAGGCGTCAGCCGATGAGGATTCGTTCTCGGATGGTTTACTGGATTGCCCGCACTACACCCGACCTGAAGTGTTAGAAGGGATGGAGGTTCCGCCAGTCTTACTGTCGGGCAACCATGCCGATATTCGCCGCTGGCGTCTGAAACAGTCGCTAGGCCGTACCTGGCTAAGAAGACCTGAACTTCTGGAAAACCTGGCTCTGACTGAAGAGCAAGCACGGTTGCTAAATGAGTTCCAACGGGAACATCAGCAGCAACAAAACCATCAGGTGGAAGAGTAATCTTCCCTGACTATCAGTTTACCCAGGATATAGAGATTTAATTATGAGCAACATTATCAAGCAACTTGAACAAGAGCAGATGAAGCAGGACGTACCTTCATTCCGTCCGGGTGATTCCGTGGAAGTGAAAGTATGGGTCGTTGAAGGTTCTAAGAAACGTCTGCAGGCATTCGAGGGCGTGGTTATCGCTATTCGTAACCGCGGTCTGCACTCTGCATTCACTGTTCGTAAGATTTCAAACGGCGAAGGCGTTGAGCGTGTCTTCCAGACTCACTCTCCGGTAATTGACAGCATTTCTGTCAAACGTCGTGGTGCTGTACGTAAAGCCAAACTGTACTACCTGCGTGAGCGTACCGGTAAGTCAGCTCGTATCAAAGAGCGTCTGGGCGCGTAAGCGACATCCCAAAGTTAATAGCAAACAAGGGGTTGGCCTAAGGGCCAGCCCCTTTTTTTATGGTCGCTTGAGATGGTAAATCGCGCTATTCACTGGGCCGCTATCAAGAATGATTAAACCATAGCGGCAATCGATAAACTCAAAACCACTGCGCAATGCCACGGCACGGCTGGCATGATTCTCCTCAGCAGCGATAATCTCCAGTAAGGGGATCTGCGCGTGCTTGAAGCCAAAGTCCACCAATTGAGCCACTGCACGTGTTGCGACACCTTGCCTTTGTGCATCGCTGCGAACCCAATAGCCTAATGCACTAAATTCCCCAAGCCGCTGTGCGAATCTGATGCCTGCGCCGCCGAGTAACCGATCATTGCTATCGACAATAGCGAACTCTTCCGCTTCACCGTTACTCCGCTGCATATGGGTGAAATTAATCCAGTTAGTGGCTTCCTCTGCCCGATAATCGTGATGCGCCCATACCATCCATGGCAGCAGGCTGTTGAGAGACTGATTGACCGCCGCAGTAAAAGCGCCAGCATCCTGTAGAACGAAAGGGCGTAAGTTGATGACAGAGGTTGACATCCTAAGATCCTGGAAAACGATGAATAACAAAATGTTAATGGAAAAAGAGGGGGTTGGCACTTTTAAATAAAAGTGGGGTGTAAAATAAAATTTACATAAATCAATTTGTGTTAGATGACCTAAATCACATTAACTTTATGTATTTAATGTGTTTTTAGTTTTGTTTTTGTGATGGTTATCAGCGGTGGTAATAAAAGTGTACATTCACGGATTGCAAGATGTACATGTTGTGGTACAGTAAGCGCCATCCTCAGTGAGGATCCCAAACCGCATACACGAGTTAAAAAGGATCGCCATCATGCAGAAAGACGCGCTGAACAATGTGCATATCGCCGACGAACAAATTTTAATCACCCCGCAAGAGCTGAAAGCGAAGTTCCCGCTCACTGCGGCGCAGGAAGCGCAGATTACTGCTTCTCGCCAGACCATTGCCGATATTATTGCTGGCCGCGATCCGCGCCTGCTGGTGGTCTGTGGTCCTTGTTCAATTCACGATACCGAAGCCGCACTGGAATATGCTCGTCAGCTGCAAACTCTCTCTGCACAGTTGAAGGATCAGCTGTATATCGTTATGCGCGTTTATTTTGAAAAACCCCGTACCACCGTTGGCTGGAAGGGGCTGATCAACGATCCTTACATGAACAACTCATTTGATATGGAAGCCGGGCTGCACATTGCGCGTCAGCTGCTGGTGAACCTGGTGGAGATGGGACTGCCGCTGGCAACTGAAGCACTGGATCCTAACAGCCCACAATACTTGGGCGATCTGTTTAGCTGGTCTGCGATCGGTGCTCGTACTACCGAGTCACAAACACACCGCGAGATGGCTTCTGGTTTATCAATGCCTGTCGGCTTCAAAAATGGCACTGATGGCAGCCTGGGCACGGCGATCAACGCCATGCGCGCCGCCGCGATGCCGCACCGTTTTGTCGGCATCAATCAGGCGGGACAGGTTTGCCTGTTACAAACTCAAGGCAACCCGGATGGCCACGTGATCCTGCGTGGTGGGAAAGCGCCTAACTATGGCCCTGAAGATGTTGCGCAGTGTGAAAAAGAGATGCTGAAAGCGGGACTGCGTCCAGCCTTAATGATAGATTGCAGCCATGGTAATTCTAATAAAGACTACCGCCGCCAGCCTGGTGTAGCCGAATCGGCTATTGCGCAGATTAAAGATGGAAATCGTTCCATTATTGGCCTGATGCTGGAAAGCAATATTCACGAAGGCAATCAGTCTTCTGAGCAGCCACGTAGCGAAATGAAATACGGTGTTTCCGTCACGGATGCCTGCATCAACTGGGAAACCACGGAAACCTTGCTGCGTGAAATCCATCAGGATCTGCAGGGAGTGCTGTCGGCACGTCTGTCACACGAGGAATAAAGAGTCATGGTGGCTGAACTGACCGCGCTACGCGATCAAATTGATGAAGTCGATAAAGCCCTGCTTGGGCTATTAGCCAAACGCCTTGAGCTGGTAGCTGAAGTAGGTGAGGTCAAAAGCCGTTATGGTTTGCCGATTTATGTGCCAGAACGTGAAGCCAGCATGTTGGCTTCAC
The DNA here is from genome assembly GCF_011752685.1 of Candidatus Pantoea communis. Lineage (NCBI taxonomy): Bacteria > Pseudomonadati > Pseudomonadota > Gammaproteobacteria > Enterobacterales > Erwiniaceae > Pantoea > Candidatus Pantoea communis. Next base: position 270,686 of record NZ_VWXC01000004.1, read on the forward strand.
GTCGTCAGGAAGCTGAAGCGCTCGGCGTTTCGCCAGATCTGATTGAGGATGTCTTACGTCGCCTGATGCGTGAATCTTATGCGCATGAAAACGACAAAGGCTTCAAAACGCTCTGCCCAACGCTGCGCCCGGTGGTGATTGTTGGTGGGCGTGGCCAGATGGGGCGCTTGTTTGAAAAGATGCTCAATCTGTCAGGTTACCAGGTCCGTATTCTGGACAAGGGCGATTGGGATCGTTCTGAAGAGCTGCTCAAAGATGCGGGCATGGTCATCATTAGTGTTCCCATTCATCTGACCGAGCAGATCATCGCTGAACTGCCAACGCTGCCAGAAGATTGCATCCTGGTGGATTTGGCATCGGTGAAGAACCGTCCACTGCAGGCGATGCTGGCGGCGCATACCGGCCCTGTTCTCGGCTTGCATCCCATGTTTGGCCCGGATAGCGGTAGCCTGGCGAAGCAGGTGGTGGTGTGGTGTGATGGCCGTCAGCCAGAAGCCTACCAGTGGTTCCTTGAGCAGATTCAGGTTTGGGGCGCGCGCTTACATCGCATCAGCGCGGTCGAGCATGACCAGAACATGGCCTTTATCCAGGCGCTGCGTCACTTTGCCACTTTTGCCTATGGTTTGCATTTAGCGGAAGAGAACGTCAACCTTGATCAACTGTTGGCGCTGTCCTCACCGATTTATCGCCTGGAACTGGCGATGGTTGGTCGACTGTTTGCTCAGGACCCGCAGCTTTACGCAGACATCATCATGTCTTCGGAGAGTAATCTGGCGCTGATTAAGCGTTATTACCAGCGTTTTGGTGATGCGATTAAATTGCTGGAGCAGGGCGATAAACAGGCGTTCATCAAGAGTTTTGAAGGTGTCGCGCACTGGTTTGGCGATTACGCTCAACGCTTCCTGGTAGAGAGCCGAAGCATGTTGCGTTCGGCTAACGATAGCCGGCAATAAAAGAGAAGGCATCCGCAAGGATGCCTTTTTCATTTACAGTCGCGGTTCCACCGGAACAACATTTTCACCCGGATAGCAGCCGAGTACTTTCAGAGATCGCGTCAAATCACGCAGCTCTTTCAACGCCAGCTGCATGTTCTCCGATTGCAGATTGCCCTGCACATCAATGTAAAACATCTCTTCCCATGGGTTGCCGTTAATTGGGCGGTTTTCTAGTTTGCTCATGATCAGATTGTGATTACGCAGCACCAGCAGAGCCTCAACCAGTGCACCAGCTTGCTGACCGGTAGCCATAATCAATGTGGTTTTGGCTGGTACCTGGCCAGAAACTTCAATCGGCTTACGTGCCAGCACAATGAAGCGGGTATGGTTTTGTTGCTGGTTAGCTAAATTCCGTTCTAACACCTGCAGACCATACAGCTCACCGCCCGCTTCACTGCCCAGAGCCGCCACTTTTGGTGAACTCATCGCCGCGACCTTTTCCATTGCCGCTGCGGTGCTCTCGGTATATTCGATTTTCCATTGTGGGAACCGATTGATGAACTGGCTGCACTGCTGGAATGGCTGAGGATGGCTATAAACCGTTTCAATTTGCTGTAAGTCGGTATTGCCGTTGACCAGCACACAGTGTTCGATTGGGATGGTCAGCTCGCCAACGATGGAGAGCGTGGTTTGCTGCAGCAGGTCATAGACGTCGTTAATCGAGCCTGAGCTGGTATTTTCGATTGGCATCACGGCGTAATCGGCCTGGCCACTCTCCACCTGATGAATGATGTCATGGAATTTTAGGCAGCCCATCTCAACCATGGAATCAAAATGACGTGTGGCGTATTTACGCGCCGCGAGGTGAGAGTACGAACCCTTAGGACCCAGAAATGCGATGCGCGGCGCGTGTGCGTGCGGGTGGTTTAAGTTTTTCTGCAGCAGCGCTTGCTGAGTCAGTACCGAATCTTCAATCACCAGTTGGAACAGACGAGTAATGTAGTGCGCATCAAGCTGGTGCTTTTTGCCGAGTGAGATCAGGTTTTCCAGCAGTGCGCGTTCACGCTCAACATCGCGAATCGGGCGATGGGTCGCGAGCTTTGCTTGCGCCACCTCAACCGCCAGCGAACGGCGTTCAGATAACAGCGTTAACAGCTTTTCATCAACGGCGCTGATCTTATCGCGTAATGCCAGCAGCGGATTTTCGGGATTCATAGGGCTCACCTGTAAAATGTCCAATAAAAAAGCCTCCCGTTTGGGAGGCTTTGTTGTTCGTCTTCGCATTCATTTTCACATGACGAATCGCCTCCCAATCAGGGGAAGGTAAAAAAGAATGCGAAGAAGAACGGTAGATGTTTCATGTGTGATTCCAGCAATAAAGTGGATTGAGAGTAACCGCAGTGATTTAAAGCTGTCAATAAAAAACGCGCCCGCAGGCGCGTTACTGGAAAAGGTCTATTTATCCCGCAGGGGTGAAATCTTTCATACTGCTGGTTGCGCGGCGCGCTTCAGGTTTGTGCTGCGCCTTATTCAGTTGTCGCTCCAGCTTGGCAATCAGATCGTTGATAGCCGTGTACATATCTTCGTGTTTCGCGCTGGCAACCAGCGTGCCGTTCGGTGTGTTAATGGTGGCATCAGCCACGAATTCTTTCGGCTCTTTCGATAACACGATGTGCGGATTTATCAGGTGAGTTTGCCACTTTTCCAGCTTGGCGAGACGGTCTTCGACATGGTTGCGGATAGCCGCAGTGATTTCCATTTGTTTGCTGGTAATGTTCAGAATCATAGTTAAACCTCTCTGTCATTTCCGTCTGGGTAGGACCAGCATACCGCGTAAATCAGGAAAAAGTGTGATGTAGATCACATTGAAATGTCACTTTTTGTCAATGCCAGTGAATTGTGAGAAAGGCTCATAAAATCGCGGAAAATGCTTGAAGGGCAGGGATGAAAAGAGCAAGATTGATGAGTTAACCGCAGCGAATAATCAGCAATCTGGCTGAATTTTCGGCAAAAAAAAGCAGCCATCAAGGCTGCTTTTTTATTGGTAGTAAAATCAGGACTGATTATTTGTCGCGATGATCTTCGCTACCTTATCCGCTTCTGCGGTTAACTGCAGCTGGCGGTAGGCATTTTCCATCAGCGGCAGCGCTTTGTGCGTTGCTTCGGTATCCGGGAAATCTTTCATCATCCCTTCAACACGGTTAACAACGGCGACATAGGCCCCACGCTTGGTATAGAATTGCGCCACCGAGAGTTCATACTTCGCCAGACGCTCTTTCAGGTAGGCTAAACGTTTCTGCGCATCCTCAGCATACTGGCTGTTCGGATAGCTGCGCAGCAACTGTGAGAAGTCACGGAAAGCATCACGAGCGTGCGTCGGATCACGATCTGAACGATCGATACCGAAGAAGCCCTGCAGTGCAGAGTCATCCAACGCCATATCCGTCAGGCCTTTCATGTAGATGACGTAATCGATGTTTGGATGAGTCGGATTCAGGCGCATAAAGCGAGCGATAGCGGCTTGCGCCAGTGGCAGATCGGCATTTTTGTAATACGCGTAGATTAAATCCAGCTGTACTTGCTGCGAATAAGGGCCAAACGGGTAGCGGTTATCCAGTGCTTCCAGTTGCTTAATCGCCGCTTTAAAGTTACCGTCCTGCAGCTTTTGCTGGGCTGTAGCGTAAATTTCAGATGGCGGGCTGTCCGGAACGGGATCCGATGAGCCGGAACAACCCACCAGAGCCAGGCTCAGGCTCAATGTGGCAGCAGCCACCAGATGTTTCATACGCGTCATGACGAAATGATTATCCTCAAAGTGTTGTAGCGGAAGCTGTCCGTATAGCTCCCGGTTATGACCTGGTACGATAGCACATTATATTAAACGGCATCGCCGTGAAAACCCAACGTTAACGAAGAAGCTGTATATGGCACAACAAGTTCAACTCACCGCAACGGTGTCCGAAGCACAGCTTGGACAACGCTTAGATCAGACTTTGGCGGAATTGTTCCCTGATTATTCACGTTCCCGCATAAAAGAATGGATCCTTGAGCGTCGCGTCAGCGTCAACGGCACCATCATCGATAAACCGAAAGAGAAAGTTTTCGGCGGTGAGCAGGTGTCTATCGATGCTGAAATCGAAGAAGCGCAGCGCTGGGAAGCGCAAAACATTCCCCTGAACATCGTTTATGAAGACGATGATATTCTGGTCATCAACAAACCGCGTGGCCTGGTGGTGCATCCTGGGGCAGGTAATCCGGATGGTACGGTCCTGAATGCGCTGCTTTATCATTACCCACCAATTGCCGACGTCCCGCGTGCTGGGATCGTCCATCGTCTTGATAAAGACACAACCGGTTTGATGGTGGTGGCGAAGACCGTTCCCGCTCAGACGCATCTGGTAGAAACGCTGCAACTGCGCGAGATTACCCGTGAATATGAAGCGGTTGCGATTGGCACCATGACGGCAGGCGGCACGGTTAATGAGCCGATGGCGCGCCACTCCACCAAACGCACCCACATGGCGGTACACCCTATGGGTAAACCCGCGACCACGCATTATCGCATCATGGAGCATTTCCGTGCTCATACGCGTCTGCGTCTGCGTCTGGAAACGGGTCGTACTCACCAGATTCGTGTGCACATGGCGCATATCAACCATCCATTAGTGGGTGATCCGCTGTACGGCGGTCGTCCGCGTCCGCCTAAAGGTGCATCAGATGCGTTCATCGCCGCGCTGCGCGGTTTTGACCGTCAGGCGCTTCATGCCACCATGCTGCGTCTCTACCATCCCATCACCGGCATTGAGATGGAATGGCATGCGCCGTTGCCGCAAGACATGGTCGATCTGATTGACGCGCTGAAAGCCGATACCCATGAGTTCCGCGATCAAATGGATTGGCTATGAGTGAGTGGATCATTCCTGACTGGCCTGCACCGCAGCGCGTTCAGGCATGTTCCACCTTGCGACATGGCGGTGTTAGCACTGCGCCCTGGGATTCGCTGAATCTTGGGGCGCACGTTGGCGATGCTGAAACGCATGTCTTGCAAAATCGTCAGTATTTGAAGGATAAGCTGCTGCCCGCCATGCCGCAGTGGCTTAATCAGGTGCATGGGCAGGACGTTGTGCGTTTGCCTGCGGACGAGTTATTACCCAATGCAGATGCGGCCATCACCCGCGAATCCGGTGTAGTCTGCGCCATCATGACGGCGGATTGCTTGCCGGTGTTGTTTTGCAGTGATGATGGCAGTGAAGTGGCCGCTGCTCACGCTGGCTGGCGTGGTCTGTGTAACGGCGTGCTGGAACAGACGCTGCAACAGTTTCGCTCACCAGCCCGTGAGATCCACGCCTGGCTTGGACCCGCTATTGGCCCGCAGGCATTTGAAGTCGGTGCTGAGGTGCGTGAAGCCTTTTTGGCGCACGATGTACAAGCCGATGCGGCTTTTCGCCCGGTTGGTGACAAATTTTTTGCGAATATCTGGCAGCTAGCGCGTCAGCGACTTCAGGCCGCTGGAGTGCATTCTATCAGTGGTTCACAGCGTTGCACTTTCACCGAAGCCAATGATTTTTTCTCCTACCGACGAGATGGAATCACCGGGCGTATGGCAACTTTGATTTGGCTGAGATAATCTTACGCCGCAAGACGATCCAGTAGCGTATTTTTTGTTCGCAACACAGGTCATTAACCTTGAAATATTTGAGGGATGACCTCATTTAATCTCCAGTAGCATTTTGACCTGTATTGGAGGAATCATGCGTCTGGATCGTCTTACTAATAAATTCCAGTTGGCCCTTGCCGATGCTCAGTCCCTTGCTCTGGGACACGACAATCAATTTATCGAACCCCTGCACTTGATGAGCGCTTTGCTCAATCAGGAAGGCGGATCGGTGCGTCCGTTGCTTAGCGCAGCAGGTGCCGATGTGGCTGGTCTGCGTACCAGCATCGAACAAGCTATCAACCGACTGCCGCAGGTAGAAGGTACGGATGGCGATGTACAGCCTTCAGCCGATCTCATTCGGGTCCTGAACCTGTGCGACAAACTCGCGCAAAAGCGCGGCGACAACTTTATATCATCTGAATTATTTGTTCTGGCGGCCCTCGACTCTCGTGGTTCGCTGGCGGACCTATTGAAGTCCGCTGGTGCAACCACCGAAAAACTCACTAAGGCCATCGAGCAATTGCGGGGAGGAGAGAACGTGAACGATCAAGGGGCTGAAGATCAGCGCCAGGCTCTAAAAAAATACACCATCGATCTGACCGAGCGCGCCGAGCTTGGCAAGTTAGATCCGGTGATTGGTCGTGATGAAGAGATTCGTCGTACCATTCAGGTATTGCAGCGCCGTACCAAAAACAACCCGGTATTAATTGGGGAACCCGGCGTAGGTAAAACTGCGATTGCCGAAGGGTTAGCGCAGCGCATTATCAATGGTGAAGTGCCAGAAGGATTGAAAGGTCGCCGCGTGTTGGCCCTGGACATGGGTTCGCTGGTGGCGGGTGCTAAATATCGTGGTGAGTTCGAAGAGCGCCTGAAAGGTGTGCTGAGCGATCTGGCAAAACAGGAAGGCAACGTCATTCTGTTTATCGACGAGTTGCATACCATGGTTGGCGCGGGTAAAGCCGATGGCGCCATGGATGCCGGTAACATGCTGAAACCTGCATTAGCGCGTGGTGAGTTGCACTGCGTGGGTGCTACCACGCTGAATGAGTATCGCCAGTTCATTGAGAAAGATGCGGCGCTGGAGCGTCGTTTCCAGAAAGTCTTTGTGGCTGAACCGAGCGTGGAAGACACCATTGCTATTCTGCGTGGCCTGAAAGAGCGCTATGAGTTACACCACCATGTGCAGATTACTGACCCGGCGATTGTGGCAGCGGCCACGTTGTCGCACCGCTATATCTCCGATCGCCAGCTGCCAGATAAGGCAATTGACTTGATTGACGAGGCTGCATCGAGCATTCGTTTGCAGATGGACTCGAAACCGGAGTCGCTTGATCGTCTGGAACGCCGCATCATCCAGTTAAAGCTGGAACAACAGGCACTGAAGAAAGAGTCGGACGATGCCAGTATTAAACGTCTGGAGATGCTGGAAACGGAACTCGATCAGAAAGAGCGTGAATACGCTGAGCTGGAAGAAGAGTGGAAAGCCGAAAAGGCCTCTTTAACAGGTACGCAGAACATCAAGGCGGAACTGGAGCAGGCTCGTCTGGCGATGGAACAGGCGCGACGTGTTGGTGATTTGGGCCAAATGTCCGAACTGCAGTACGGTAAAATTCCGGAGCTGGAAAAACAGCTCACTATTGCGACGCAGTCTGAAGGTAAAACCATGAAGCTGTTACGTAACCGCGTAACAGATGTGGAAATTGCTGATGTGCTGGCACGCTGGACCGGCATTCCAGTAGCACGAATGATGGAAGGTGAGCGCGAGAAACTGTTGCGGATGGAGCAAGAGCTGCATGCGCGCGTGATTGGCCAGAACGAGGCGGTTGATGCGGTATCGAATGCGATTCGCCGTAGTCGTGCGGGTCTGTCCGATCCTAATCGCCCAATTGGCTCGTTCCTGTTCCTTGGACCAACCGGTGTGGGTAAAACCGAGCTGAGTAAAGCGCTGGCTAACTTCTTGTTCGACAGCGACGATGCCATGGTGCGTATTGATATGTCCGAGTTTATGGAAAAACACTCGGTGTCACGTTTAGTGGGTGCACCTCCGGGCTATGTCGGTTATGAAGAGGGCGGTTATCTGACAGAAGCTGTTCGTCGTCGCCCTTATTCCGTGATTCTGCTGGATGAAGTCGAAAAGGCTCATCCGGAAGTCTTCAACATCTTGTTGCAGGTACTGGATGATGGGCGCTTGACCGATGGCCAGGGACGTACGGTCGATTTCCGTAATACCGTGGTCATTATGACCTCTAACCTTGGGTCTGACCTGATCCAGGAACGTTTCGGTGCGTTGGACTATCCGGAAATGAAAGATATGGTGATGACGGTAGTAGGTTCGCATTTCCGCCCAGAGTTCATTAACCGTATTGATGAGGTGGTGGTGTTCCATCCGCTTGGCGAGCAGCATATTGCTTCTATCGCGCAGATTCAGCTGCAGCGGTTGTACAAACGTCTGGATGAACGTGGCTACCAATTGCATATCACGGATGCAGCGCTGAAGCTGTTGGGTGAAAATGGATATGATCCGGTATACGGTGCACGTCCATTGAAACGCGCTATTCAGCAGCAAATTGAAAACCCACTGGCGCAGAAGATTCTTTCTGGTGCTTTTGTTCCGGGTAAAACCATTGAAATGGATGTTAAAGACGATGTCATCGTCGCACATCAGTGATGAGATTTGACGTAAACGGGCCTTCGGGCCCGTTTTTTTTGCCCGATTGATGCCAATTCGTTGCTAATTTCAGCGCATTGACCGAAAAGTGAGCGGTCGTGCAAAAACTTTAAATTAACGCTTGTCAGTCCATCAGAAATCCCTATACTGCGCCACCACTGAGACGGCAAAGCGGCAACGCAGGCGGCTCAGCAGGGAGTGAAGAAATTCATCCCGCCGGAGAAAAACGCTGAAAAAAGTGTTTGACTCTGAAGGAGGAAGGCGTAATATACGCCACCTCGCAACAGCAGCTTAAGGCGCTGATTGCACCGCTCTTTAACAATTTATCAGACAATCTGTGTGGGCACTCGCAGGATTGATATCAGCGTCTCCGGACGTAAAAAATATCAAGTCTCACGAGTGAACACATAATGAAATTCATTATGACGTTTTACAGA
>NZ_VWXC01000050.1:0-2607 GCF_011752685.1 Candidatus Pantoea communis
CAAGACGCGGGGGAGCCGGAAATTTCGCGGCCGACCCGGCACGCGCCGCTGAGGCGGGCAGCAAAGGCGGCGCCGCCAGCGGCGGTAACTTCAAAAACTGTCCCGATCGCGCGCGCGAGGCCGGTCGTAAAGGCGGACTTATCAGCCGGCGGAGCCCAAAACCTGAAGTTTAAATAAAACCACACGGATGCGCGCCGGAAGTAAATTTTATCCCGGCGCACTTAATTAGGGAATCTTTATTTCCTAATTATCTCTGAGGTTAAAGGAGAATAATCAACAGGGCTTACCCCCTGATTTTTCTGATATGTGGCGCATATTAATAGCCAGTAACCTGCAGGCTTATCATCCATATTTTTCAGGCCATGTTAAATCCTCTTCTGAGATTAAATCCCGAAACATTCACATGCTCAGGCTGCACCTCAGGATGAAAACGATTTCAGAAAACACATAAGTTTTATTCAGTATTTTCCGATATTTACCTCTGGTAATCTTTCAGGCATCTGAATTCAGGGTGTTTTTATTGCTGTGCGGCTGAGCGTAATTCTGACTGGCGGGATAATGCGCGGAAAATATTTAAATGGAACCGGTTTTCAGTCCGTTAAGTGACTACACTGAAATACCGTAATAAAGCGGAGGAAGAGCAAAGCATGCCTGATAATGACCATGACCAGAACCAGATGATTATTGGCGAAGCGGCAGTTCATCTGGCGATGAATAATACGGACATTACCGTTGGCTCGCTTATCCGCGAGCTGGCTGAGATGGCCGCTGCAGAGGAAAATCCTGCGCGCTGCGTGCAGATAAGAGGGGCGAAACGCTGGCTCCGCAGGTTTGAGTCATTACCGGGCAACCGGGACGAGCTGAGATGGATTACCGCATCAGGCCGCGGCTCAGCGCACTGAAGGCATCCCCCGCCTGTTCGGATGATACCGGGCAGGCTTCTTCCCTGTACCCCGGCCCCTGAGCTGAGCATGCTGTTCTGACTGTTGTACAACCCCTTCGTTAACCCGCTCATCATTCGCGCGCTGATACTCACCTAAGTTACTGTTTAGTAACATCTAGCACTTTTTGCACAAAAATATAAGCTGTACAACAACACAATTGCTGTACAAGTTTGATTTAGTTGTATAACTTTACGGTCAGACAGAGCCGACTACATTTTAACCACTGAGAGGTTCACCATGCGTCAGAGCAATACGAGATTCCCGGATTCCGCCAGCGACATTGCGCATTACTTTAGCAAGGCATCGGCGCCGACCCAGCAGGAAACGCTGGGGCAGATTGTCGTTGAAATCCTGCGCGCAGGCAAGAACCTTAACCGTAAGGCCATCTGCACCAAGCTGTTACGTCGCCTTGAAGTGGCATCCAGCCTGGAAGAAGAGCGTCATTACCAGACGCTTATCGGTATGTTGTTCGAGCGTTAAGTTTCAGTTTCCATGTAAAAACGCCCCGCAGCATGCATACAAGGGCCGTCCGGACTGGGCGACCGGCACTTTGTCCGGATGACAGGCACCATAAGGCGCGGGTATGCAAAGAAGTAAATCAGAAAGACTGGTCGATATAGTTTTGGGTGATGCTGTCATAACTATGCTTGACAGCGGCGATGACATTGGCGCCGTCAGGCTGATTGGCGTGCTTAAGTCCATGACAAAGATCGAGCAGAACGCTGAACGACTGGAAGCAATTATGATGGCTATTCATGAAGTTGAAGCTACTCTTCCTCAAGTAAACAGCAGCCGTGATGCAGCAATTCTGGCTTTTAATGCTGAGCCCGCACCTGACAATGGTCGCAAGCACTGAACCTCAGCAGAGATTTCCGTTTCAGACGGAAAGTGGCAGGACGCCCGCAGGATGCGGCTACCGGAGGGTGGCCGTTTTTATTTCAGGCACTGAGCCTGGCCACTTTTGCCCGCAGGGCCTGACGGATAACACTATGCAGCTTAACGAACATCACACCACCACCGAAGCCGATATCATCCAGCACTTCCGCGGCGGCGGCGACGCGCTGGCCGCCGAGACCGCCGTGCTGGACGCCGTCATCCGCGACATCGTTATTCACGGCAAAAAGGTCACCAGCAAAGCGATCATTCTTTATCTTATCGCCGAGCTCGAGAGCACTTCAGACGTGGTCCAGCTGGACGTGCTGCGCAGCGCCCTGGAAATTGTGGTGGGCAAAACGCCTGACGACGAAGGCTTCTGATATTAATTCTGCTGCGCAGTATGCGCAGATGCCACAGCAGCCGGAGAGTCAAATCCCCCTTTTGAGGCCCATACGGAGCAGCTCACGGCGGCGGCGAGGGTAACGGCAATCCAGACTTTCACAGGCATCTCCCGGTTTAAACAATTTCACATTTATCAGTGTGGCACGTCACCGTCATTGCGCGAGGAGTGATCGTCAGAACGGGAGTAATCTGAAGGTCAGTGCATCTGCTGAGCCAGCAGCCTGACGGCGCGTTTGCAGCTCTCGCGCATCCCGGCAGCGCCTGCCGCTTCGCCCATGCTGTGCAGGGCGCTGGTGATTTCGTGAAGGGTGAGGTACTGGTCCGGCTTAAGAAGGCGCGCCACGACCGTTCCGATAACGGCGTAGATATCTTCGGCGGTGGTGTC
>NZ_VWXC01000051.1:0-2606 GCF_011752685.1 Candidatus Pantoea communis
CGCATACGCTGGCCCGCTTCCCAGGCATCCATTCCCGGCATCAGACGCTCGTATTCATAGGAGTACGCACCGCGTGCAATCCCGAGATCCAGACGCCCTTTGGTGATCAAGTCCGTCATTGCCGCTTCGCCCGCCAGGCGGATCGGATGGGTGAATGGCGCAATGATGGTGCCAGTGCCCAGACGCACGTTTTGCGTGCGGCTGGCGATATCCACCAGATTGATAAATGGGTTCGGCGCGATGGTGAAATTCATGCCGTGGTGCTCGCCGGTCCAGATAGCGTGCAAACCGCCTTTATCCGCGATTTCACACAGTTCCATCATTTCATCGTACAGCTGGTCCTGCGCGTCATCCGCTGACACGCGTTCCATATGCAGGAACAGGGAAAGTTTCATACCACCTCCTGATGAGACGGAGTAAAGAAGTGGCGCACTGAGCCCTCAACTTCATCGCCGTAATAAAGGCCGTAATTACCGACGGCATTTTCGCGGATAAAGCGATCCACCAGCGATTTCAACGCGCTGTCCGGCACCGGCAGTTGTGCCAGCGTGTGGACATCCACCCATTCGCCCTGCAGCACCGCTGGCAAGGTGCTGCCGGTTGGTTGCGCGCAGAGGAACACGATATGCTGCTGTTTCTTCTGGCGGTCTTCCCAAATGGAGTAGACAAAACCCGGGCTGGCTTCGATGTTAAGTCCATCGAACACCTGCTTCAGGGTGTCACTGACGCTGCGGTTATTCACCGTTTGCGACGGCAGGCCGTAACCATTCTCTTTTTTCACCACCAGCGCCTGGCCCGCCGATTCAATCAACGCACTGACCACCACGTTAGGACCGGCAATCAGAGACTCGGCATTCTGATAAGGCGTGAAGTACGCGCCGCGATAGTAGCCCAGCCCCGGGGTGCCGCAGGAATCGAACTGCTCAACTTTGCCGATCAGGATCGCGTGGTCACCGGCATCCACCACCTGATGCATCGCGCATTCAAACCAGGCGGAGCTGTCATCCAGCAGCGGCGTGTTGAACTCCCCTTTACGCCACTTCACCAATGAGAAGCGATCGGCAATCTTCTGCGCGAAGATGTTCGACGTCTCTTTCTGCTGCTCCGCCAGGATGTTAATAGCGAAATGCGGGCACTGAGTGAAGTTGTCGAAATTGGCGGAGCGCTTATCGATGCTCACCAGCAGCAGCGCGGGATCGAGCGATACCGAAGAAAACGAATTGGCGGTAAAACCAATCGGCTGCCCCTGCGCATCGTTGGTGGTGACCACAGTGACACCGGTCATGAAGGCGCCAAAGGCGTCGCGTAACTGTCTGCGTTTATCTGCGTCCATAAGTTACTCCTTTAGAGGCTCTTTTTGCGTGACGGCGGCAGCAACCGGATTGAGGAACGATAAAATCTCTTCGTTCACGCGGTCGGCATCCGTCAGGTTCAACATGTGTTTAGCGTTAGCGACCACCACCGCCTGCCCCTGGCGCGCGGCCTGGGCCATCTGGCGCGTCATGTCTGGATTCGAATTGGCATCCAGTTCACCGGTCATCACCAACACCGGACATTGCATTTCGTTCCAGCGTTCTGAATAAAAGCGATCTCCGGCCGCAAACGCCTGATAGGCGCGGGCATAGCCGCCGAGATTCACTTGCTGCAACCACGCGCCCACTTTTTTACGCAGGGGCTGTTCGTGGTGATCGTCACTGAACCAGCGATCCAGCGGAGCATCGAGCCGCACATTGCCGCTGGCCAGCTCTTGTGCCCGCTGCAGCACGGCGTTACGTGCAGTGTCGTTACGTTTAAACACGCCGCTCATCACAATCGCGTGATTCACCAGCTGCGGATAATCGATGGCGATACCGGCGGTGATCAGTGCGCCCATCGAGTGTCCGGCCACGGCAAAACTGGATTCCGGTTGTGTCTTCAGGAACAGGGCCAGCCACTGCACGTAATCTTTCAGGGTGGCGGGATGGCGAAAACCGCTGCTTTCGCCATGTCCCGGCATATCCACCGCGATCACGCGGAAATAGCGACTCAGCACGTCCATTTGCGGGAACCAGGCGTCAGCGTTCATGCCGACGCCGTGGATCAACACCAGCGGCGTGCCTTGTCCAGCCTCCAGGTAACTCACCTGGAGACCTAACTCAGATAGCTGCTGGGTTTTTCTGGTCATGGCCTAACTCTTTCAGGTCAAGATAACGGTTGCCGATACGATGATGCGGACGGCCGCCCAGTGCCGCGCCCAACGCGATCACAATCTCATCGCTGAATGGCGCATCATTGATGTTGAACTGCATGGTGAGGTAGTGCTCGCGCGTGCCTTCATCATCGGTGCCCATCATCGGCACCAGAATGGGCGTATTGGCTGGACCGCGTGTGTTGTTAAAGGCCAGATAGGTTTTACCCTTTACCGCTGAGCGGTAATGGTTGCCGAAATGCAGGGTATGAATCAGCGCTGACGCGTGTTCCAGTTCGCCATTGAGACCGACGACGGCGCTTTTGCCATAAGCCACAACCTTGTCACCGCCGCCCGCTTCTTTCACGATTAACCCGGTCAGTAACTCGCCCAACACGGGTGCCATTTCACGAATCTTAGGGGCGAGATCTTCCACGAA
>NZ_VWXC01000052.1:0-2165 GCF_011752685.1 Candidatus Pantoea communis
CCTTGCTTATATCTGTCCCAGATAATCGCCTTCTGCTCTGGCGTGTAGTTAATCCGAGTTCTTCGTTTCATGGCAACGTCCCCCCTTGATTAAGGATAGCGTTGCATCGAGCCATTGAACTCACAGCCATTAACGGACATTCTTTGCATCTGCGAGCACTAATCTGTAGAGAGTAATCCCACCGAATAATAATTCAGATCCGCCGCTATCTTTATAGCCTTTTTTCAGAATTCTGGCCGCAGACAGGTGCCGGAAACGGCCCGGACGTCGCAGAAACACGCTGAGGGCGTCTCATATGGTGTGGCAAGTAGTCCTATGGTAAATCAGGCTGACTGCAGGGGCAGCCTGATCCTGCAGCATAGCGTGTTACTGGATGGCGGCGACTTGGTTTTTTATAATCAGGCGCCATGGAACCATGTACATGGCACCACCGGGAGCTTGAAGCTGCGCGGTGTCCTGTGGTGCATCCGGGCGCTGCTGGATAACTACAAATGAGATCCCCTGAAGATTTTCGGCACTGTAAACCTGGTTTTCAGTGGTTGAAATATTCTGTGAGAGATTGCCGGAAAGCTCTATAGCTACTGATGTCCCCGGCGGACAGTTGGCACTGTTGCAGCGAACAGTCTTAGGAGCGGCAGGGGCCTGCTCGTTCTCAGTACTAATTTCGCTTCCTGGCCCTTTATCGTAAATAAACGGGATCAGCAAAAACAGGGCGAGTACTATCCACATCCATCCTTTCAAAGCGCGTTTTTCCTTAATAAATTTTAATGCGTTCCGCATTTTACATGTTCATGTGGCGACACAGAAAGCCCTTTGTCCGGTTCGGAAATGGGATGTTCTGTCTAATGTGGTACACATCCGTATCGCCAAGATTTTGACGTCCGCAGATCGCTCATAGCTGTTCTTGGGTTTGCCTAAGTCAGCTGCGTGCCAGAAGCGGACATATGTGCAGGGATTACGGGTTTTAATTACCTATAGTCCCGGATTGAACAAGGTTACTTGCAGTTTTTGATGTGTTTTTGATACACCTGGCAGAACGAACCTGAATGTGAGACCAACGCGCTTTTATCAAATTCTTTCAAAATAGAACCCGATAAGGTTATGGTAGAAACTCTCCTTCAACTGGAAACAGGTGTCGTGCATGTCGGCTCCACAATCGAATAAAGACTGGGTCAGAGTTGCACACACGCCAGGAAAAATTGAACGTCTGGAGGCTTACTTCAGTGGGTATGGTTATGAACCTCATCGGCATGATACTTATGCGATCGGCAGGACACTGTCAGGTGTGCAAAGCTTTCGTTACCGGGACAGTAAACAACACAGTTTACCTGGCGGGACAATAGTTCTGCATCCGGATGAAATTCATGATGGCGAGGCAGGAACGACAGAAGGATTTCAGTACCGGATGCTGTATATCGAGCCGGCGTTAATTCAGAAAATTTTGGGCGGAAAACCATTACCCTTTATTCCTGGTGGATTATCAGTAGATCCCCGGCTTTTTGCCGCTACCGGACCGCTGTTAAAAGCGTCAGAAGATTCTATTGATGTCCTTGAAGAGGAGGACGCACTTTATGATCTTGCACAGACTTTGGCCGTAGTAGGAGGGCAACGCTTTCGTCGCTGCCTTGTCGATTATCAGTCTGCAGAGCGCGCGCGCGAATATATACAATCTGAATTCAGCCAAAACATTACGCTGGAAACCTTATCCATCGTCTGTGGTAAAGATCGCTGGAGCCTGAGCCGGGATTTTCGGACACTTTTCGGCACGAGTCCTTATCGCTATGTAACAATGCGCCGTCTTGCATACTGCAGACATCTGATTCAGACAGGTATGTCACTTGCAGAATCTGCTTTAGAGGCAGGGTTCTCAGATCAAAGCCATATGACACGGCAGTTTATAAAAGCATACGGTATTTCTCCGGGCCGTTGGCAAACCTTCATTCATCCCCACCGTTCCTGAGTTGCACGATCGTTCAAGACCGTCACAGCCACTTTATTTATCCTCGACGTTTCTTAAACATTAAGGAATGTCATCATGGGGGGTGCGGACGATTTCTTGGACTGATTGATTATATTAACCCCAGTTTTTGCCGGTACATATCTGGGCTCACTCCACCCAGCGACAGCTTGATCCGATGACTATTGTACCAGCGGATGTAACCATC
>NZ_VWXC01000053.1:0-1758 GCF_011752685.1 Candidatus Pantoea communis
GCTCTTTAACAATTTATCAGACAATCTGTGTGGGCACTCGCAGGATTGATATCAGCGTCTCCGGACGTAAAAAATATCAAGTCTCACGAGTGAACACATAATGAAATTCATTATGACGTTTTACAGATGAGCATCGCTGCACTTGTTGCAGCAAATCAAACTTTAAATTGAAGAGTTTGATCATGGCTCAGATTGAACGCTGGCGGCAGGCCTAACACATGCAAGTCGAACGGTAGCACAGAGAGCTTGCTCTCGGGTGACGAGTGGCGGACGGGTGAGTAATGTCTGGGAAACTGCCCGATGGAGGGGGATAACTACTGGAAACGGTAGCTAATACCGCATAACGTCTTCGGACCAAAGTGGGGGACCTTCGGGCCTCACACCATCGGATGTGCCCAGATGGGATTAGCTAGTAGGTGGGGTAATGGCTCACCTAGGCGACGATCCCTAGCTGGTCTGAGAGGATGACCAGCCACACTGGAACTGAGACACGGTCCAGACTCCTACGGGAGGCAGCAGTGGGGAATATTGCACAATGGGCGCAAGCCTGATGCAGCCATGCCGCGTGTATGAAGAAGGCCTTCGGGTTGTAAAGTACTTTCAGCGGGGAGGAAGGCGATGGAGTTAATAGCTTCATCGATTGACGTTACCCGCAGAAGAAGCACCGGCTAACTCCGTGCCAGCAGCCGCGGTAATACGGAGGGTGCAAGCGTTAATCGGAATTACTGGGCGTAAAGCGCACGCAGGCGGTCTGTCAAGTCGGATGTGAAATCCCCGGGCTTAACCTGGGAACTGCATTCGAAACTGGCAGGCTAGAGTCTTGTAGAGGGGGGTAGAATTCCAGGTGTAGCGGTGAAATGCGTAGAGATCTGGAGGAATACCGGTGGCGAAGGCGGCCCCCTGGACAAAGACTGACGCTCAGGTGCGAAAGCGTGGGGAGCAAACAGGATTAGATACCCTGGTAGTCCACGCCGTAAACGATGTCGACTTGGAGGTTGTGCCCTTGAGGCGTGGCTTCCGGAGCTAACGCGTTAAGTCGACCGCCTGGGGAGTACGGCCGCAAGGTTAAAACTCAAATGAATTGACGGGGGCCCGCACAAGCGGTGGAGCATGTGGTTTAATTCGATGCAACGCGAAGAACCTTACCTACTCTTGACATCCAGAGAACTTAGCAGAGATGCTTTGGTGCCTTCGGGAACTCTGAGACAGGTGCTGCATGGCTGTCGTCAGCTCGTGTTGTGAAATGTTGGGTTAAGTCCCGCAACGAGCGCAACCCTTATCCTTTGTTGCCAGCGGTCCGGCCGGGAACTCAAAGGAGACTGCCAGTGATAAACTGGAGGAAGGTGGGGATGACGTCAAGTCATCATGGCCCTTACGAGTAGGGCTACACACGTGCTACAATGGCGCATACAAAGAGAAGCGACCTCGCGAGAGCAAGCGGACCTCATAAAGTGCGTCGTAGTCCGGATTGGAGTCTGCAACTCGACTCCATGAAGTCGGAATCGCTAGTAATCGTAGATCAGAATGCTACGGTGAATACGTTCCCGGGCCTTGTACACACCGCCCGTCACACCATGGGAGTGGGTTGCAAAAGAAGTAGGTAGCTTAACCTTCGGGAGGGCGCTTACCACTTTGTGATTCATGACTGGGGTGAAGTCGTAACAAGGTAACCGTAGGGGAACCTGCGGTTGGATCACCTCCTTACCTGAAGATACCTTCCTTCGAAGTGCTCACACAGATTGTCTGATAGAAAAGTAA
>NZ_VWXC01000054.1:0-1604 GCF_011752685.1 Candidatus Pantoea communis
GGGGGTGCGGACGATTTCCTGGACTCTCAGGAGATAAGTTATGTATTCCGAAGCGGATCGCCTTCGTGCAATCGAGCTGTACTTTAAATATGGCAAAAAGATCGTAGCCGTTGTTCGTGAGCTGGGTTATCCCACAGAGCGTCATCTCAGACGCTGGATAGAAGCATGGAAGGCAGGTGACGGAACTATAAAGAGTGTTAAGCGCAAACCACGCTACTCCACCGCGCAAAAACAGGCTGCTGTTGATCATTATCTAACACACGGGCGTTGCCTGGCCTTCACGTGCCGTGAGCTGGGCTACCCCTGCACCGCAATACTCAACTGCTGGCTGGATGAACTTCTGCCGGGAAAGCGTCGTATCATGACCAGCACCTCAAATCCTGCAGCGCCCTTTACATCAGAGGTTAAGCGTAAAGCCGTTGGTGAGCTGTGCACGCGTAACAAACCCGCCCGAGAAATCGCTCAGCATGTGGGTGTCAGCCGCCAACTGTTGTATAAGTGGAAGGATGAACTTGTTGGTGACGAGGCCTATCGTTCAATGCGTAAACCCAAAACAGCATCCGAAACAGAAGATATCGATAAGCTGCGAAATGAGCGGGACAGGCTCAGACAGGAAATCCAGCAGTTACAGATGGAACACGATATCCTGAAGAAAGCGGATGAAATGATAAAAAAAGACCCGGGCATCAGCGCAGGTCCCCTGACAAACAGGGAAAAGACTAAGGTCGCTGATGCCCTGAGAGAAACATATCCGTTGTCGGCGCTGCTTAGCACCCTGGGGCTCGCCCGTAGCAGCTATTTTTATCACCGCGCTGCGCTGCAGACCGGTGATAAGCACGCAGTTGTTCGTGTTACCCTGGCGGATCTCTTCCACGCTAACTACCGGTGTTACGGCTACCGCCGCCTGCACGCAATGCTCCGTCATGAAGGCGTCCGGCTCTCTGAAAAAGTCGTACGCAGACTGATGTCAGAAGAAACACTTGTTGTGAGCAAAGCACGGCGCCGACGCTACAGCTCGTACTGTGGAGAAATCGGCCCAGCCCCTGATAATCTTCTTGCGAGAGACTTTAATGCAGTGCTGCCCAATCAGAAGTGGCTGACGGATATCACGGAGTTCCAGTTGCCTGCGGGTAAAGTGTGGCTGTCACCTGTGGTGGACTGCTTTGACGGCAAGGTGGTTAGCTGGTCGGTAGGCACAAGGCCAGACGCAATGCTTGCAAACAGCATGCTGGAGAGTGCGATCAAGACGCTACAACCCAACGAACGCCCAATCATACACAGCGATCGTGGCGGGCATTACCGGTGGCCGGGGTGGTTACAGCAAATATCCTCCTCGGGGCTCACTCGTTCAATGTCGCGCAAAGGGTGCTCGCCAGATAATGCGGCATGTGAAGGGTTCTTCGGGCGGCTGAAAAACGAGATGTATTATGGTCGCAACTGGTCAGGCGTAACGCTTGAAGACTTCATGAAGAAGGTGGATGGTTACATCCGCTGGTACAATAGTCATCGGATCAAGCTGTCGCTGGGTGGAGTGAGCCCAGATATGTACCGGCAAAAACTGGGGTTAATATAATCAATCAGTCCAAGAAATCGTCCGCACCCCC
>NZ_VWXC01000055.1:0-1384 GCF_011752685.1 Candidatus Pantoea communis
TGAAGTAACTGATGCCCTGCTTCCAGGAAAAGCCTCTAAGCTCCAGGTAACACGAAATCGTACCCCAAACCGACACAGGTGGTCAGGTAGAGAATACCAAGGCGCTTGAGAGAACTCGGGTGAAGGAACTAGGCAAAATGGTGCCGTAACTTCGGGAGAAGGCACGCTGTCATCAGGTGAAGTCCCTTGCGGATGGAGCTGAAGGCAGTCGAAGATACCAGCTGGCTGCAACTGTTTATTAAAAACACAGCACTGTGCAAACACGAAAGTGGACGTATACGGTGTGACGCCTGCCCGGTGCCGGAAGGTTAATTGATGGGGTTATCCGCAAGGAGAAGCTCTTGATCGAAGCCCCGGTAAACGGCGGCCGTAACTATAACGGTCCTAAGGTAGCGAAATTCCTTGTCGGGTAAGTTCCGACCTGCACGAATGGCGTAATGATGGCCAGGCTGTCTCCACCCGAGACTCAGTGAAATTGAAATCGCTGTGAAGATGCAGTGTACCCGCGGCAAGACGGAAAGACCCCGTGAACCTTTACTATAGCTTGACACTGAACATTGAGCCTTGATGTGTAGGATAGGTGGGAGGCTTTGAAGCGTGGACGCCAGTCTGCGTGGAGCCAACCTTGAAATACCACCCTTTAATGTTTGATGTTCTAACGTAGACCCGTAATCCGGGTTGCGGACAGTGTCTGGTGGGTAGTTTGACTGGGGCGGTCTCCTCCCAAAGAGTAACGGAGGAGCACGAAGGTTGGCTAATCCTGGTCGGACATCAGGAGGTTAGTGCAATGGCATAAGCCAGCTTGACTGCGAGAGTGACGGCTCGAGCAGGTGCGAAAGCAGGTCATAGTGATCCGGTGGTTCTGAATGGAAGGGCCATCGCTCAACGGATAAAAGGTACTCCGGGGATAACAGGCTGATACCGCCCAAGAGTTCATATCGACGGCGGTGTTTGGCACCTCGATGTCGGCTCATCACATCCTGGGGCTGAAGTAGGTCCCAAGGGTACGGCTGTTCGCCGTTTAAAGTGGTACGCGAGCTGGGTTTAGAACGTCGTGAGACAGTTCGGTCCCTATCTGCCGTGGGCGCTGGAGAATTGAGGGGGGTTGCTCCTAGTACGAGAGGACCGGAGTGAACGCACCACTGGTGTTCGGGTTGTCATGCCAATGGCATTGCCCGGTAGCTAAGTGCGGAAAAGATAAGTGCTGAAAGCATCTAAGCACGAAACTTGCCCCGAGATGAGTTCTCCCTGACTCCCTGAGAGTCCTGAAGGGACGTTGAAGACGACGACGTTGATAGGCCGGATGTGTAAGTGCAGCGATGCATTGAGCTAACCGGTACTAATGACCCGTGAGGCTTAACCTTACAACGCCAGAGGCGTTTTT
>NZ_VWXC01000056.1:0-1312 GCF_011752685.1 Candidatus Pantoea communis
CTGTAATAGCCCCCGTTTAAACCGGACACTTCACCAGTAAGACATACGCATAGAGCTATGTTTAAGGAGTGTCCTGTGCAAAGAATCGAAGTGATCACTGGCGAGCAAAAGCGCCGTCGTTATACTCCTGAAGAGAAAGCCCGTTTTGTTGCGCTCGCCATGCAACCCGGCTACACCGTCTCACTCGTTGCCCGGCAATATGGCATCACTCCCAGTCTTCTTTTTAAGTGGAAACGGCTAATGAACGAAGGTGGCAAGTCTGCGATCGCTGCTGGCGATGAGGTAGTCAGCGTCTCCGAGCTCAAAGCTCTGGAGAAAAAAGTCAAACAGCTTGAACAGATGCTGGGACGCAAAACGATGGAAGCCGAAATCCTTCGCGACGCGCTTGAGATAGCCCAGGCAAAAAAGTTGATATCGCGCATGCCATTGCTGCCACCGGACGATATCCCCTCATCCGAATAGCAGAAGTGCTCTGTGTATCGCGTGCGAATCTTTATGAACGGCTCCTAAAGAAGCGCCAGCAGCGGCCAGCCCGCTATAGCAAAGATGATGACGCCCGACTGTTACCGCTTATCCGCCAGATATGCAGCGAGCGGGCGACAAACGGCTATCGTCGCGTGACGGCACACCTCAATCGTGCGCTGAAGGAACAAAACTGGCGGGTTAACCCCAAACGCATTTACCGGATCATGCAGGCGAATAACCTGTTGCTGGCAAAATCTGGCCATAGAAAGCCAGAGCGCAGTCATACCGGCAACGTCGTGACACTCAAGCCGGATACGCGCTGGTGTTCAGATGGCTTTGAAATCCGCTGCTGGAATCGGGAAGTCGTGCGGGTAGTGTTCAGCCTTGACTGCTGTGATCGCGAAGCCATCTGCTGGTCGGCGACAACAGGTGGAATAAACAGCGTTATGGTGCAGGATCTGCTGACAGAGAGTGTAGAAAAGCGCTTTGGCAATACGCTTTACCTGCCACATACCGTTGAGTGGCTGACCGATAATGGCAGTTGCTACATAGCGGACTCAACAAGAATGTTCGCCGCCTCACTCGGGTTCATCGTGTGTACGACGCCAGTGCGCAGTCCGGAGAGCAACGGGATGGCTGAATCGTTCGTTAAAACATTCAAGCGTGACTACGTGTATGTGAATGACCTGCCGGATGCGGTGACCGTAATGGAAAAACTGACAGAATGGATGGAAGACTATAATAACTGGCATCCCCATAAAGGGCTGAAAATGCAGTCACCAAGGGAATACAGAAGTTCGCTACTAGCTATAAATTAACCGTGTCCGTTTTAGCGGGGGCAACTCCA
>NZ_VWXC01000057.1:0-1268 GCF_011752685.1 Candidatus Pantoea communis
TAATGCCGATCAGTTAAGGATCAGTTGAACGATCCAGTGGCTGTGTAAGAATCCGGAAACGCTTCGTTTCCGGATTTTTTTATGCAGCTCAGTCAGGCCCTTGATATCGTCTCTCGTTACGATTCTCTTCGTAATCCTCTGAATACGCTCGCGGATGTTCTTGACCCTGCGCTCATCAGCCGCTGCCTTGAGGAAGCTGGCACAGTCACGCTCCGCAAGCGCAGACTCACTACAGATATGATGGTCTGGTGTCTCATCGGCATGGCCCTTGAGCGCAAGGAACCTCTTCACGCCATCGTTAATCGCCTTGATATTCTGTTGCCGGGAAACCGTCCTTTCGTTGCGCCCAGTGCCGTAGTGCAGGCAAGGCAGCGGCTGGGGGACGACGCTGTGCGGCGGGTTTTCGAACAGAGCAGCGAGCTCTGGAATGCACAGACTTCCCACCCTGACTGGTGTGGTCTGACGTTGTACGCTGTTGACGGCGTTGTCTGGCGCACGCCAGAAACGCCTGATAATGAGAAGGCTTTCGTGCGTTCAGGCACGGTGGCAGGCGCCTCGCCTTATCCGCAGGTGCGCATGGTCTGCCTGATGGAACTCACCAGCCATCTTATCAGCGGCGCCGCGATGGGCTGCCAGAACGAGAATGAGATGGTGCTGGCAGAAGGTCTCATTGAACGCGCGTGCGACAACAGCCTGACTCTCTTCGATAAGGGTTACACGTCATTCGGTCTGCTTAGCGCCTGGCATGAGGCCGGCGAAAACCGTCACTGGATGATAGCGGCACGTAAAGACCTGCAGTACGAAGAGGTACGTCGTCTGGGGAAGGGAGACATACTTATCCGGGTAAAAACCTCCGCTCAGTCACGGAAGAAATGGCCGCATCTGGCGGCGCACACAGAGATGAGGATGATAAGCCGGGAAATAAAAGGCCGGACGTGGCAGTTCCTGACGTCGATGACGGATGCGATGCGTTATCCGGGTAAAGAAATAGCGGATCTCTACAGTCATCGCTGGGAGATAGAGCTGGGATATCGTGAAATAAAGCAGGGTCTCCAGGACAGCAGGCTCACGCTTCGCAGCAGGAAGCCGGAGATGGTAAGGCAGGAGCTGTGGGGCGTGCTGCTGGCCTACAATCTGGTGAGATATCAGATGATAAGAATGGCCTCAACGCTGAAGGGATACTGGCCTAACCAGCTCAGCTTCAGGGAATCGACAGCGTGGGTGATGAAGCTGCTCTGGACACTCGAAGGCGCTTCGCCTGGGCGAAT
>NZ_VWXC01000058.1:0-1195 GCF_011752685.1 Candidatus Pantoea communis
GCGTTGTAAAACGCCTGTGGGTTGTGAGGTTAAGCGACTAAGCGTACACGGTGGATGCCCTGGCAGTCAGAGGCGATGAAGGACGTGCTAATCTGCGTAAAGCGTCGGTAAGGTGATATGAACCGCTACAGCCGACGATGTCCGAATGGGGAAACCCGGTGCACTCTGTGCATCATCGCAACATGAATACATAGTGTTGCGAGGCGAACCTGGGGAACTGAAACATCTAAGTACCCAGAGGAAAAGAAATCAACCGAGATTCCCCCAGTAGCGGCGAGCGAACGGGGAGCAGCCCAGAACCTGAATCAGTTTGTGCATTAGTGGAAGCGTCTGGAAAGTCGCAGGGTACAGGGTGATACTCCCGTACACAAAAATGCACTTATTGTGAGTTCGAAGAGTAGGGCGGGACACGTGGTATCCTGTCTGAATATGGGGGGACCATCCTCCAAGGCTAAATACTCCTGACTGACCGATAGTGAACCAGTACCGTGAGGGAAAGGCGAAAAGAACCCCGGCGAGGGGAGTGAAACAGAACCTGAAACCGTGTACGTACAAGCAGTGGGAGCCTACTAGTTAGGTGACTGCGTACCTTTTGTATAATGGGTCAGCGACTTATATTCTGTAGCAAGGTTAACCGTATAGGGGAGCCGCAGGGAAACCGAGTCTTAACTGGGCGTTAAGTTGCAGGGTATAGACCCGAAACCCGGTGATCTAGCCATGGGCAGGTTGAAGGTTGGGTAACACTAACTGGAGGACCGAACCGACTAATGTTGAAAAATTAGCGGATGACTTGTGGCTGGGGGTGAAAGGCCAATCAAACCGGGAGATAGCTGGTTCTCCCCGAAAGCTATTTAGGTAGCGCCTCGTGAACTCATCTTCGGGGGTAGAGCACTGTTTCGGCTAGGGGGCCATCCCGGCTTACCAACCCGATGCAAACTGCGAATACCGAAGAATGTTATCACGGGAGACACACGGCGGGTGCTAACGTCCGTCGTGAAGAGGGAAACAACCCAGACCGCCAGCTAAGGTCCCAAAGTCATGGTTAAGTGGGAAACGATGTGGGAAGGCACAGACAGCCAGGATGTTGGCTTAGAAGCAGCCATCATTTAAAGAAAGCGTAATAGCTCACTGGTCGAGTCGGCCTGCGCGGAAGATGTAACGGGGCTAAACCATGCACCGAAGCTGCGGCAGCGAC
>NZ_VWXC01000059.1:0-1173 GCF_011752685.1 Candidatus Pantoea communis
GCAGGCTCAGATGACTTCTCAGATACAGTGCGGACTGCTTAAAACTCATCTGATAAGGTTCCACGCCTTTCAGGCTGTACGCCATCTGCGCCATCATGAACCTCAGAAGGTTATAGGCCAGGACCACACCCCACAGCTCCTGACGCACAAGTTCTGGCTTTTTGCTTCTCAGCGTCAGCTCATTATTCAGCAGGTGCTGTTTCATCTCGCGGAAGCCGTGCTCTATTTCCCAGCGATGGCTGTATAAATCCACAACATCCGCTTTCGGGTATCTCAGCGGATCGCACATCGATGTCAGGATTTGAACCTTTTTTCCGTTGAGTTCTTTGCTGATAAGCCTTGCCGTCAGTGTGTCTGCAGCACCCTGCCATTTTTTCTTCGCCTGCGGCGACAGCTCTAATTCCACCAACTCCTGCCCGGCCCCTAAGCTACGGACAACACGGTACTGTGCCCCTTTGCGCAGCGGCAACATCCAGTGTCTTTCCGTTCCCGCCGACTGCCAGGCGTGCAGCAGACCCAGCGCATAAAAACCTTTATCAAAGAGGGTCAGAGAGTGGTCGGGGGTTTGTGGGATAAGCTGAGCGGCAAGATCGGCTTCGCCGACAGCTGAGACGCTGTCGAACGCTACTGCTGACAACAGATGGCTGGTGACTTCCATCTGACAGACCATACGCACCTGCGGCCACTCAGAGCACTTATTAATATTGGCCGTTCGCCCGAAGGCGGCATCATTTTCTGGTGTATCAGGGGTGCGCCATACGGTGCCATCCACCGCCATCAGAGTCAGTCCGTTCCAGTGAGACAGCGGGGTCTTTTCAAACCACAGGCGCTGTGTTTTCTCAAACATCAGCCGGATAACATCTTCTCCAAATCGCTGCCGGGCCTGCACAACTGCGCTGGGCGCAACAAAGGGCCTTTTCCCCGGCAGAAGGATATCCAGGTGTGAGACGAGCTGGGTCATCGAATGGGAGCGAAAAAGTGCCATGCCGGTTACAGCCCAGACCATCATTTCCATCGATAAACGGCGCTTTCGTAACGTCACTGTCCCGGTATCAGCGAGACACTCGTCAATGAGTTCAGGAGAAAGGAGATCGGAAAGCCCCGAGAATTCCTGAGGCGTAAACTTATGAACGATATCGAGAGCCTGACTGAGAAGCATAAAAAAATCCGTAA